>NZ_JCAFUN010000009.1:0-222336 GCF_059371375.1 Stenotrophomonas sp. YJH_SMC_64 | reverse complement strand
GACTATGGACGGTCAAACGGGCATTTTTATGGTGGTTCATCCGGGCTCTTTGGGGTCTGGAGAGGTGTGGTAACCACCATTTTCCAAAGATGTCCCGGATGAACAACGTACAGAGAGATCACAGTTAGTCGACTGCTCTTCAATCAGACAACGAAAACCCCGCGCTTCGCGCGCTGGTCGACTGACAGTCGACGCTACCCCTCGCGCGTCTGCCCAGCCTGCGCGGCGTTCGCGGCCAGCCACGCCCTCGGCGATGCTCCCAGCCGCTTGCGGAACGCCTTCGACAGGGAGGCGGTATCGGCAAACCCCAGCTCGATCGCCACCTGCTTGACCGCCACGCCTGCCCGCAGCTGCGCGCAGGCCAGGCTCAGCCGCCAGTCCAGCAGATAAGCGGCCGGCGTCGCCTGCATCACCTCCTTGAACACCGCCGCGAACGCGCTGCGTGACATGCCGGCAGTCGCAGCCATGCGCGGCAGCGTCCAATCGTCTTGCGGCGCCTGGTGCATCGCCACCAGCGTACGGGCCAGCCGCGCATCGGACAGCCCGCGCATCAGCCCATGGCTGACGCCCGCCGCATCCGGGTGGTCCACCACCCAGCGCAGGATCTGGATCAGCGCCACCTCAAACAGGCGGTTGGTCAGCAGCCGTGAACCGCAGCGCTGGCGATCGGCCTCGGCGAACAGCAGGTGCAGGGTGTCATCCAGTTCGCCGATCGCCGCCAGCGGCACCACCATCACCGGTGGCAGCGACTGCACGATCGGATTGCGCGCGCCGCCATCGAAGTCCAGCGTGGCGCAGATGAAATCCGGGCCATCCAGCGGTGCATTGAAGAACACATGGTGCAGCGGCTGCGGATACAGCAGCAGGCTGGGTGTGTCGATCTTCAACCGGGGCAGCGCGATATCGCCCCCGGGATGGCGGACCTCCATTTCACCCTGGCGCAGGATGTGCAGGAAGGCACGACCAGGCTGCGGCTCGAAGACGTGGCGTCCGCACAGCGGACCACTGTGGAACAGCGCGGCCTGCACCCGGAAGCGTTCCAACAGGGAGGAGAGGCGGTCGGGTGCGGAAGCGTCGGCGGACACGTTCATGGATGAATGGACAACATGTGTGGTTTATTGCGCCTGATTCGTCCGGGGAGTCTACCTAGGATGAGCGGGTCGTCCAATTCCGGGCGCTTTCCCAAGGAGATCCACCATGTCCCGTGTCCCCCTGATCGATGCCGCCAAAACCACCGCCGACCGTCAGGCCCTGCTGGGCCAGGTCCACGCCGCCTTCGGCGCCACCCCGGCCATGTTCCGCGCCGTGGCCAATTCGCCGGCCGCGCTGCAGAGCATGTGGGGTTCGTTCGGCGCGCTGGGCGGCGGTCGCCTGTCGCCGCTGCTGGGCGAGCAGATCGCCGTGGCCATTGCCAACCGCAATGCCTGCGAGTACTGCCTGGCCGCGCACACCGCGCTGGGCCGCAAGGCCGGCGCCAGCGGCGAGCAGATGGCCGCTGCGCAGATCGGCCAGTCCAACGACCCGGCTACCGCCGCTGCACTGGACTTCGTGCTGAAGGTGGTCGAGCAGCGTGCGCAGATTGCCGATGGCGATGTGCAGGCGCTGCGTGCGGCCGGCTTCGATGATGAGCAGATCGTTGAGATCCTCGCCCACGTCGCGCTCAACCTGTTCACCAACTACGTCAACGTAGCATTTGACGTCCCGGTGGACTTCCCGAAGGTCGCGCTGCGCTGAGACCTGGCCTGGCCCGGGTGGCAGCGGTCGCCCGGGCCGGTCTGAATGGAGCCGACCGGGTAGAATCGACTGTCAGTCGACTATCGCGCGCAGCGCGGGGTTTTCGGGGGTCTGAACGAAGATCAGTCGACTGACAGTCGACTCTACAACGCAGCATTCGACGCCCCGGTGGACTTCCCGAAGGTCGCGCTGCGCTGAGATCTGGCCTGGCCCGGGTGGCAGCGGGCCGCGCGGGCAGGTCTGAATGGAGCCGACCGGGTAGAGTCGACTGTCAGTCGACTATCGCGCGCAGCGCGGGGTTTTCGGGGAGGCTGAACGAAGAGCAGTCGACTGACAGTCGACTCTACAACGCAGCGTTTGACGTCCCGGTGGACTTCCCGAAGGTCGCGCTGCGCTGAGACCTGGCCCGGCCCGGGTGGCAGTGGTCGCCCGGGCCGGTCTGAATGGAGCCGACGGGGTAGAGTCGACTGTCAGTCGACTATCGCGCGCAGCGCGGGGTTTTCGGAGGTCTGAACGAAGAGCAGTCGACTGACAGTCGACTCTACAACGCAGCGTTACGTGCCGGTGGACTTCCCGAAGGTCGCGCTGCGCTGAGATTCGGTTCGGCCCGGGTGGCAGCGGGCCGCCCGGGCCGGTCTGAATGGAGCCGACCGGGTAGAGTCGACTGTCAGTCGACTATCGCGCGCAGCGCGGGGTTTTCGGGGGGCTGAACGAAGAGCAGTCGACTGACAGTCGACTCTACCCAGTCGATGCTACTTGTCGTTTGCCTGCAGCCGCTCGGGATGGGTATACACATTGAACCCGCTCTCCCGTGCGAACCCGACCAGGCACAGGCCGGCGCTGCGGGCCAGGTCGATCGCCAGCGCGGTCGGCGCCGAAACCGCCGCCAGCACGCTGGCGCCGGCGCGCACCGCCTTGCTGACCATTTCGTAGCTGGCCCGGCTGGAAATCACCAGCAGACCACCCTCGATCGTGTGTTCATTGTGATGCAGGGCGCCGATCAGCTTGTCCAGTGCGTTGTGGCGACCCACGTCCTCGCGTACCCAACCGATGCGCCCACTGGCGTCGGCCCAGGCCGCGGCGTGGACCGAACCGCTTGCCGCATTCATCGGCTGGTGCTGCGCCAAGGTCGCCACCGCCCGCTGCAGGGCGGTGGCGGAATAGCTGCGGCGTTCGCGGATCTGCGGCAGCGGTCGCAGCACTTCTTCCAGCTGGCGCGTGCCGCACAGGCCGCAGCCACCACGGCCGGGCAGCAGGCGCCCATTGGCGGGGTCCAGGCCGGCACCGGGTGCCTCCTCGGCCACGGTCATCTGCAGTTCGATGCCTTCCAGCTGTGGGCGGATGTCGATCGACAGCAGCTGCGAGGGCGTAGCAATCAGTCCCTCGCTGAGCGAGAACCCAAGCGCAAAGTCCTCCAGGTCGCAGGGCGTGGCCATCATCACCGCGAAGGCGGCTTCGTTGTAACGCAGCGCCACCGGCACTTCCTCGGCCACCACGTCGACCAGGGGCTGTCGCCCCTCGCTGCGCCAGCGCTGCAACGGGCGCTGGGCCGTGCCGGCAGGCGGGGTGTGCGGTGGGGTCGAATCAGGCATGCAGCGCGTCCGGACAAGGGAGATACGCAGGTGGTGGACCACCCACGCCATCGAGAATAGCGCAGTGGCCATGCGCTGACGCAGGTGTAACCGTTGTCATGGCAGGCTGCGCTGAAAACAGCGCGCACCCACTGGCGAAGCCGTGCAGGCCGTGTTTGACTGTGGGGCTGGCTGTGCGTCCGAAAGCGCCGCCGGACCGCGTTGTGCCCATTGTTGCTGCGTTCCTCCCGTCAGGTTCCCGAACATGTCCGAGCAGAAGCCGCCGCGTTACAAGCCCTACAACCAGCCCGCCGGTGGCTGGGGTGCCGCCGGAGCCACCGCCAAGGTGCTGCTGCAGCAGAGTGTGATCGGCAAGGGGTCGAAGGCGTTGCTGGCGATGAACCAGCCCGGTGGCTTCAAGTGCCCCAGCTGCGCGTTCCCCGATGCCGACGAACGCAAGAAGCTGGAGTTCTGCGAGAACGGCGCGAAGGCACTGGCCTGGGAAGCCACCCAGTTCCGTGCCGGTCGTGAGCTGTTCGCCCGGCATACCGTTACCGAGCTGATGGCGCAGACCGACTACTGGCTGGAGATGCAGGGCCGGTTGACCGAGCCGATGCGCTACGACGCGGCCACCGATCACTACGTGCCGTGCAGCTGGGACGACGCCTTTGCACTGATCGGCCGCCACCTGCAGGCGCTGGACAGCCCGCACCAGGCCGAGTTCTATACCTCCGGACGCACGCCCAACGAAGCGGCGTTCCTGTATTCGATCTTCGTGCGCGAGTTCGGCACCAATAATTTTCCGGACTGCTCGAACATGTGCCACGAGCCGACCAGCCGCGGCCTGCCGCCGGCCATCGGGGTAGGCAAGGGCACCATCGTGCTGCAGGATTTCGAGCACGCCGAGGCGATCTTCGTGATCGGCCAGAACACCGGCACCAATTCACCGCGGATGATGAGCAACCTGGTCGAGGCGCGCAAACGCGGCATTCCGATCGTGGCGGTCAACCCGATGCCCGAGCGCGCGCTGATCCGCTTCGCCGAGCCGCAGGACATGGTGCAGATGGCCACGTTCGGTTCGACCGAGATCACCAGCGAGTTCGTGCACATCCGCATCGGCGGCGACCTGGCCCTGATCAAGGGCATGATGAAGGTGATGTTCGAGCGCGAGGCGCAGGGTGAGCGTGTGCTCGACCATGCATTCCTCGCCGAACACACGGTGGGCCTGGAGGCGCTGCGCGAAGACGTGATGGCGCAGGACTGGGACGAGATCGTGCAGGTGTCCGGCATTTCGCAGGCGCAGATCCGTCGCTGTGCGGAGATCTACATCCGCTCCAATGCCACCGTGATCTGCTACGGCATGGGGCTGACCCAGCACCAGTACGGCTCGCGCCTGCTGCAGCAGGTCGCCAACCTGCTGTTGCTGCGTGGCAACTTCGGCAAGCCCGGTGCTGGCATCGGGCCGATCCGGGGCCATTCCAATGTGCAGGGCGACCGCACCGTCGGCATCGACGAGAAGCCCAAGCCGGCCTATCTGGACCGCGTGCAGCAGGTGTTCGGTTTCGACCCGCCGCGCGAGCATGGGCACCATGTGGTCGAATCCATCGAGGCGATGCTGGACGGCAGCGCCAAAGTGTTCGTCGGCCTGGGTGGCAACTTCATCCATGCGGTGCCCGATACGCCGCGCGCGTACGAGGCAATGCGTGGCCTGGACCTGACCGTGGGGATCGCCACCAAGCTCAACCGTGGGCACCTGGTTCATGGCCGCGATGCGCTGATCCTGCCGGTGGTGGCGCGCTCGGAGCGCATCGTTACACCGGCCGGTGAGCAGTTCGTCACCATCGAGGACGCGATGTCCAATGTGACCGCCTCGCGCGGCGTGCTCGAACCGGTCAGCGCCGATGTGTTGCCCGAGGTCGAAATCGTCTGCCGCATGGCGCTGGCCACACTGCCCGACAGCAGGGTTGACTGGGCCGGCTGCATGCACGACTACGCACCCATCCGCGAGCTGATTGCTGCGGTGTATCCGGAGATCTACACCGGCTTCAACGAGCGCATCCGGCAGCCACACGGTTTCCATCTGGACATTCCGCCGCGCCGCCGGGTGTGGCCCACGCCGAATGGCAAGGCCAACATCCTGGTGATGCCCGGCCTGGACGTGGACGACCCCGTACATGACCCGGACATGCTGCGGTTGGCCACGGTGCGCTCGCACGATCAGTACAACACCACCATCTACAGCTACAACGACCGCTACCGCGGCGTGTACAACGATCGCATGGTGCTGTTCATGAACATCGAGGACCGGCTGGCGCGCGGGCTGGACAAGGAGGCGCGGGTCAGCCTGGAGACGATCAGCGGTGATGGCGTGCAGCGGCGCATCGAGGGCCTGACCGTACTGGACTACCCGATGCCGCGCGGCGCGCTGGCCGGCTACTACCCCGAACTGAACCCGTTGTTGCCGCTGGACTACTACGACCGCCTCAGCGGCACGCCGGCGGCCAAGTCGATCCCGGTGCGGATGCGGGCGATGGCGGCGGTCGCCTAGCAGTGGATGAATCCAGTCCTATGGGCCTTCGGCATGTGGGTTGGGTTCATCCAGAGCAAAGGAACAACGGAAATAGTTGGCCGTATCCCGCCAAGCGCCAACGATCGGTTCCTGGATCTGCGCCAGCAGTTCACGGGCCTTGACGGGATCATTGGCCTGGCAGGCGAAGTACGCGAATGATTGCAGGTTCCATGGCGAGGGATAACGTGACAGCACGTCTTCGAAGCCGCGTTTCATGGTCGGCCAGTTCACTTTCGACGCGGTGAACAAACGGTCCTCGTACTCTCGCTGCGAGGCGACCCAGTAGATACGGGCGTACAGCATGTATTGGTCCTGCGGTGGGGCCGCAGCCATGACCCTGCGTGCATAGGCTTCCAGGCCAGCCGGATCGCCGCCCCACTTCGGAGCGAAATAGCGCACGGCAGCAAAGTAGAGCGGGAAGTAGCCCGGATAGCGCGCGATGCCTTCGTCATGCAATGCGAAGAAGCGGTCTGCATCCCAACTCTGTTCGATCGCCCGGTGTTCCATCGACTCGTACCAGTACGGGTCCGTGCTGGCGATGTCCTTGTATTTCAGCAGGTAGTCAACGGCCTGCTGCTGCAGCGCCTTGAACGGTGCCCAGTCCTCTTCCTTCACCGTATTTGCATAGCCGGGGCCGCGGATGCTCCAGCCTTGGCGGCTGAGCATCTCAGCCATGGCCAGGCGCGCCGACGGCGACCTGGGGTAGCGCGAGATCCACGCCTGCACGAGCTTCTCGCGACCCTGCCAGTAGGCCGGGTCACGGTTGCTCATGCTGAAGGCATAGCCGATGCCTACGTAGTACGCCGAAAGCTTCCAGACACCACTGCTGAAGTAGCGATCCGTATCCCGGTAACGACTGGCGAGTTGCTCCAGTCTGGCGAAATCCTGCTTCTCCAGCAGTTGCTGTGCCTGCCGGGAGACTTCAGCGCGTTCGCTTGCTTCATCTTCGCTTGGTTCTTCGGCGTGGGTGATGGTCGCGGACGACAACAGCAGCACCACAAGCAGTGTTCGCATGAATCCATTCATGAGGGAAACTCCGTGTCGGGGACAGGGGCAGGGGCGTGGCAATGCAGGGTGGCACGATTGCCATCTCGCCATAGCAAGGGGCGTCGCGCAAGTCGACCGCGTGGTTGTCAAGCTGTCAGGGTCGTTGCCAGCCCACTGAGGGCGCCTGCATCGGCTATCATCGGCGGGTGAACCTGCCTGGCCTGCTGCTGCGTTGGATGCTGCTTGTCGCCCTGATGCTGAATGCACCGGCGCTGGCGCTTGCCTCGTCTTCGTACGGCGGATCGGCCAATCAGGATCACTGCGCTGCACCGCACGCGGCCGCGATGGCGGCAGCCGGCTGCTGCGATGATACGGCCCCGGCGGCCTGCCAGAGCGGTGAGTGTGAATGCCCGCCGGCCTGTCTTGGCATGCTGGCCACGTTGAGCGGAACGCCAGCCTCGCCGTGGCGCGAGGCGCCTGTAGCCGCCCGTTCCCAGCAACGCGCATCGCCGCCGATGCCGGACCCGTTGCGTCCCCCCATCGTGTGATTTCCTGCAGGCGCTCAAGCGCCTGCCATGGCTGCTCGACTTTTTCTCGACTCTGCCCGCGCCTTCGATGCGCGGGCGGCGGGCTACGTTGCCCGCCTCTGCAAAGGAATCACTCAATGAACCGTACTCTCTCCCTCGGCCTGCTGCTGGGCACCGTGCTGGCCACGACCGCCTGCGCTCGTGCCGCCGAAGAATCCTCCGCGGCACCGGTCGCCAGCGAAGCACCGGCACCGGCCCAGGCCAGCCCGGCCAAGATCGATCCAGCCTTGCCGGTCGCCATCGTGCACAAGACCGCCAGCTGCGGTTGCTGCGGCATCTGGGTCGACCACCTGAAGGCCGCCGGCTTCCAGGTCGATGTGCGCGACGCCGACGACATGAACCCGATCAAGGTCCGCCTGGGTGTGCCGGTCGGCAAGGCGTCCTGCCATACCGCCGAGATCGGCGGTTACGTGGTCGAGGGTCACATCCCGGCCGAGGACATCAAGCGCCTGCTGGCCGAACGCCCGGCCGCGCGCGGGCTGGTGCTGCCCGGGATGCCGGCCGGTTCGCCGGGCATGGAAATGCCGGACGGCTACGTGCAGCCGTACACCGTCGAGCTGGTGCGCAACGATGGCATCACCGAACCGTTTGCCCAGCACCGGCAAGGTGGCTGACAGCCAGTGGTGGTGCCGGTCGGTCTGACCGGCACCTTTCCTCGCGGCCGACTTGCTCTTTGCAGAGTCGAGCCGTGCTCGACTGCTCTGCGGCTCCGTCGAGCAAGCTCGACGCTTCGGAATCAGCGGGTCCCGGCCGTTTCCCTGGCCAACTGCGCGTCGAACTTCTTCTCGGCCGCATCCGCGTAGGCGTTGCAGGTCAGTGCCTCGGCGCTGGCCTTGCTGCCGGCGGCATAGTTCCAGTTGCTGGCGCCCGGATGCGGGGTGAGCAGCAGATCGCAGGGCAGCGCCCGTACCGTTGCGAAGCTGCGCTTGTAGTCCTCGATCAAGCGCGGATAACGGGGATTGCCCTTCAGCTGGTAACCCGGTGCACTCAGGCTGTCGGCGTAGGCGATGCGCACCGGCTTCCCATCGCGGGTGTCGGTCCAAGTCCAGGCGGTGCTGCCCGGGGTGTGCCCCGGCATGAAGTGCGCGGTGAATGCGATGCCGCCCACCGTGACCACTTCGCCATCCATGATGATGCGGTCGGCGCTGGCCGGCGGATAGGTGATGCCGTCGCCAAAGTGCAGGTCGTTGCTGCCGCCGCGCGCCAGCAGCACCGCCGTTTCTGCATTGGCCGCCACATGCGCGCCGGTGCGACGCTTGAGCTCGGCGACCGGGCCGGCGTGGTCGGCATGCGCATGGCTGAGCAGGATCAATCGCAGGTCCTGCGGGGCCACGCCGCGCAGCTTCATGTTGTCCAGCAGGTGACCGGCCATCTGTGGCATGCCGCCATCCAGCAGTACTGCGCCCTCGGCGGTCTGCACCAGCAGCGCGGTCAGGTCCTCGGTGCCGATCTGCCAGGTGTGGTCGGCAACCTGCAGCGGCGCCATCGGCTGCAGCCAGGACGCATCCACGGTATAGGCCCGCAGTTGTGGCAGCGGTGCCTCGGCGGCGCTGGCGTGGACGGCCGGAAGAGCGACGGCCAGGGCGAAGGCGAGCAGGGTAAAACGCATGATCCACGTCCGCTTGAAGGAGGCCCAGAAACTAGCATGGGCCTCCTTCATCGCGTCTCGCATAGATTTCATGGCTCCCATAAGGACGCCATGGATCAGTACCGGTACTGCCATCCCAGCGTCAGCACCCGGCCGCGGCCGGAGAAATAGCTCGGGTTCGACGGCGTGGTCTGCGAGTAGTAGCTGATGTACTGCCTGTCCGCCAGGTTCTGCACGCCCAGCGTGAAGGCATGCTTGTCCAGCGTATAGCGCGCGACCAGATCCACGGTGGTGTAACCCTTGAACTCGGCCACCCGCGCGCCACGCAGGTCGAAGTCGCGGTCGAAGGCGTGACTGGCCTGCAGGCGGGTGCTCAGCTGCGGCGTCCAGCTCTGTTCCCAGAACGCAGTCAGCCGGTTCGGCGCGATGTTCACACCAGCCAGGTCGCTGTCGAGGCGACCGTCGACGTCGGCGTCGTAGCGGCCGTTGGCGCGTGCGTAGCCAAGGCCGAGGCGGCTGTCGCCCAGCCGCAGGCGCAGGTTGCTTTCAAAGCCTTCCACGCGGGTGGCCTGGCGCTGTACCGCATAGGCATCGATGCCCGGATCGTAGATCAGTACCGAGCCGAGCCTGGATTCGGAGGTGTAGTAGGCAATGTCACCGCTGAAGCGGCCATCGTCGTACTCCAGGCCGATCTCGCGGTTGTCCGACACCACCGGTGACAGGTCGATGAGGCTGTCCACGCGCTGGCCGTCGCGGTTGATCGCGCGCAGCACGCGGCCGACGTCGGCCACGGTGTAGCCTTCCGAGTACGAGGCGTAGGCGTTGAGGCGATCGTTGATGTACCAGACCGCGCCGAAGTTGGGCAGGGTCTCGCTCATGGTCGGCTTGCCGCCGGCCACCTTGCGTGCGCCGTAGCGGGGCAGGGTGGTGTAGTCACCCACTTCCAGCTCGCCCTTTTCGTAACGCAGGCCGCCGGACAGCATCAGGTGATCGGTCGGCCACCAGTGCAGCTGCAGCAGCGGTGACAGGCTCTGGTAGGTGGTCTGCGGCACCCAGTTCATGCCACTGGCCAGCAGCACCTGGTGGGTGCGGTCGCGCAGGCCGTCCAGGCCCAGGGTCACGTCCAGCGAGGTGTCGGCGATGCGGCTCCAGCTCTGGGTCAGCTTGAAGCCGCGCTTGTCCGATTCGTTCTGGGTCTGGTCCCAGGCGGCATTGGCGCCGGTGTTGCCCCAAGGATCCCATTGGCTGGCACCGTAGCGGCCTTCGAAATCGACCGCGAAGGCCTGCGCCTGGAAACGGCCGCCGAGCAGGTCGGCGGCGCTGTAGTCCACCGTCAGCGAACGCGAGCGGTTCATCGGCGGATCGAGCGGCGTATCGCCGGGAACCGAAATGGTCGGGCGACCGGTCCGGTAGTCACCGTTGATGGCCAGGTAGTTGTCCAGCCCGCGCAGTTCATAGCGGTTGGCCATGACCTGCAGGCGGTGGCCGTCGGCAATGTTCCAGCCCAGCTTGGCGAATACGTTCGATGAGGTCGAGTCCATCAGCTCGCCCTGCGCGTTGGTGCCGATCGATCGGCCCTCGCCGTCGTGGTACAGGCCCTGCTTCTCATGGGCCAGGCCGGCGACCAGGTCGAACTGCTCGCCGCGCACGCCCACCAGGGCCGAGCCGCGCTGGCCATTGTCGTCGTGGCGGCTGGGCAGGGCAGCGCTGTAGCTGACATTGGTGTCGAGCAGGAACGCACCCGGCTCACTGGGCGCACTGCGGGTGATGATGTTGACGATGCCGCCGGTACCGCCGATGCCCTGCAGCGCGTTGGCACCGTGGATGACCTCGATGCGTTCGATCATCGCCGGGTCGATGGTGTGCGAATCACGCGAGCCATCGCGCAGCGGCGTGGACTGCGGCACGCCGTCGACCATGTACAGGATGCCGCGGCCGCGCATGGTTTCGCCGTAGTTGGACATCTTCTCGCGCGCCGGGGCAAACGCCGGGATCTGCGACGACAGCACCCGCGACACATCCGAGCCCAATGCCAGCTGCTGGGCGATGTCCTCGCGGGTCAGCACCGTGATGGTATTGGGCATGGCGGTCTCGCCCTGCGGCATGCGCGCGGTCGAGGCCGAGACCGTGACGCGGGCCAGCGACGTCGTCGAGGCGGATGACGGCGCCGATGATGCGGCCCGGGCCGGGATGCGCGGCTTCGCCGGCGCTGGCGCGGCACTCACCACGAACACCCCTGGCGAACGTTCCTGCATCGCCAGGCCTTGGCCTGCCAGCAGCCGCTGCAGGGCCTCACGCGGGGTGTAGCGGCCATCAACAGCCGGGGCGCTGCGGCCGCTCACGCTGTCGGCGGCGAACAACAGCTGGATGCCACTCTGCCGCGCCAACGCAGTGAGCGAGGCCTGCAACGGGCCGGCCGGCAGGTGCAGCTCGACGGGCGCGGATGCAGCGGTCTGCGCCGTGGCGGGCAGGGCCGCACAGAGGCAGGCAGCGAGCAGGGTAGGGGCCAGCCGGCGCAGGGCGGCAGGCGGAACAGGGCGGGTCATGCGGGGGTCCTTCGGAAGGGTTCAAGCACTTGCCGGATGGGACGACGCGCAACCCACCCTCGGTGTGACATTCAATCGCGGGCGCGCAGATGCAGGCTGCCATCGGAAGCGGTGTGCACCTGTACCGGCAGGATCTCGGGCAGCAGCGCGAGTACGGTTTGGGCGCGGTCGGCATCGAAGACGCCTGACACCTGCAGCGGTCCCAGTACCGGGTCGTCCAGCACGATGGGACGGTCGTGATAGCGCTGCAGGATGCGCAGCACCTCGGCCAACGGCATGCGGTCGAACTGCAGCCGTCCACGGGTCCAGTCGGCTCGATCCGGGTCCACCGCTTCCGGCGGAGACAACGATCCTGGCTGGGCCAGCACACGCTGCCCCGGCTTCAGGCGCTGCTCTGCGCCCCCGCCATCCACACGCACGCCCACCTCGCCGCGCCACAGGGTTACCTCGCTGAGGCTACCCTGCCGGTCAACGTCGAACACCGTGCCATAGTTGCGCACATGCACCGCCCCGGCCTCGACCTCGAACGGGCGCCAGGTCGAGTGCTGCACCTGGAAACGGGCCTGGCCCTGCACCAGCACCACCTGCCGCGAGCGGATGTGCCTGCGAACCTGCAGATGGGTACCGGCGTCGAGCAGCAGATGGCTGCCATCGGGCAGGCGGATGCCGCGGCGTTCGCCCACCGCGCTCCGATAGTCGTGCACCTGCCATGCCGGGTCGGCAATGAACACGCCCGTGGCCGTGATCAGCAGCAGCAGCAGGACGATCTTCGACGCACGCCCACCGCGACGACGCTGCAGCGCATCCGCGCTGGGCATGGGGAAGCGTTCCTTCAGGGCATCGCGATGCTGGTCCAGCACCTGGTCGGTGGTTGCGGGTTGGACCGGCGGTTGCGGTGTGGACGGCGGCGGTTGTGGGCTCATCGCAGGCCAGCCGACCGTCGGCAATCGGCCATGGCCAGGCGCAGGTGGCGCTCCACCGCCTTCTGGCCGATACCCATGCGGCGGGCAACCTCAGCCTGTGGCAGTTCGTGGATCTTGTGCAGGATGAAGACCTGCTGGCGGCGGCAGGGCATGCGTTCGATGGTGGCGCCCAGTCGTTGCAGTGCCTGCTGTCCCTGCGCCTGCTGCTCAGGCCCGGGGCGCGGGCAGGCGTCATCGGGCAGCTCGGCACGCGCCTCCACCCAGTGCCGGCGCAGATCCTCGGCGCGGCAGCGATCCACCGCCGTATCGTGCGCGATCCGCCGCAGCAGCGCGATGGGCTGCCGTGCATCGTAGGCGGCCGGGCGTTCCAGCAGACGCACGCAGACATCGTGCACCACCTCACGGGCCAACCCCGGCGAGCGGAAACGGCGGCGCAGATACTCCACCAGTTCCTCGTAATGGCGCACCAGCGAGGAGACCAGCGGCAGCGCGGGAGGGGGTAGGGAGGGCAGCTGGGACATCCGGACCGGAAGCAAGGGCAAGGGGCGCGCGCGGGGGAGGGCATCCCTGCGCGATGACGCAATACTAATGGGAACCGTTCGCGTTTGCCATGTGGGGCGCGGGTCGGGGATTGTTCGTCGGAACTGGAAGGTGAAACCACGATCATCGTCTGGAGCGCAGAATCGGCCGCGGCTAGCCTGCAAGCAGGCTCAAGGAGATGGACCATGCACGTGCTTCTGGTGATGGTGGGTGTGGTGTTGTTGTTGGGGGTATTCCTGCTCTTCGGGCGGCTGTGGAGCGTAGGCCAGTCACAGCTGCCCACGGCCCTGCTCGCGTTCATCGCCACCTGGCTGCTGGTGACGCTTGCCAACATGTGGGTGGGCGTGAGCAAGGTCGGCTACGCCGTGCGGGAGGAACTGCCGATCCTGCTGCTGGTGTTCGCGGTGCCGGCCCTGCTGGCTGGACTGCTGTACTGGCGCCTGGCGCGCTGAAGGACGGCCATGAGCACACGACTGAGACTGCCTGCCCTGCGCCAGCGCGATGGGCACCACGCCCGCGTGACCTACGAAGAGCTGTTCTTTGATCTGGTCTACGTCTTTGCGGTTACCCAGCTCAGCCACCATCTGCTGCATCACCTGGACCTGGTCGGGGTGATGCAGACGCTGGTGCTGTGGTTCGCGGTCTGGTTGGGCTGGCAGTACGCCTGCTGGGTCAGCAACTGGTTCGATCCCGAGGCGCCACGCATCCGCAGCCTGCTGTTCGTCACCATGTTGCTGGCGCTGCTGATGTCCTCGTCCATTCCCGAGGCCTTCGCTGAACGCGCCTGGGTCTTCGCGGGGGCGTACGCCACCATGCAGGTCGGGCGCACGGCGTTCGTGCTGCTGGAGGTCGGTCGCAGCCATCCGTTGGCGCCCAATTTCCGACGCATGCTGGCGTGGGTGAGCGTGTCGGCCTGCTTCTGGCTGGCGGGCGCCGCCGCCGAGGGCAATCTGCGCCTGGCGTTGTGGGCGGTGGCGGTGGCCTGCGAATACATCTCGCCGATGTTCGGTTTCGCGTTTCCGGGCCTGGGCCGGTCGCACACCCGCGAGTGGACCATCGAAGGCGGGCACCTGGCCGAGCGTTGCCAGCTGTTCGTCATCGTCGCACTCGGCGAGACGCTGCTGGCTACCGGTGGCGTGCTCAGCGAGGTCGAGCAGTGGAGTGCTGCGGTGGTGTCTGCGGTGCTCGCCACCTTCGCCGGCACCATCGCCATGTGGTGGCTGTATTTCGGCATCTCCAGCCGCGACGCCACCGCGGCGATCACCCATTCCGAGGACCCCGGGCGGATGGGCGCCAATTTCCACTACGTGCATGCGCTGCTGATCGCCGGCATCATCGCCACCGCGGTGGGCAACGACCTGGTGATGGATCACCCGGAAGCGGCGGTGACCCCGGTCTACGCCACGGTGCTGGTAGCGGGGCCGTTGATCTATCTGCTGGGCAGCGCCTTGTACAAGCGCATTGTGTACGGGCGCGCCCCGTATTCGCATCTGATCGGTGCCGTGGCGCTGGTCGTGTTGGGCGTGGTCTTGCCGCACACCCATCTGCTGGCCGCTGGCTGGTTGACCAGTGCGGTGCTGCTGGCCGTGGGGTTGATGGATACGCGGTTGAAGCGTCGCCTGAAGCGGGCGTGATCCGCACGCGTCGCTGCCGTGCTTGCGCGGGCGGGCAATGGGAGTAGCGTGGGCAGTGGGTGCTCTGGGAAC
The DNA here is from genome assembly GCF_059371375.1 of Stenotrophomonas sp. YJH_SMC_64. NCBI lineage: Bacteria > Pseudomonadati > Pseudomonadota > Gammaproteobacteria > Lysobacterales > Lysobacteraceae > Stenotrophomonas > Stenotrophomonas sp. YJH_SMC_64. The sequence continues at coordinate 207,585 of NZ_JCAFUN010000009.1, read as the reverse complement.
CGGGAGTGGCGCAGCATGCAGAACGTTCCGCAGTGGCTGGTCTGGGCCGGCCTGTCAGCCTGTTTCGCCGCGCTGACCGCGCTGTTCGCCAAGGTGGGCGTCAAGGGCGTCGACTCGGATCTGGCCATGGCCATCCGCACCCTGGTGGTGGCGGCGGTGATCCTGCCGCTGGTGGTGGTCACCGGCAAGTGGTCCAATCCGTTGCTGCTGCCCGGGCGCACGCAGCTGTTCCTGGTGCTGTCGGCGCTGGCCACGGGTGCGTCGTGGCTGTTCTACTTCCGCGCGCTGCAGAGTGGTGAGCTGGCCAAGGTGGCAGTGGTCGACAAATTCAGCGTGGGGCTGGTGATCGTGCTCGCCTATCTGTTGCTGGGTGAACGTCCGACCCTGCGGGAATGGAGCGGCATCGGCCTGGTGCTGGCCGGGGTGATCGTACTGGCGACGAAGAAGTAGCAGCGTTCAAACCCATCGACGAGGGAGAGCAGGATGCAGGGCGAAGCGCGCGGTACCTTTGAAGTGAACCTGCTGCCGATCAGTGGCAACGACGGCCCGATCGGGGTGATGTCGATCGACAAGGTCTTCCATGGTGACCTGCAGGGCAGCAGTGTCGGCCAGATGCTGGCCTTCCGCAGCCCGGTGCAGGGCTCGGCCGGCTACGTGGCGATGGAGCGGGTGACGGCCACGCTGGCCGGGCGCCACGGTGGGTTCACCCTGCAGCACAACGGCTTGATGACCCGTGGCACGCCGCAGCTGAGCGTGGTGGTGGTACCCGATTCCGGCAGCGACGGGCTGCTCGGCCTGGCCGGCACGCTGGAGATCACCATCAGCGAGGGCCGCCATGACTACCGGTTGCTCTACAGCCTTCCGGAAGAACCCTAGCGGAGTTCCGCTGCCATCGTCGCGAGCCGGGCGACGGTGTTGAGGTTGCGCGCCGTGCCCTGTGCCGCGCCGGGAATGCGCAGGCGCGAGTCGGCCATGCCGGCGCCGTAGTGGATGAAGATCTCGCGCGTGCCGAGTGCGAGCTGTTCGTCGCGCCGGCCGGTCACGCCGTCCAGCGGGTCGGCGGGCAGGCTGCCGTCGAGGAACAGGGCGACCACACGGTTGCCGGCCGCCTGCGCAAACGGATTGCGTGCCACCACGCCGGCAATCTCGTTGGCCGAGCGCACCAGCACGCCCACCGGCTTGCCGGCATAGGCCTGGAGCCGCTGGCCGAGGGCCTGGCGCACGCCTGTTTCGTCGAGCGAGCTGCGCAACACCACGTTGCCGCTGGCGATGTACGTGCGGACATCGGCGAAGCCTGCGTCCTCACACATCGCCACCAGTTCGCGCATCGGCAGCTTGCCGGTGCCGCCGACGTTGACCGCGCGCAGCAACGCGACGTACGCGTTCATGCCGTGCCCGTCTGCAGGCGGTCATACATCCGCACCAGATCGACCAGGGTGCGCGCGCCCATCTTGCGCATCACCTGCGCGCGGCGCACCTTCACCGTGATCTCGCTGACGCCGAGGTCGCCGGCGATCTGCTTGTTGAGGCGGCCGCGTACCACGCCGTCAACCACCTCGCGCTCGCCGGCGTTGAGGGTGTCCCAGCGCAGTTGCAGCGCGCCGAGTGCCTCGCCGTCGCGGCGGCGCTGGCGGTCGATCTCGATGCCCTTGTGGATGGCATCGAGCAGCTCCTGGTCACGGAAGGGCTTGGTCAGGAACTCGATGGCACCGTCCTTGATCGCGTTGACGCCCATGGCGATGTCGCCGTGGCCGGTGATGAACACCACCGGCAGCTGCAGGCCGTGGCTGCCCATCGTGCGATGGAATTCGAGGCCGCTCTGGCCGGGCATGCGCACGTCCAGCACCAGGCACGCCGGCGCGTCCTCCAGGTCGTGTTCGAGGAAGGCCTGGGTGGAGGCGAAGGCCCGCACCTGCAGGCCCATCGAGGCCAGCAGATCTTCCAGTGCGGCGCGCACCGACGGGTCGTCGTCGATCACGTAGACGATCGGCGCTGGATCGATGGCTGGGGCAGCGGGCTTACGCATGTTGAACGTCCAAGGCGATGGGCAGGTCGAACACGAAGCAGGCACCGCCGCCTGCTGGTCGTTCGGCGCGGATCTGGCCGTCGTTGGCCTCGATCATCGAACGGCTCAGGCTGAGGCCCAGGCCGAGCCCATGTGATTTGGTGGTCCAGAATGCATCGAATACTCGCTCGGGATGATCGGCGGGCAGGCCGACACCACGGTCGCGCACGCTGAGACTGACCCGCTGACCGTCACGCCGGGTCAGCAGCGACAGTCGCCGGTCCGCAGCAGGGACTGGCTCCATCGCGTCCACCGCATTGAGGATCAGGTTGCCGATCACCTGCTGCACCTGCACGCGGTCGGCGTGTACCGGCGGCAGATCGGCGTCCAGCAGCAGCGCCACGGCCACGCCATGCTGGTCCAGCTCGCTGCGCGACAGCGCCAGCATTTCCTCCACCGCCTGGTTCAGGTCGAAGGCGCGTCGTTCCGGTGCCGCGCCCTGGGTCAGGCCGCGGATGCGGGCGATCACGTCACCGGCGCGGTGCGCGTCTGCCAGGATGCGGGCTACGGTCTGCCGGGCCTTGTCCACGTTCGGTGGGTCCTGTGCCAGCCAGCGCTGGCAGGCTTCGGCGCTGCTGGCGATGGCGGCCAGTGGCTGGTTGACTTCATGGGCGATGGAGGTGGTGAGCTCGCCCACGGTGGAGGCGCGTGCCACCCGCAGCAGGCGGCCCTGCGCTTCCTGCACGGCGGCCTTGGCCGCTTCCATGTTCAGAGCGAGATAGGTGGTGATGCCGATCACCAGCATGCCGATCACCGAATTGACCAGGCCGATGCGGTAGGTGCCGAAGCGGGTCAGGAAGAAGCTCAGCCCGGTGAGTGCGATGCAGGCGACGGCCAGGGTGATGAGCCCGCGCGCACCCAGCACGCGCGACGCCGCGAGGATGACCGCTGCGTAGAAGCAGGCAGCGGCAACCGCGTAATCGGTGACGGTGTCGATCAGGAAGATCGCCGCCATCACGACGATCAGGGCCAGCAGCACCAGCGGGCGGCGGGGCGACAGCGATGGCATCGGGGAAGCTCCCTGGCGTGGGGGAAAAGGATAGCAAAGCCGGCATTGGTGGATGCCGACCTGGGCCGGCGTGCTCTCGTGCGGTGGGTGCCGACCGTTGGTCGGCACAAACCAGAGCGATGCCTGGTAGTGCCGGCCGCTGGCCGGCAACTGCACGGTGCTTCGGAGATCACGAGGTTGCCGGCCAGCGGCCGGACTACCGCAGGGATGGACACGGTCTCTGAAGGTTCTGTGCCGACCAACGGTCGGCACCCACCAAAGCGATGCACGGTGCGTCCGGGGATCATGGGGTTGCCGGCCAGCGGCCGGCACTACTCCTCCAGGCTGGCGTTCCAGAACCCCTGCAGCACGCCGGGCGTGGTCGCCAGCGTCGCCAGTACCGCATCCAGTTCGCCGGCATCCACCGTGGTGGCATACAGCACCGCTTCGATCTCCACGTCGCGCTCGCCGAACGGGCGCTGGTCCACCGCGCGCACCGGGTAATGCGCCTGCTCAAGCAGCAGCAACAGCTGGTCCAGCACCTCGGCCTGCTGCTCGCGCTGGCAGACCACGCTGATCGCATAGGTCGCCTCGCTGAACGCTTCCGGCAGCGGCTGCCGCTGGATGCGGTTCACCACCGGCCGCAGCAGGGTATTGGCGGCCAGCACGAACACCGCTGCCAACACCGCCTCCGGCAGCAGCTTGATGCCGGCACAGGCGCCCACCGCCGCCGATCCCCACAGGGTGGCGGCGGTGTTCAGGCCGGACACCTGGGCGCCGTCCTTCATGATCGCGCCAGCACCGAGAAAGCCGACGCCGGAGATCACATACGCAACCACATGCAGCGGTGACGGCGGGCCGCCGTACAGGTCATGGAAGCGCACCGCCAGATCGACGAACACCGCCGCTCCCACCGCCACCAGCGTGTTGGTGCGCAGGCCGGCGGTGCGTTGGCGCAGCTGCCGTTCCAGGCCGATGGCCGTACCCAGCACGAACGCCACCGACAGGCTGATCAACGAACTCAGGGTTGCGCCGGCGTTGAACGCCGGCAGGTTCGGATTGATGTCCATTGTGTTTCTTCCTGGACAAAGCGGCGGGCGCTTACTGCCAGCCGTAACGACGGATGTAGAACCGCTTCAGCGCGGTGGTCAGCACCGCATAGCCGAACAGGATCGCCACCAGGAACGGCCAGTAGCCGGCCGGCAGCGCCTGCAGCTTGAAGTAGCCGGCCAGCGGGCTCATCGGCAGGGCCACGCCGATGGCCATGATCAGGCCGGTCATCAGCAGCAGTGGCGGCGCGGCGATGCTCTGCAGGAACGGCACCTTCGGCGTACGGATCATGTGCACAATCAGGGTCTGGGTCAGCAGTCCGACCACGAACCAGCCGGACTGGAACAGGCCTTGGTCGGCCGGCGTGCGTGCATCGAACACGTACCACATCAGCGCGAAACAGGTCAGGTCGAAGATCGAGCTGATCGGCCCGAAGAACACCATGAAGCGGCCGATGTCGGCCGGGTTCCATTTCAGTGGCTTGCGCACCAGCTCCTCGTCTACGTTGTCGAACGGGATGGCGATCTGCGAGATGTCGTACAGCAGATTCTGCACCAGCAGCTGCAGCGGCAGCATCGGCAGGAACGGCAGGAAGGCCGAGGCCACCAGCACCGAGAACACATTGCCGAAGTTGGAGCTGGCGGTCATGCGGATGTACTTCAGCATGTTGTTGAACGTGCGCCGGCCCTGGATGACACCTTCCTCCAGCACCATCAGGTTCTTTTCCAGCAGGATGATGTCGGCGGCCTCCTTGGCGATGTCCACCGCACTGTCCACGCTGATGCCGATATCGGCTGCGCGCAGCGCCGGCGCATCGTTGATGCCGTCACCGAGGAAGCCGACCACCTTGCCCTGCGCGCGCAGCTCGCGCACCAGTCGCTCCTTGTGCAGCGGCGTCAGCCGGGCAAACACGCGATGGTGCTGCAGCGCCCGCGACAGCGCGCCGTCGTCCATGCGCTCGATCTGCGGGCCGGTCAGGATGGTGTCCGCGTCCAGCCCCACCTGTGCGCAGACACGGGCGGTCACCAGTTCGTTGTCGCCAGTGAAGACCTTGACCTCGACACCGTGTGCGGTCAGCGCCTGCAGCGCCTGCGCAGCGGACTCCTTCGGCGGGTCCAGGAAGGCCACGTAGCCGACCAGGGTCAGCCCGCACTCGTCCGCTTGCGAGTAGGCGCTCTGACTGGCCGCGGTCTCCTTCATCGCCACCGCCACCACGCGCAGGCCCTGCTCGTTCAGTTCCTCGGTGGTCTGCCGCACGCGGGCCAGGCGGTGCTCGTCCAGTGGCATGTCCTGGCCGTTCTCGCGAACGGTGCTGCACACCGCCAGCATCTCTTCCACCGCGCCCTTGCAGATCAGCTCATGGTGGTCCTCGCGCTCGGACACCACCACCGACATGCGGCGGCGCTCGAAATCGAACGGGATCTCATCCACCTTGTGGTAGTCCTGCGACAGCCGCAGCGAACTCTGCAGCTCCACGTGCTCCAGCACCGCGCGATCCAGGAGGTTGATCAGCCCGGTCTGGAAGTGGCTGTTGAGGTAAGCGAACTTCAGCACGTCTTCCGAATCGTGGCCGAACACATCGGTGTGACGCTCCAGTGCGATCCTATCCTGGGTGAGGGTGCCGGTCTTGTCGGTGCACAGCACTTCCATGGCGCCGAAGTTCTGGATCGCATCGAGGCGCTTGACGATCACCTTGCGCCGCGACAGCAGCACCGCGCCCTTGGCCAGGGTGGAGGTGACGATCATCGGCAGCATCTCCGGGGTCAGGCCCACCGCCACCGACAATGCGAACAGGAACGCCTCGGTCCAGTCGCCCTTGGTCCAGCCGTTGATCAGCAGCACGAACGGGACCATCACCAGCGCGAAGCGGATCAGCAGCCAGCTGACACTGTTGACGCCGGCCTGGAACGCGGTCGGCGCACGGTCGGTGGCGGTGCTGCGCTGCGCCAGCGTGCCGAAGTAGCTGCGGTTGCCGGTGGCCAGCACAACAGCCGTGGCCGTGCCGGACACCACATTGGTGCCCATGAACAGCAGGTTGTGCTGCTCCAGCAGGCCGGCCAGGCCGTCGCCCGGGTGCGCGAACTTCTCTACCGGCAGCGATTCGCCGGTCATCGCGGCCTGGGCGACGAACAGGTCCTTGGCGGTCAGCACGCGGCAATCGGCCGGAATCATGTCACCGGCCGACAGCACGATGTGGTCACCGGGCACCAGCTCACGGATCGGCAGGTCCAGCAGGCGAGCCGGGCGACGGCTGTGCAGGTGAGCGCCGAAGTACTGGTCGGCCACATCGGCGGCCTCGGTGCCCGGATTGCGGCGCAGCACGCGCGCGGTGTTGCCGACCAGTGCCTTCAGCCGCTCAGCCGCACGGTTCGAACGCCCCTCCTGCACGAAGCGGATCAGCGTGGACAGCAATACCATCGCACCGATCACCACGGTGGCCTTGATGTCCTCGGTCAGCCAGGACACCGCCGCCAGCACGGTCAGCAGCAGGTTGAACGGATTGCGGTAGCACTGCCACAGGTGCCGCCACCACGGCAGCGGCTTTTCGTGATCCACCTCGTTGGGGCCGAGCGTGGCCAGTCGTTCCTCGGCCTCATGCGGGCTGAGGCCATCGGCATGCGACTCCAGTGTGGTCAGCAGTTCGGCTTCCTCCTGCTGGGCGAGGGTAACCAGGCCGGTGGTGAGCGCGAACGGCGCGGCCTCGGCGCTGCCCGGGCCGAAGCCGGATTCGGGCATCGCGCGGCGGCGGAACAGGTTGCCTGCGCGACGGCTGCGCAGGAAGGCATTGAACCAGGCGTTGAGCAGGCTCATGGGACTCTCCTCGAATGTCAGAGCCGGCCGCGGCCGGAACACGAACGGAACGGTTGGAACAGGTCAGGCGTGGCGCATCGCCAGCACCGCCGGCGACCACGGCTGCATGTGCAGGCGCTGGCTGCCGCCGATGCACAGCGGCTTCATGGCATCGCGCAGCGGGTAGGGCAGATGGCGCAGCACGGTGATCCGCTCGCTGATTGGCAGCAGCGACAGCGCATCGGCCACCACGCGCGGCGAACCGAGCGACAGCGAACGGGCGAACATGACCGGGCCGTGTTGCAACAGTTGGCTGCGCAGGCCGGCAACATCGCGCTCGCCGATCAGGCGGCGCAGGGTGATGTAGAGGATCTTGTAGGACATGGGGGCGATCTCCAGGCAAGCGGCGCCTGGCGGTCCCCCGTCACTCAGGCAGGCAGGGACCGGCGGGCAGGCGCCAGGAACAGGCGGATTGCGGGCATCGGGGGCGCGGTGCGCCCGGCAGGTTCGGGGTCCATCTGCGTCTCCAGGAGGGGAGGGTGCCGGCCAGGATTGCCCTGGCCAATGGCGCTATTGTCCGCCCCTGAATGGGGCTGGCCTAGAGGCTCGTGGGTTAGCTGGGCTATACCTTGGTATAGCCGGGTGGTGTGACTGGCACCTGATACCCGGCCCCGTAGAGTCGACTGTGAATCGACTATCGCGCGCAGCGCGGGCCTCGAAGCAGTGTCGCCAACTGCAGTCGACTCACAGTCGACGCTACTACCTCGCACGGTGGGATGCCGGCCAGCGGCCGGCACTACCCACCTGTTCAGAAGCGGTCGGCAAAGGCATCTGTCGCGCGCACGAGCGCATCGACCGTGGCCGGCTCGTTGGCGCTGTGGCCGGAGGTCACCATCTCCAGGCGCGCTTCCGGCCACGCCTTGGCCAGGTCCCACGCGCTGCGCGGCGGACAGATGATGTCGTAGCGTCCCTGCACGATCACGCCGGGCAGGTGGCGGATGCGATCAATGTTGCGCAGCAGCTGGTCCGGTTCCAGGAAGATGCCGTTGCGGAAGTAGTGCGCTTCGATGCGGGCCTTGGCCAGCGTATCCAGCGGATCATCGGTGGATTGCGCATCCACGTCGTGCTGCAGGGTGGCGGCGTTGTCTTCCCAGCCCAGCCAGGCCTGCGCGGCTTCGACGCGGGTTGCCTCATCCGGGCCATCCATGCGCGTCCAGTAGGCCGCAATCATGTCGCCACGTTCGGCGTGCGGAATATAGGCCTGATAGCGGTCCCAGCGCTCCGGGAAGATCCAGCGCGCACCCCCATCGGCCTCGGCGAACCAGCGGTTCTCCATTTCGCGGCCGAGGAACACGCCACGCACGATCAGGCCGGTGGCGCGCTCGGGATGCGCCTGCGCGTAGGCCAGTGACAGGGTCGAACCCCAGGAGCCGCCATAGACCAGCCAGCGTTCGATGCCCAGATGCTCACGCACCTTCTCGATATCGGCCACCAGGTCCTGCGTAGTGTTGTCGCGCAGCTCGCCGAACGGCGTGGAACGGCCGCTGCCGCGCTGGTCGATCAACATGATGCGGTAGCGCGTCGGGTCGAAGAAGCGGCGATGGGTCGGCGAGATACCGGCGCCCGGGCCGCCGTGCAGGTACACCACCGGAATGCCCTCGGGCGTGCCGCACTCTTCTACATGTAGCGTGTGCAGATCGCTCACCTTCAGGGTGAACTCGCGGTAGGGTTCGATGGCGGGGTACAGGGTGCGCATGGCGGGCATCTCACAAGCAGGGTGGCCAGCATAGCGCCGCCACCTGCGGCTTGCAGCGGTGGCCTCCTGCGCGGCGCTGGAAATGCGCTGGCCGATGCGCATAAGCTTCCGCGATGCAAGCGACCACGACCGGGACGTCCACGTTCAACCTCACCCTCGGCAGCGGCGCGCGCGAGCTGCTGAAGTGGATCGCGCTGCTGGCCATGACCGGCGACCACGTGGCCAAGGTGGTCTTCGGGGGCTACGTGCCGGTGGTCAGCGAACTGGGGCGTATCGCCTTCCCGCTGTTCGCGCTGGTGATGGCCTGCAACCTGGCCCAGCCGGGCGCCGACCTGCGCAAATCGATCCGCCGGCTGGCACTATGGGGGCTGATTGCGCAGCCATTGCACGCATTGGCGTTCGGTTCCTGGCTGCCGCTCAACATCCTGCTCACCTTCACCTTGGCAGTGGTGGCCGTGCATGCGTTTGCGAACAATCGGCCTGTGCTGCTGTTGCTGGCTGCCGGCGTGCTGCCGATGTTCGTGGACTACCAGTGGGCCGGTGTTGGCGCCGTGCTGCTGGCCTGGGTCGCGTTCCGGCATCGGGCGTGGTGGCTGTTGCTGGTTGGGCTTGCAGCGGTGTGCGGGGTCAACCACAACGGCTGGGCACTGCTGGCTGTTCCGGTGGTCGTGCTGGCGACGCGGGTGCCGTGGCGACTGCCGCGCTGGCGCTGGGTGTTCTATGGGTACTACGTGGGGCATCTGGCGGTGCTGGCGGTGGTGGCGCGCGTGCTTTCGTGATCAGTGCGTGCGTGGTCGTGCCTTGTGTCGGTAGATCCACGCCAGGCGTGGATGCGTTTGGCGGATCACCATGGAACCCAGCCAGGCATGGCCTGGCTCTACAGTTTCCGGCAGATCCACGCTATGCGTGGATCCCGTTGACAGTTTGTCGCCCGGCTCAGAAGTCCATCGTCGCAGAGAGCAACACCGTCCTCGGTGCACCCAGCGCCAGGCTTGAAAGCAACGGCATGCCCCAGTACGCCTTGTTGGTCACGTTGTTCACGCTGGCGCGCAGCGCAAGCGGTCGACCCGCCACACTGGTGCTGTAGCGCGCCCCGACATCGAACAACGTACGCCCCGGCACCGACAGGCTATTGTCGGCACTGATGTACTGCTTCGACATCGCCGTGGCATTGCCGGTCAAGGTCAGGCCCTGCAAGGTCGGCACATCCCATTCCACGCCCAGCTTGGCCTGCCGTTGCGCTACGGCCGTGGCGATGCGGCCTTCATTCACGCCACCGGCCGTGCGGGTCAGCTTCGGCTGCACGTACGCCACGCCACCGAGCAGGCGCACGCCATCCAGCGGGGCGCCGAAGAAGCCCCATTCCACGCCGCGATTACGTTGCTCGCCGCCAAACGAGAAGATATTCGTGACCGGGTCGGTGTAGCTGCTCGGTCGCTTGATCTCGTACACGCTGAAGGTGTGCGCGAAGCTGCCCAGGTCCAGCTTCAGGCCCAGCTCTTTCTGCTTGGTGCGGAACGGTGCGAACACATCGCCGGCATTGGCAGCGGTCATCGGCGCGGTGGCGCCCTGGCTGAGGCCTTCAATGTAGTTGGTGTAGAGGGAGACCGTGTCGGTGGTCTTCACCAGCAGCGCCGCTGCCGGCGTGGTGGCGCTCTCGTCGTAGCGCGAGGTGCGCGCACCGGTAGCGACGCTGAAGGTCTCGCTGACCACCTGCTGGCGACGCACGCCCAGCGTCAACTGCACGCGGTCATCGCCGAAGGACAGGGTGTCGGCGAAGCCGAGGCTGTCCAGCGTCAGCTCGGTATGCGAGATGTGCGGTGCCATGAACGGTGCCGCAGGGCCCCACACCGGGTTGTACAGATTGGTGGTCCAGTCCCAGCCCGGCACGCTGCGGCGGCCGTAGTCGTTCTGGGTGTGCTGGTAGTGGGTCACGTTGGCGGCCCACTGGTGGCCGACGCTGCCGGTGCGGAACGAGCCGCGCAGGCCGGCATCTCCGGATTGCTTCCTGATGTCGAAGGCGAGCTGGCCGATCACCGTGGTGAAGTCGCCGGCCGGATTGAGGATCTGCGCGCTGATCGAACCGTTGTAGCGGTAGTCGGTCTTGCTGGTGCCGTAGGCGAGGTAGGCCATCAGGCTATCGTTGATATCCAGCTCGCCGCGCAGCATCGCGCCCTTGTCCTGGCTGTCCACGTAGGCCCAGTCCGGGTTGATCAGCGTATCGCCACGCGGTGGCCGCGGAATGGCCACGCCCGGTGCCAGGCCGACGCCACGGGCCGGGCCGTCAACACGGTCATCGGCACTGTACAGATCGGCCGACAGCCGCGCACGTTCGCCGCGCCAGTCCAGTGCCAGCGACCCGAGCTGTACCTTCTTGCGCTGCTTGCCCACCGCGCCTTCGCCATCACGGTACGCACCGTTGAAGCGGATGCCGAACTGCTTGTCGGCGCCGAGGCGACGGCCGACATCCACGTGGGTGCCGGACTGCGCATCGGAGGCGAAATTGGCACTGACCCGCAGCAATGGCTGCTCGCCCGCACGCTTGGGGACCAGGTTGACGCTGCCACCGACCGAACCGCCCGGCGGCATGCCGTTGAGCAGCGCAGACGGTCCCTTCAGCACTTCGATGCGCTCGAACATTTCCGGCGAGGTGCGGTAGTACGGCGCCATGCCGCTGAGGCCATTGAAGGTGGTGTCGCTGGTGTTGGAGGCAAAGCCTCGGATCGCGTAGTTCTCGCTCCACGCACCGGTGACGCCGTTGCTGAACACCGTGGGGTCGGTGGCGGCAATGACGTCGGTCAGGTCCTTGGCCTGGCGGTCGCGGATGAACGACTCTGTGTAGCTGACCGTATTGAACGGCGTGTCCATGAAATCCTTGTCGCCGAGCAGGCCGACGCGGCTGCCGGCGGCCACTTGCCCGCCCGCATAGTCCGCAGTGACCCGGCGCTGTTCCTGCACCTGCACCGAGGGCAGGGTGGACGGTGCGGTGTCGGCCAGCGCGGCAAACGAGGCCAGCAGCCCCAGCGCGAGGGCGGACATCGGGTAGCGCAGGGGCATGCCCGGCGGATGCGTAAGGCCGGAGGATGCGGCGGCAGCACCATGTTGTGCAGAAGTGAAGTTGTAAACGGTCATGCCAGAGTCCTGTGAATCGCAGGCGCGAGCGCGCCTGGCGCGCTGCCGACGGCAAGCACGGGGAGAGGGCGCAGCGCAGGGTTGTTGGCTGGGTGGGGACCTGGCGGGAGGTGAGCCATGGGCTCGATCACGGGCAGCGTGCTGGACGCCTTCCGAATTAGTTGAGTAAGTTAAACTAAATCAATCGAAGCGGACAAGAGGGTCCCTTTACTGGCACCCTCAGCAGGGTATGGACGCGCACCGTAAGAGCAGGCACCGTATGAGCACGCACCCCGATCCAACGGCGCCGAGCCGTGGCCGCCCGCCCACCATCACCCCGGAGCGCCTGGCCGACATCGGCATCCGTCTGGGCCTGCCCAACCTGACCATGGCCAACGTGGCCGCCGAACTGGCGGTGACCCAGGCGGCGCTGTACAAGCGCGTGGCCAACCTGGAGGCGTTGAAGCGCCTGGTGGCGGAGGCGGTGTTCCAGCGCTGGCAGATTCCGCGCGCGTCGGTCGACGCACCGGGTGGGCTGGAGGCCTATCTGATGGGGTTCGTGGAGTCGCTGTGCGAAGTGGTGAAGGCGCATCCCGGGCTACCGCCCTACCTGCTTCGGCGCACGGTGGCGACCGCGCCGATGCTGGAAAAGATCGCATCGCACCAGGCGCACGTGGCCGAGGTGTTCGGACTGCCGGTGGACAAGGCGCGCTGGCTGCTGGCCACGATCGCCTTCTACTGCATCGCTGGCGCCGACACGATCTATGCGATTGCGGACGACGAGGAGGGGCAGGTGATCACCGAGTTCAAGCAGGGCATGCGGGCGTTGGTGATCGGTTCGCTGGAGGTATCGCGGCTTCGGTAGATCCACGCCATGCGTGGGTGCCGTTGCACGGTTCGCCACGGCCCCATCTACGGATGGCGTGGATCTACAATGCGGCCATGCCTGCCACGCCTACTCTCGATGACCTTCGCCGCTACGCGGTGGCGCGCACCCTGTTCAAGCCGACCACGCTGCTGACCGCGATCCGGCGGCTGGGCTTCGTGCAGGCCGACCCGATCCGCGCACCCGCACGCGCGCAGGACCTGACTCTGCGCCACCGCGTGAAGGATTACCGCGCAGGCGATCTTGAGCGGCGCTACACGCGTCTGCCGGTGGAAGAGGATTGCCTGGTGAACTACGGGTTCCTGCCGCGCGAGCATCTGGCACTGATGCACCCGCGTGTCTCCAAACGCGAGTGGGACGCCGAGACCCATCGCCGTGCGGCCGACGTGCTGGCCTTCGTGCGCGAGCGTGGCAGCGTGCACCCACGCGAGGTCGACCAGGCGTTCGCGCATGGGCGGGTGACCAACTACTGGGGCGGCACCAGCAATGCCAGTACCCATCTGCTGGACGGCATGCACTACCGCGGCCTGCTGCGCGTGCAACGGCGCGATAGCGGTACGCGCATCTACGCGGTGGCCGATCATGCCGAGCCCGATTCCAGCGAACAGGCGCAGATCGAACGTGCTGCCGCCCTGATCGATCTGGTGGTGCGCAAGTACGCACCGCTGCCTTCGGCCAGCCTGACCTATCTGGTGCGCCTGCTGGGCTATGGCGCTCCGCACCTGGCCGAGCAGACCCGCAAGGCATTGGCACTGGCCAAGCAGCAGCTGGCCAGCTGCACGTTGGAGGGCACCACCTGGTACTGGCCGGCGGACGAAAATCCGCGCTCGCGCCGCCATGCGCCGGACGAACAGGTGCGCCTGCTGGCGCCGTTCGATCCGGTGGTGTGGGACCGCCGCCGTTTCGAGTTGCTGTGGGATTGGGTGTACAAGTTCGAGGCGTACACGCCTGCACCGAAGCGCCAGTATGGCTACTACGCACTGCCGGTGTTGTGGCACGACCAGGTGGTGGGCTGGGCCAACCTGAGCATGCGCGAAGGTGAGTTGGTGTCGAACGTGGGCTATGCCGGCAAGTCGCTGGCCCGCGACAAGGTATTTCGTGGTGCGCTGGACGACGAGCTGCAGCGCATGGCGGGGTTCCTGTAGCACCAAGCGGCGCATGGGTACCCATCGCGCCCGGTAGTCGCCAACCTTGGTTGGCGCGGGCTTTCATCGGTGCCCACCAAGGTGGGGATCTACCGGTCAAGCGGCGTCCTTGTGGTCCGCATCGTCCATGCCGGGGCTGACTCGCCGGCCGATGTCCTTCAGCCGCGCGAGCTGATCCACCATCGATGGTGCATCGTCCAGGCTGCCGGCGAAAGGAGGGCGGCACCACCGACCAGCGGTTCAATTGCGAGCAGCATGACCGCAGCGCCAAACATGGATACCAGTGCGGTGGCGATGATCGGCACGTGCTTTTCGAAGAAGTCGACGAACTCGCGGGCCAGAACGACGCGGGCCGCCGAAGTGGAGGTGGCCTGGCCCAGGCGGCGCTGCGCCTGCACCACGCTCACTGCCAGATCGGCATAGATGCGGGTGAACGTCCGGGTATCGACCGCGCGGCGGGCGGCACCGACCAACCAGAACAGCAGCACCACGCCGGCGTAGGAGATGGCATGGCCGATGTTGCCGCTGATGATCGCGTCTACCGCGAAGCCGGCGAACAGCGGATAGGCCAGCAGCAGTGCGTTCTCCAGTGCGACCAGCGAGAACGTGCCGGTGAGCTGCCAGGGGTAGGTGCGCAGGATGGCCTTCAGGGTGGCGGCCGCATTCTGCTGGCCGATGCTGCCGGCGGCGGCCGCTGGATCATGGGGGTGTTTCATGGGATCCCTGGGTGGGTCGGGGGTAGAGTCGACTGTTGGTCGACTGCTCTTTGCGAACTGTTGGAAGAACCCGCGCTTTCGCGCGCAAGTCGCCTGACAGTCGACTCTACCCAGGCAGTTCCGGCATTTCGGGCATTCCAGGGCAACAATGGCCCTCAACGACGCGCGTGCACCGGCCAGCGGATCTCGAACGCGCTACCACCGCGTTCGGTCGCCCTGCATCGCGCCGTTCCGTGATGGGCCACGGCAATCGCGCGCACCACCGCCAGGCCAAGCCCGGAACCACCACTTTGTCGCGAGCGCGACACATCGGTGCGCTGGAAGGCTTCGAAAATGCTGTCGCGAAGGTCGTCCGGCACACCGGGGCCACCATCCTCAACGGTCACGGTGCAATGGCCTTCGGCCAGCGTGACACGGACCCGCAGTGGGCAGGGGATGGCATGGCGCCGCGCATTCTCCAGCAGTGCCAGCACCGCCTGGCGGATGCGTGCCGGATCGCAGTCGGCAAGCGACGGCCGTGCGTCCAAGGTCATCGAGAAACCACTTTCGGTCAACGCCTCGGACATCGCTTCGACCACCGCCGCTACCTGCACGCTGACATCGCTGCGCTGCAGGCGCAGATCCAGGTGACCGCTTTCGGCAAGGCTGACCACGCGCAGGTCTTCGATGATGCGGGTCAGGCCCTCCAGCTGGGTGAGCATGCTGTTGAACTGCTCCGGCCCGGGCTCGAACACGCCTTCGGCGATGCCCTGCAGGCGGCCGCGCAGGATGGTCATCGGCGTGCGCAGTTCGTGTGCGATCGCTGCATTCCAGAACACGCGGTTCTCGGACATCCGGCTGAGCCGCTCGGCCATTGAGTTGAAGTCGCTGACCAGTGTGGCGGCCTCGGTCATCGAGGTGTCGCCGCCGCGCGCACGCGCCTCAAGATCACCGCTGGCGACGCGACGCAGGCTTTCGGCCACTGAGTTGAGCGGGGTGATGATGCGCCGGGTCAGGCGCGAGGCGATCAACGTGGCCAGTGCCACCACCACAGTGGCGGTAAGGCCGATCCACAGCCACTCCAGCCCTGACGGCATGATGGTTTCCGGCTCGTCATACCAGCGTGGATAGAACACCTCCATCAGGTAATAGAACAGGTAGAAACCACTGATCGACAGTACGGTTGAACACAGCGACGCGACCGTGATGGACAGCGTGATCTGGCGCCCGATGCTCTTGCCTTTGGGGTTCATCGGTTCAGTCCAGGAAGCGGTAGCCGACACCGCGGATGGTGGCGGGAATGCCGATGACGCCGACGTCCTCCAGCTTGCGGCGCAGCTTGCTGACGTGGCTGTCCACGGTGCGCTCCTGCGCATCGCCTTCCGGCAGGCAGGTCTGGAGAAGATCCAGCCGGCTGTGCACCATGCGCGGTGCGCGCGCCATGTGCACCAGCAAACGGAACTCGGTGAGTGTGAAATTCAAAGCGTGCACATGGTCATCGGTGCGCACGGTGACCTCATGGCTGCGCAGGTCGATCTCGAACGGGCCCTGCCGGATCAGCCCGTTGGGTTCTTCTGCCATGGGCTTCGCGCTACGGCGCAGCACCGCCTGGATGCGGGCGACGATCTCGGCCGGATTGAAGGGCTTGGCCACATAGTCGTCGGCGCCGACGCGCAGGCCGGTGAGCTTGTCCACGTCCTGGTCCAGTGCGGTGAGCATGATCACCGGGGTGTTGCCGCGCCGGCGCAGCTCACTCAGGACCTGCCAGCCATCCAACTTCGGCATCTGCACGTCCAGCAGCACCAGGTCGGGGCGCAGCTGGCGGTGGCTGGCGAGGGCGGCTTCGCCATCGGCGGCGCGGGCGCTGCGCAACCCGGAGCGGGCCAGGTAGGCGCCGAGAATGTCAGCAATTTCGCCTTCATCCTCGGCAATCAGCACCAGGGGCGCCTGGTGCGTGCGTGCATCGGTCTTCATTGAACGCTGCAGTTTCAAGTGCGAGATGGGGAGTGCCGGCGGCGGTGTCATCGTGGCCGTTCCAGGGTCTGTGCTTCTTCGTGGGCGGCCCAGGCGAGGGTGGCCAGCACCAGCGTGTGCTGCAGGGCGGGCGCCAGCGTTGCGGTCCCGCGCAGGTGCTGTGCGAGCAGGGCCGATACGGCCGCAGGCAGCTTGCTCCACCGTGATTGCATGCCCGTTGCGTCCACCCGGTCCTGCAAGCGGCGGGCCATGCGGACCAGGGCCCACAGGCGCCGGGCAAGCAACGCAGCCACCAGGACCGCCGCTATCCCTGCAGGCATGAGACTCAGGCCAGCGCTGGAGGCGGACCAGGCCGCGAAGCCGATCAGCACCAGCGACGCCAGGGTGCCCGTGCGCGCCGAATGGGCGGGGCCTTCGCTGCGGAAGCACACCAGCGCGGCGGCACCGGCGCCCGCCAGCAGGGGCGGCGCCGGGTTCGCGCTGGCAAGCATCCAGGCGCTGGTCGACGCCATTACCAGTGCAAGCAGCCACGGCGAAGGCGCGCACCAGGCGAGGTAGGCGCGGCGGACATCGATGGGAGGCAGGTCAGGAAACGGGAGGGACACGGCGGGAACGCAGTCGGCGAGGCCGACAAGGCTAGGGGCCGTTGATGGAGACTTGGTCGAGATTGTGTCGAGATTTCATGGACGCGATCCGTGCCGTTCAGGAGCGGACGCCGTGCCTGAACGGATGTGCGGCCTCCATGCAATCTCCACAGTGGCTCCAAGAAACATCCACCACCACCTCCCAGACTGCGGGTTCTGCGGTCACATCCGGTGGCTGCGTGCATGCGAGCCTTACGATGGACAACCGCAGGACCTGGATCATTGCCGCAATCGTTGCGCTTCTTGCAGGCGGCACCGGCTGGTGGCTGTTCGCCGAAAGTGATGATGCCGCGCTGATCACGGCCCCGGCAAGGGTGGCGGACCTGGAAAGGACCGTGCAGGCCGTTGGCCGGGTCAACCCCAAGGAACTGGTGGCGGTGGGTGCGCAGGTATCGGGCCAGGTCAAGCGCCTGCATGTGGTGTTGGGCCAGCGTGTGCACGCTGGTGATCTGATTGCCGAAGTGGATTCGCAGCCGCAGCGCATCGCCCTGCGCAGCGCCGAAGCGGCTGCCAATGCGCTGCGTGCCCAGCATGCCGCCAGCCTGGCGCGCTACGCCCAGGCCATCCGCGTGCATGAGCGCCAGTCGCAGCTGGTGGCGTCTCGGCTGGTCTCGCAGGAAGGTTTCGAGTCCGCGCGGGTGGCGCGCGAAGCGGCGCGCTCTGACGTCGCAGCGCTGCAGGCCCAGATCGAGCAGGCGCTGACCCAGGTGGAAACGGCGCGGATCAACCTGGGCTACACCCGCATCGTCTCACCTTCCGATGGCTACATCGTGGCCATCGTCACCAAGGCCGGGCAGACGCTGAACTCGATGCAGACCACGCCGACCATCGTAATGCTGGCACAGATGGACACGATGACGGTTCGCACCGAGATCGCGGAGGCCGACGTGGAGCTGATCGCGCCTGGCCAACCCCTGTGGTTCTCTACGCTGGGGCCGGGCGGACGCCGCTACGAATCGCATCTGCAGCAGCTTGAACCTGCGCCATCGTCGATTGCCGATGTGGCCACCGGCAACACGGGTGGATCGGCGCAGACGCCGAAGGCGGTGTACTACGCCGGGCTGTTTGACGTACCCAATCCAGGCCTGAAACTGAAGCCGTCGATGACGGTGAAGGTGACGATCCAGCTGGCGCGCGCCGCCAACGCGCTGCAGGTGCCGTTGACAGCAGTGTCCGAGAGCGATGACAAGGCGGGCAACCGCGCGACTGTACAGGTGATCGACGCCAAGGGCCGTGCCCGCGAGCGCGCGGTGACGACCGGCCTGCGCACAGCTACTGCGGTGCAGATCCTGTCCGGCCTCAAGGCAGGCGAGAACGTGGTGGTCGGGCAGGCGCCCAGTGGCGCGGAAGCCGAGCCCACCAGCCTGCTGGGGATGTGAGCATGGCCGACGCGCTGCTGGAACTGCATGGCGTATCGCGCGCCTACCGCTCGGCCGCCGGCGAGGTGGTGGTGTTGAAGGACGTGTCGCTGCGCATCGCGGCGGGCGAGTTCATCGCCATCATCGGCCCGTCCGGTTCGGGAAAATCCACGCTGATGAACATCCTGGGCTGCCTGGACCGGCCAACCGAAGGCAGCTACCGCGTGCACGGCGCCGCAACCGAGCAGATGTCGCCCGATGAACTGGCGCACCTGCGTCGCGAGCATTTCGGTTTCATCTTCCAGCGCTACAACCTGATGGAGAACCTGAGCGCCGCGGAGAATGTGGCACTGCCGGCAGTCTATGCCGGGGTGGAGGCCGATGCGCGCACCACGCGTGCCCGCCTGCTGCTGGAAACGCTTGGCCTGGGCGAGCGGACCGCGAACCGGCCCAGCCAGCTGTCCGGCGGCCAGCAGCAGCGCGTTTCCATTGCGCGTTCGCTGATGAACGGCGGCGCCATCGTGCTGGCCGACGAGCCGACCGGCGCGCTGGATCATGCCAGCGGCAGGCAGGTGATGGCCGAACTCAAGCGCCTGCATGCGCAGGGCCATACCGTGATCCTGGTGACCCATGATGCGGCGACTGCCGCGCACGCTTCACGCGTGATCGAGATCGCAGACGGCCGGGTCGTATCCGACTGTGGTACGGGTGATCCCGCGGTTGCACGCCAAGCCGTCGCGCCCGCGCGCGGCACGGAACCGGGCGCCGAGCGCCGCGCGCGCCTGGATGCGACCAGGGAAGCGGCACGGATGGCGGTACGTTCGATGCTGGCCCATCGCCTGCGCACCTTGCTGACCATGCTGGGCATCATCATCGGCGTGGCTGCGGTGGTGACCGTGGTTGCGTTGGGCAAGGGCGCACGGGCGCAGGTCGAGTCACAGATCAACGAACTGGGTGCCAGTACGCTGGAGATCTTCCCGGGTGCGGATTTCGGCGACCCGCGCTCGGCCGAGATTGAAACGCTGGTCGTGGACGATGCCGATCACCTGGCCGCATTGAGTTACGTAGACAGCGTAAGCCCCAACCTGAGCAGCTCGGTGGCCGCTCTGCAGGGCAACCGGCGCGCCAACACACAGGTGCTTGGCGTGGGCGCTGATCTACCCCGCGTGCGCGGGCTGCGCCTGAAGGCGGGCCGGTTCTTCACCGATGCCGAGGTGGAGGCGCATCGCGCGGTGGCCGTGCTCGACCAGAAGGCGGCCAAGGCATTGTTCAACGGCAATCCGATCGGCGGCACGGTGCTGCTGGGCGGCATGCCGGTGGACGTGATCGGGGTGGTGGGTGCCAGTGCATTCGCAGGCGGCGCGACGCCCACGGTCTACGTGCCTTACACCTCGGCGGCCTCGCGCCTGCTTGGCAGCCAGCGGCTGGAGAGCATCACCGTACGCGTGCGCGATGACGTATCAACCCGTGCAGCTGAGGCCTCGCTGGGTGCGGAACTGCAGCGGCTGCATGGGCGCCGCGATTTCTTCATCTACAACTCGGACCAGATCCGCAAGGCGGTGATGAAGTGCAGCCAGACCATGGCGGCGCTGGTCTCGGCGATTGCGGCGGTGGCGCTGGTGGTCGGTGGCGTGGGCGTGATGAACATCATGCTGGTGTCGGTGAAGGAGCGCGTGCGCGAGATCGGTGTGCGGCTGGCGGTGGGGGCTCGGCAGGGCGACATCCTGCGCCAGTTCCTGATCGAGGCCGTATTGATCTGCCTGTTCGGTGGCGTGCTGGGCGTGTTGTCCGCGTTGGGTGTGGGAGCCTTGTCCAGTCTGCTGTCACTGGGCGTGCCGTTCCTGTTCACGCCTGGGCCGGTGCTCGCCGCGCTGGCATGTTCGTCTGCAATCGGGCTGGGTTTCGGCTACTTCCCGGCCCGCAATGCCGCACAGCTGGACCCGATCCAGGCACTGGCGGCGGAGTAGCGTCGTCCGCGGTGGCACCGTAGAGCCGGGCCCGCGCTCGGCTGCTCTCCATTCAGACCGCGATGCGCCCTGCGCCGCGCGCAGCAAGCCGAGCATGGGCTCGGCGCTACAGCGACTCAGCGCGCCTTGCCTTTGATCGGCACGCTTGCTCGCAGCTGCGCATAGCCGCTGTCGCCCCAGTGCCGGGTGATGCGCTGGAAGAACAACGAGTTGGGCACGCGCAGCAGGCAACCGCGCGCGCCTTCGCCACGATCACTCAGCGTGGTGTAGATCAGGTTGATGTCCACCACCTGGCCGCACAGGCCCGGCTTGTCCACGCTTTCCAGCACTTCGATGGTGTCATTGATGCGGAACGGGCGCGTGGCGACGATCAGGAACGAACAGAACAGGTTGGACAACACGCTCCACGCGGCAAAGAACGCCACCGCGCCGACCGCCATGAACCCGGTCAGCGCGGTCCACAGCACCGAGCGCGAAACGCCCAGTCGCTCCAGTATCAGCAGCGCGGCCGCCAGATACAGCAGCAGGGCACCGCCGCGGCGCAGGCCCACATGAAGCTCTGGAGCCAGCCTGCCGCGTTGCCGGGCCTGCACCAGCAGCCACGCCAGCGCACGCACCATCACCCATGCGACGCCGAGAATGGCCAGCACCTCCGCCACCGGCACAACCACGGTCAGCCAGTCCTCGATCCAGGCAGGCAATCCGGTCATGGAGGCTACAGCGTCGCCGCGCCGCCAGAAATGGTCAGCAGTGCACCAGAGGTATAACTGGCACTGTCCGAAGCCAGCATCACATAGGCCGATGCCAGTTCGGCTGGCTGCCCGGGGCGGCCGAACGGCGTCTGCGAGCCGAACTGCTCGACCTCCTCGGCGGCCATGCCTGCCGGAATGAACGGCGTCCAGATCGGGCCGGGCAGCACCGCATTGACGCGGATCTGATGCTCGGCCAGCAGGCCCGCCAGCCCCAGCGTCAGGTTGGCCACCGCGCCCTTGGTCGCGGAGTACGGAAGGATGTTCGGGGTCGGCCGCTTGGAATTGACCGATGCGGTGTTGATGATCGCGCCGCCACCGCGCAGGTGCGGGACGCACAACCGGGTCAGATTGAACACGGCATGGACATTGGTATCGAACGTCCGCTTCCAGTCATCCAGGGTGATGTCGTCGAAGTGCTCGTAGTAGCGCTGGTAGGCCGCGTTGTTGACCAGGATGTCGAGGCCGTCCAGTTCGCTGGCCACGCGGTCCACGAGCGAGCGCGCCTGTGCCGGGTCGCTGATGTCACACGGCACCAGCACGGCCTTGCGCCCGGCCTGTTCGATCTGCTGCTGCACATGGCGGGCATCGTCCTGCTCACCATCGAGGAACGCGATGGCAACGTCGGCGCCTTCGCGCGCAAAGGCGATGGCCACGGCTGCGCCGATGCCGCTGTCACCGCCGGTGATCAGTGCCTTCTTGCCCTGCAGCAAGCCATGGCCGCGATAGCTGTTCTCGCCGTGGTCCGGCCGCGGCTGCATCTGCGCGGTCTTGCCGGTGAAGGATTGCTGTTGGGCGGGGAAGGGCGGGCGTGGGTAGTCGGGCAGGGCCATCGTCACTCTCCGTAAGGAAACCGGCGCCAGTCTCCCCCTATACGGGTAAACGGCCGGAGGGCGCGGTGTCGTTGCAGCGTGGACGCCTGCGCGGAGGACTTCACAACGGATGGGCGATCGTGGTCATGATGCTGTTGGCCGGTTGCCGTGAATCCAGCCGCGTGTGCTGCACGATGATCGGCTGGTCGGATTCAACGAGGGTGGCAAAGCCGGTGCCGCGCGGCACCGGCGCCGGATCCTGCAGGTCGTTGAAGCGCAGGTGACAGGTGCGTCGCGCCGGCACGGTGACCCGGTAGGGGCCCACCGGATCACGGTCTTCGAAGTAGAGGGTGAGCGTGACATGCGCGGGCTCGTCGCCGGCATTGAGTACGCAGCAGGTTTCGTGACTCTGCATCTCCGGTGACGGGCCGTTGCTCCAGGCTGGAATGTAGCCCTCGGCGATAGCCCAGCGTCGATGCCCGATGCAGGAAGCGTTCGTTTCCATGACGCGGTTTTAGCTGGAGGGGTGTTGCCATCGTGTCCAGTCCCCGCACGGAATCCGTGATGACCATCGGCTACCACGCATCGCATGAGCAGTTCCCGCCCGCCACCTTGCTGGGCCTGGCGCTGCGCGCCGAACAGGCGGGATTCGAGGCCGTGATGTGCTCGGACCATTTCCATCCATGGACGACTGCGCAAGGGCAGTCCGGCCACAGCTGGGTGTGGGCCGGTGCGCTGGCGGTGCAGAGCGCGTTGACCCTGGGCATGGTGACCTGCCCGATGCTGCGCCAGCACCCGGCATTGGTGGCACAGGCAGCGGCGACGCTGGAGCAGCTGGCGCCGGGCCGGATCTGGCTGGCGCTGGGTACCGGCGAGGCCCTGAACGAGCGCATCACCGGCCAGGCGTGGCCAGCCAAGCGCGAGCGGCAGAAGGCACTGCGCGATGCGGCCGAGGTCATGCGGCGGCTGTGGGGTGGCGAGCAGGTCGACCACGACGGTGGCTTCCAGGTGCGCCAGGCACGGCTCTACAGTCGCCCGGCGCTTCCCCTGCCGCTGCTGGGTGCAGCGGTCACGGAGGAGACTGCACGTTGGATGGGGGGCTGGGCCGATGGTCTGATCACCATCAGCCAACCGCTGGCGCAGCTACAGCGTGTGGTGGCAGCGTTCGAGGCAGGCGGTGGCAGGGGCAAGCCGATGTACCTGCAGGCCAAGCTCTCCTACGCGCGCGCCGAACAGGCGGCGCTGGAAGGTGCGATGGAGCAGTGGAGTGCCAACGTGCTGTCGCCGGAACTGGCCGAAGGCCTGGACCAGCCCGAACAGTTCGAAGCACAGGCCCGATCGGTCAGCGCCGAGGTGGTGCGCCAGCACGTGCATGTCTCGGCAGACCTGGGCCAGCATCGGGCCTGGCTGCAGGAGCTGCAGGGACTGGGGTTCGATCGCATCTACCTGCACAACGTGAACCGCGAGCAGGAACGCTTCATCGACGACTTCGCCGAACACGTGCTGCCCGCGCTGCGCACTCAGGCACCTTCGGCAGCCAGCCACGTATAGCCGTGACCCTGCAGGTAACAGCGGCGACCCTGCAGTTTGGCGCCGTGGCCCACCAGCGTGTTCAGCGGGCCGCGCAGGGGTACGTTCACCTCGACCGGCTCGTCGCCGAAGTTGATCAGTGCCAGTGCCTGATGAGGTGCCTCACCGTAGCGGAGCATCAGCAGCGCAGGTGAGGGTTGGTCGAGCGTGTGAGGACCCTGCTGCAGCACGGAATGTCCATTGCGCTGCTGCAGCAGCTCGCGCACCCGCAGCAGCAGTGAACCTGGCGTCGCGCGTTGCGCCTCGACGTTGACCGTGCGGTAACCGTAGGGGCCGTCTGCCGGTGGCGCGCGCCAGGCATGCCGCGGTTCGTCGGTGAACCCAGCCCCTGGGCCGTTATGCCAGTGCATCGGCATGCGCACGGCATTGCGTTCGGGCAATTCCAGGCAATCACCGAGGCCGATCTCTTCGCCATAGCGGATCACCGGCACCTGGCCCAGCGAGAGCAGCGCCGCCCAGGCCATGGCCTGCCATGCGATGTCGCCCTCCAGCATCGGTGCCAGCCGGCGGCGGATGCCACGGCCATAGATGCGCATGCCACGCTCAGGGGCGAAGCGTTCCATCACCGCTTCGCGCTCATCCGGCTCCAACTGCTCAAGGTCCAGTTCATCATTGTTGCGCAGCCAGGCAATGCGTGTGTCCGGCGGCGCGTGCGGGCCGTACTCGGCCATGACCCGCGCCACTTCGCTGGCATCGCCGCGTGCCAGTGCCAGGAAGAAATGATTGTTGAGGTGGAAATCCAGCAGGTGCGAAAGCCGCCGCCCGTGGCACAGGAAGTCACCGTAGTGGGACGCGCGGACATCCGCTTCGCCGATCAGTGGCAGCCCTGGTTGCTGCGCGTCTGCCGTGGCGCGCATCGCCTCCAGCAGCCACAGCCCGTCGTCGCGCGGGTCGGCGTGGCGGGCGCGCTCGACCATGTACGGAACGGCGTCCACGCGGAAGCCGGCCACGCCGCGCTGCAGCCAGAACGTCATTACCCGCAGCAGTTCCTCGCGTACCGGCGCATGGGCCAGGTCGAGGTCTGGCTCGTGCCGGTAGAACATGTGCCGGTTGAACGCGCCGGCCGTGGCATCCCATGTCCAGACAGAGGCCTCGATCGGCGGGAACATCGGCTGCAGGCCGTCGTCAGGCATGTGGTCGCTCCACAGGTACCAGCGGCGCCAGGCCGGGTCGCCCTGCTGTGCGGCGACGAACCACGGGTGCGCGCTGGCGGTGTGCTGCATCACCAGTTCGACGATGATGCCGATGCCGCGCGCGTCGGCCGCATCGACCAGGCGCTGGAAGGCGGTCTCGTCGCCCAGGCGTGGATCGATGCGGTAGTGATCGGTGACATCGTAGCCGCCATCACGGCCGGCGTTGCAGTAGAACGGCAGCAGCCACACATGGCTGATGCCGAGCCACTGCAGGTAGTCCAGCTTTTCGGTGATGCCATCCAGGGTGCCCCAGCCGCGGCCTTGGCTGTCGCGGAACAGATACGGGTCGACCTGGTAGATCGCGCGCAGCGGACGCACCGCCATGGGGCTTCTCCGGCACTGTTCACGGGTGACCAGCCTGCTGTGCGCCGTGGCAGCGGTTCGTGAACCGAATGGCACCGCATCATGACGTGGCATCCACGGCCCGTGCATGCCCGGGCGCGCAGAGTGAATGCTCGTCCCGCTGCGCCGAGGAGCCTTTATCCATGCCCCGCCGCAAAACGCTTCGTATTGCGACGTTCAACGTCAACGGCATCGGCACGCGCCTGCCGCAGCTGCTGGACTGGCTGCACAGGGAATCGCCGGACGTGGTTGCCCTGCAGGAGCTGAAGGCCACCGACGCAGCGTCTCCCGCTGCGGCATTGGAAGAGGCCGGCTACGGTGCGCTCTGGCAGGGTGAGGCGCGCTGGAACGGCGTGGCGCTGCTGGCCCGGGGGACCATGCCGGTCGAGAGCCGCCGCCGATTGCCGGGCGAACCCAAGGATGCGCAGAGTCGCTACCTGGAGGCGGCGGTGCACGGCGTCATCGTGGGTGCCCTCTACCTGCCCAACGGCAACCCGCAGCCCGGGCCCAAGTTCGACTACAAGCTGCGCTGGATGGAACGCCTGATCCGGCATGCACGCAGCCTGGTCGAGCTGCCGCACCCGGCGCTGCTGCTGGGTGATTTCAACGTGATTCCCACAGACGCCGATGTCTATGATCCCAAGGCCTGGCGGCGCGATGCGCTGTTCCAGCCCGAGGTTCGCGATGCCTTCGAGCGGCTGCTCGCGCAGGGCTGGACCGATGCGCTGCGGAAGGTGCACGGCGGCGCCACGATCTACACCTTCTGGGACTATTTCCGCCAGCACGCCGAGCGCGACCGTGGGCTGCGCATCGATCATCTGCTGTTGAATCCCGTACTGACGGAACGACTGAAGGATGCGGGCGTCGACCGTTGGGTGCGGCTGCAGGAAAAGGCCAGCGACCACGCACCGGCTTGGGTGACGGTGCGTGCGTGATCAACGCGCGGCAGGGTCTTCGCGTCGCTCCCGACGCACGCGCGCGCGGGTTCGGTACAGGCGGCTGTCCGCCTTCTGGATGGTGTCGGCCACGGGCTCACCGGCCGTGTTGATGGCCGCGCCCATCGAGAACGCGCTGGGCGAAAGCGCGGCGTGGTCCTGGTACCAGTGCTCGAGTTCGCTTAGGCGGCCATTCGCTGGCGCGACCAGCACTACCATGAACTGGTCGCCACCCAGCCGTACCACGGTCTCGTCCTTGCCCAGCGGCGAGCGCAGGAAGGTGGCGAACTCGACCAGCACGGCATCGCCACGGCGGTGGCCCTGGGTGTCGTTGATGTGCTTGAAATGGTCCAGATCGAACATCACGCAGGCCCAGCGCTCGTCAATCAGTTCATCCAGCCGGTGCAGGTAACGCCGGTTGTAGCACTGCGTGAGCGGATCCTTGAAGGACATGTCGCGCAGCTGCTGCTCCTGCATCCTCAGCGCGGTGACGTCCTGTGCATGCCCCAGCACGTAGGGCGGGCTGGCTTCGTTGTCGAGCACGTTGTGGTACGCCCAGTAGTGGCGCGTACCATCGGCGGCAATCAGCTCGATCACGCCAGCGTCGGTGTGGTTTGCCTGGATCCGGGCGAGGTAGGCCCTGAAGCCTTCGCGTTTTTCCGGCGGCATCAAGTCACACAGGCTGCGCCCGATCATCTGGCTTTCCTCGAAGCCCAGTGACTGCACCGCCGCCGGATTCACCGAGGTCAATGTGCCGTCCAGCGTGTGGGTGCAGATCAGGCCCAGACTGTAGTGGAACAGCCGACGGTAGCGGGTTTCGCTCGCTTCCAGTGCGTCGAGCGCGGCTCGTTCGTCCGTGATGTCCTGGATCGCCCCGACCAGGCGCGGATGGCCGTCGACCTGTTGCCGGCTACCGACCACCCGGGTCCAGATCGCGCGCCCGTCGGCCGTGGTCATCGGCAGCTGTACTTCCCACGATGTCCCCTCGTCGATGCAGCGCTGTACCGCCGCCTGGATGATATTGCGGCTGTCCTCGCGATAGAACGAGAGTGCGGTCTCCAACGTGGGCGTGAAGTTGCTGCGTACGCCATGCAACTGCTTGGTTTCCCGAGTCCAGCGCACCTCGTTGGTCAGCAGGTCCATCTCCCAGCCGCCTACCCGTGCGGCACGGTTGGTACGCTCCAGGAAGTCCTCACTGCGTTTCAGCTCGCGATGCAGCGCCTTGGCCTGGCCAACCTGCGCCATGAGGGTGCTGCGCTGTTCCAGCACCTGGGTGGTGACCCGAGCCAGATGCACCATCAGTTCGCGCTGGGAGGGTGACAGCACACCGGGCATCGGGTCGAGCAGGCACAGCGTGCCGATGCGTGCGCCGTGCGTCGATCCCAGGGGAATGCCGGCGTAGTGGCGGATGCGTGGCCCACCGGTGACCAGCGGATTGGTGGAAAAGCGTGGGTCCTGGCGCGCATCGGGTATCTCGAACAGCTCGTCCTGGCGTATGGCATGGGTGCAGAAGGAGATCTCGCGGGCGGTCTCGCTGACGCCCTCCAGACCGATGTTGGCCTTGAACCATTGGCGGTCTTCGGCCACCACGGTGATCAGGCCCATGGTCAGGCCGGTCGCGGCGCGGGCCGCGGCGACGATGGCATCGAATACCGGCTCCGGTGGCGTATCCAACAGGTGCAGTCGTTCGATTTCGAGCAGTCGTTCGGCTTCGTCCATGGCGCTTTTCAGGGCTGGGTGGCGAGGGCGGTTGCGGCGGCTGTCTGGCGCTACGCTAGTGCGCGCGCCGTTATGTATCGCCACGGCGGGGTGATGCCGATGTGAGGTGGGCGCGCCGGCTCAGTGCCGTTGGAGCGAGGCCTGCAAGGCGGTGGCCAGTGCAGCGTCTCCGGAGACCAGGTCCTGCCAGCGCAGTGTGATGCCCTTGCGCCGCCCCTTCTCAACCAGCTTGAGGCCCTCAGGGGCCACGGTGAGAGTGTAGGGTTGGCCGTCGATGCGCAGTTCGCGGCGCAGTGGTTTGTCGAGCGGGGTCATCATCGTTTCCTCGCTGGGGCGGAAGCGCGACGTGGCTGGATCGATACGTGACGGTGATCACGGATGTGCCAACGCCAGGGGAAATCAACAGCGCGGGTGATGCCGATGCGGGGCCCGACCACTGGATCCTCCGGCGGCGGCACGCCGTCGCTGGCGATGACAATGCCGTGGTTGCCGGTCACCAGATCAGCGCCGTCGAAGCTGCGGTCCAGCCCGAAGGCCTGCGAGAGCTTGCCGGGCCCGCTGGCCAGATCGTGGTCGCGGCGCGCGGCGGGACGCAGTTCGCGCATGCGCTCCAGGCCCACCAGCGGCTCGATGGCCCGCAGCAGCACCGCCACGCCTTCACCCACTTCGCCGCAGACAACGTTGCTGCCCCAGTGCATGCCGTAAGTGAAGTAGACATACAGGTGGCCGGCCTCGCCGAACATGCTGGCCGTGCGCGGGGTCTGCCCGCGATAGGAGTGTGCGGCCGGATCGACACTGCCCGCGTAGGCTTCGACTTCAACGATGCGACCGGCCCGGCCATCGTCACGGACGAGGAGTTTGTTGAGCAGCTCGGGCGCAACCTCGACGGGCGGGCGCCGATAGAAGCTGCGGGGGAGGATCTGAAGAGAGGCGGGCAACCAATCCGGCACGGTAGAGGCAGGCTCGGGAAAACGGTGATGGCACTGTGGCACCAGACAGGTGAAACGGGCGCAGACGCAGTGTCATTCCTGCGCAGGCGGAACGGCCAGTGCCGCGCGGCGGGAGGCGTAGACCTCGGGTGTCTGCGGCTTGATGAACAGTGCCACCAGTTCCGGATACTCGCGCTTCACGGCTGATTCGATGCGGGTGATGCACGCCTCGATCTGCGGTGTCTTCCGGTCATCCTCGAACTCGGCGCTGAGCATGGCCACGACCTGTTCGGGGCCCATCTGCATGGTGGTCACGCCATTTGCGCGGCGCAGGTCCGGATCGGTTTCCGCCACCGCCATGATCCGCTCGGCCACCGCCGGATGGGCCGGCTCACCCACCAGCAGTCCCTTGGTTTCGCGTGCGAGAAGAAAGGCGGTGGCGGCAAGCACGCCGGCGATGCACAGCGACGCCACACCATCAAGCACCGGCATGTCCAGGACCTGGGCGGCCACGAGCCCGATCAGTGCGAAACCCAGGCCCAGCAGGGCCGCGCTATCCTCCAGCAGCACGGTGAAGGTGGACGGGTCCTTGCTGCGACGGAAGGCTTCGAAGTAGCCCAGTTTGCCCTTGGTACGCCGGAACTCGCGCAGCGCCACCCACCAGGAGGCCCCCTCGAACAGGATGGAGATGCCCAGCACGCTGTAGCTCAACGCGTGGTTGGTGGCCGGCTCCGGCCGGCGGATGTGCTGGATGCCCTCGTAGGCCGAAACACCGGCGCCGGCGGCGAACACCAGCAGGGCGACGATGAAGCTCCAGAAGTACAGCTCGCGGCCGTAGCCGAACGGATGCACGGGGTCTGGCGCCTTGCCGGCGCGGCGCAGGCCGTACAAGAGCAGGAGTTCATTCAATGTGTCGACCAGCGAATGCACGCCCTCACTGAGCATGGCCGAGCTGCCGGAGATGCCGGCAGCAATGAACTTGGCGATGGCGATGGCCAGGTTGCCCGCGAGGGCGGCGTAGATGACCAGACGGGAACCGGTGGGAGCGGACATTTCGGCGGCGGGGTGAGGCGGATTCCTGATCTTCCTGATCAGCGCGTGCCTACTGTGTGCACGGTGCGATCAGCGCCCCTTGGGATTGAGGTACAAACGCGCCCCATCCGATTCACGGTAGCCCGTCCAGCGCCCACCGCCTGACGCGCGGAAGCGCCCGAACACGGTGTTGCTGGTGTCGGTGAGCAGCAGCTGATTGCCCGACAGT
Source organism: Stenotrophomonas sp. YJH_SMC_64 (assembly GCF_059371375.1). Lineage (NCBI taxonomy): Bacteria > Pseudomonadati > Pseudomonadota > Gammaproteobacteria > Lysobacterales > Lysobacteraceae > Stenotrophomonas > Stenotrophomonas sp. YJH_SMC_64. The sequence continues at coordinate 177,626 of NZ_JCAFUN010000009.1, read as the reverse complement.
ACCCAACGGTTGGCCGAGAAGAAGCCATCCGGGCAGCCGGCGGGCACGTAGGCACTGTAGCCGCCGAACCACTCGATGTTCTTCAGCTCGATGGAGCAGGTGTTGCCGTTCTCCTGGCCCAGCGTCCAGCTGCCGAACAGATCGCTGTCGCGCACATCGCGGCCGCCACGGTGGCGGTCGTGGCCCCAGTCGTCGTTGTCGTCGTGGAAACCGAAGCCCACGTCGATCTCTTTGCTTTCGCTGCGTGACTCGGACTGCGAGCTGCCGCTGGTGATGGTCTGGGTGGTCACCGCGCCACTGCTCTGGGTCTGGGTGCTGCTGGATTGCGTGGTCTGGTCGGTGTGGGTGGTCTGTTCGCCGAAGCCGAACGAGGCGTCCTGGGCAAGGGCGGGCAGGGCCAGGAAGTACAGCGCCGACAGGCAGCTACGGGCAAGCAGGGCAGCCATCGCAGGATCCTCGGGAGGGTGGATCGCGCGAGTATCGAACCGGTGGGGTGGGAGACGGTGTGAGGGCGCGCCCTGAGGCAAGCCAGCCAAGAACAGGTGCTGTCCGCCGAAGGGTAGTGCCGGCCGCTGGCCGGCTCCCCTTTTGACGCCCAGAGACCGAAGGAATGCCGGCCAGCGGCCGGGCACTTCCAGCAGCCAGGCATCGCCTGGCGCTACGGGTCGGGCTTCACCCTCACCACCCGTTTCCGGTACTCGTACACGTTGTCACCGCGGATGCGCTTTTCCTCGGTGCCGGTGACCCGGCCCACCTGCTGGTCCGAACCGGTCACGGGCTGTGCCTCGATTTCGGTCTCGTGCTCGAAGGAATGCGATTTGTCGGTGTTGCGGTAATAGCGGTACAGCGCCCAGTACAGCGCGGTTGCGCCGGCTGGACCTGCCGCCAACAGCCAGAGGCCACTGTCGTCGCTCATGTCGATGCCACCAGGAAGGCAATTGCGAGGGCTTCAATGACGGTGCCGGTGGCCAGTGCCGCCAGCAGCATCTTCCATTGCTGCACGGGCACGCTGCCCATGGTTTCGCCGGTACGGCCGTTCACTGCGATGTAGTGCAGCATGCCGCCGTTCTTTCCGGGCTGGTGGTAGGAGTACAACCACACCGGCAGGTACATCGACACCCAGCGGGTGCCATGCACCTCCAGCTGTTCCTGCTCCCAGCGCACGCCACGGTTGTAGCGCTTCACCGAACCTTCCACCTGCGCGCGGGCAATCGACAGCAGCTGGTCTTCCAGTCGCGGCCGCAGTTTCTCCACGTCCAGGTTGCGCTTCTCCGAAGTGAAGCCGGCCAGATAGGACGCGTTCCACTTCACCGCGTTCTTGGTATCGAACGGCAGGATGGTGTTGATGATGTTGTTGGTGTTGGCGCGGGTGTCCAGATTGCCGCGCTCGGCCGAGGATTCCAGCGGCAGGTCATCAACGGTGAAATCGACCTGGCGCTCCACCTGGTAGACATCGGCGTCGTAGAGGGTGCGCTTGTTCTTCTCGCTGCCCACCGTGTACTCGCGCGTCTTGATCTCGCCCTTGCCGGCCACGGCCGCGCTTACATTGCTGTCGACGATCATGTAGGGCAGGAACACGCCCACCACGTTTTCCGGGGTGAACTCGTCCTTGAAGGCCTTCAGCGCAAACATGCGGCGCTTGTCGACGAACTGGCGGATGCGCGCGACCGCGTCGTCCTTCTTGATATGGAAGGGCAGCACCGCATCAGGCACCGCGCCATTGCTGATCTGTTCGTTGACGCCGAACACGTGGCGGCACCAGTGGCAGCGCGCCGTCATCGTGCTTTCGGTATTGACCGTGACTTCGGCGCCGCAGCCGGTGCACTTGAACGTCATCAACGCCGAGGTGTCGGCATCGATGTCGCGTGCGCCGGACGCGATGACGGTGCCGCGCAGCTGGTCGATGGCTTCGCCCAGCCCGAATTCCTCCTCGACCCGCGCGCCATGCCATTCGTGACGGCAGTACAGGCAGACGAGGATGTCGGTGCCGGCCTTGGGCCGGATGTCGGTGGCGCCGCACTTCGGGCAGCGGTTGAGGCCGTCCTTCAGCTCGCTGGCCGAGGTATCGATGGCCACGGGATCGGGCGCTTCCACTTCATCGCGGATCGCCTGCGGCAGCTTCGAGGTGTCCAGCGGGAAGCTGCCGGGCAGGGGAGGGACGTCCTGCGGCGAACCGGGCCCATCCAACGACGCCGCCGGCAGGGGCGGCGGCGTCGCGGGCGCGGATCCGGGCAGCGGCGGTGGGCCGTTTCGGGGATCGGACATGTCGGTTGTGCGTCCTGCTGTTACAGGCCCAGTGCCTTGGCCTTGAGCGCGTCGTAATCGCTCTGGGTGATCAAGCCCAGGTCCAGCATTTCCTTGGCCTTCTTCAGCTTGGCGACCGGATCGTCGGCAGCCGGGGTGGCCGGCTGCTGCATGCCGCCGACACCGAACATGCCCGAGGCCATGCCGACACCGACCAGGCCCGCCGCACCGCCGTTCTCGCCGGCCGACTGGATACCCTGGGCGACGCTGGCCTGCAGGTTGGAATTGCCGCGCGAACCGGACAGCGCATCGGCGCGCTGCACGGTCTTCAGCAGTTCGCGGGTGTTGGCGTCGTACTCGATCGAGACGATGGCGGTCTTGACGATGGCCAGGCCGCGGTCGGACTTCCACTGGTAACCCTGCTCGACGGCGGCCGACAGGCTCTGCGCGAAGCCCAGCGAGTCCTGCTGCAGCTTGGTGATGCGGTTGCCCTTGCCCGGATCGTTGGTATACAGGCTGAAGGCCGGGGCCAGCGAACCGACCACTTCATTGAACAGCTGGCTGGCAGCGGCGTTGTCCAGATCGGTGAAGTCGAACACCTGGCCCGGCCGCAGGTAGCTGGCCGGTACGAAATTCTTCACGAACAGGATCGGGTCGACGATCTTCAGCGTGTACGAGCCGCGGGTGATCGCACCGACCTGGGTATTGAGGAAACCGTCGTCCCAGTAGATTTCCGACTGGGTGCCGAAGCGGTTGTCCGGCAGTTCCTTCAGCGAGACGAAGTAGGCCGCCTGCTGCGCGCCCGGCTGGCCGCCGAACTTGAAGCGTTCCCAGCTCTGCTTGATGAAGGTGCTGACCAGGCCGTCGCCGGCGAAGATCGACTGCGAGTTCAGGTCGTCCGAACGCCATTCGTAGCCACCCGGTTCGGCGACGAATGCGGTGATCGCGCCGTCCTGGAACAGCAGCAGGCCGTAGCCTTCGGGCACGATGATTTTCGAGCCGTTGGTGATGATGTTGGACGAGCCGCTGGTGTTGGAGCCGCGGCCGGCATTGGTGCCCTGCGGCACCGCCGCGAACAGGGCGGCCGTGGACGGCAGGCCCGCCGGCACGGTGTAGAAGTCCTTCCACTGGTCGGCCAGCACACCGCCAACCGCACCCTTCACCGCCTGTACCAGACCCATGTCCAACTCCCTGTGATTCGAGGGCAGGCACCATGCCTGCCGAGCTGGACTGAATATAGCAGTGGCCGGGGGCGGCTGTGGTGCCGGCAGGTGAATGGGCGCCACGGGGCCCCGGTAATAGTCCGGACGTTGATTCCGCCGCCGACTCCGGGCCTAATCGGAGGAGGGGCAATGACGTCCCAGCCGACGCTGTGTCGGGCCTGGCCAAGGAGGGTGCAGAGCATGCCGCGCTACAAATCCGATGAACGCAGTGCACAGTACTACGCACTCTTCGAGCCGACTGACATTCTGGAAAATGGGCGCTGGAACCTCGACGCTCCGGTTCTGATTGATGCGATGCCCGTCGCATCGGCCGAGTCATTTGCCACGATGGACGAGGCGCCGGATAACGTCGACTTTCTTCTGCTGAGCGTCGACGCGCGTGAGGTTGAAGACTACGAGCTGAGCGATGAAGAGTATGCGCGTGGCGAAGACGCTTGGTGCCTAATCACTCTTTCCAACCGCAACTTCGCCGGCGCCATCTCTGTGCGGACACTTCCAATTGGTGATGACTCTGGTGAGGGAAGTAGGCCTGAAAGACTCTACATGTCCGTGCAGAAGGACGAGACAGGACGCGCGGCGACCTCGAGCAATAACCTGCGCTCCTTTCTGAGTGAGGCTGCCGAGACGTCGCAGGTCGAGGCAGCGCTTCGTAGCGTCGATGTGTCGCTGCATGGCGTTGCGGTCTACGACGTCGGGCAGGCCAACTTCAATGCCCTTGTGGATCAATACGAACATCCTCGTCTTTTCTTTGATTTTGGCCGGCCCATATACATAAAAGGCTTCAGCTCTCCAGCATTGGATAACTTCAATCCTCTGGTCTTCAGCAAGTCGTGGAAATCCAACGAGCCAGTGGTCCTGTCTCATTTGGATCAGGATCATTGGCACTTCGCATTCAAGTCTGGTGTGGCTCGCTGGGACAAGAGCAAGGGTGCCTGGATAGTGAATCCTGTATACCGTCGTACGGCTCGGGAAAGGCCATGGGTTGTCCGCTTGCCGCCATCGACGGTGGCCCTGGGTGCAAGTCACCTCCACCTTCTTTTGTCTCTCAAAGGCAGGAAACTGGCTGGAGGGGCGAGCGCGCTTCACATCTGGAACAGTAATTGGCCGGATATCAGTGTTGGCTCTGTGGTGATCCATCGATGCAATCCGGGCCCGAATACGCCCAACACGCCTGCATATCTGAAGAACAACACTTCCCTGGCGCTAAGAGTGGAATCCGATCATGCGCGCGTTCTGCTGACCGGTGACGCTGACTATCCATCCATTCCGTCATCTGCCAAGCAGGATCTCACCGGAATGGTAGCTCCTCACCACGGCGGTGAGGTTACTGCGAACAGCACGCCAGCAGGGGTCGGCCCAGGTCGAATGGTATTTTCAACATTCAATGGTGCGTATCCCGGCAATCCATCCTCCCAATCATCGTCAGAAGCTCAATTGGCTGGCTGGATCGTGACACAGACCAATTGGCGCTCCTATTGCAGCAGATGCCAGAAGCAGCACGGGCATAAGTACATACCTTTGCTCGCAGCTCCACCTCGATGCGGCTGTACCCACGTGGAACATGCGCAGATATGCCTGCCCACAGGTCCGTGACACTTCAAGTGCGCCCTTACAACATGTACGGAATCTTGAACGCCAACGTGAAGTCCGGCGCATCCGGGGTCAGCCCGATGCCCAGTAGCGTCACCAGCGTGGTGTGCTGGTTCAACGCATAGGTCACGCCCAGATTCAGGGATGCCGCATTGGCGTCACTGCCGATCACCTTCATCCACTTGCCGCCCTGGAAGCGGGTGGAGGCGCGGGCGCTGATGCGGTCACTGAAGGACAGGCTCAGGCTGGTCCGCTCGTTGAATGCGAAGGCCACGCCTGCGCCGAAGTACACCGAGCCACCCAGCTTCACGTCGCCCGGATTGACCGTGTCCGGATTGCTGTCGATGTCGTTGAATCCGCGCGGGATGGAGTGCACATAGCCGATGTTGGCGAACAGGATGGCCGGGTCGGCGGTCTTCACCATCGACAGGCCGAGGTTGGCCTGCCATACGCCGTTGCCGGTGGGCTGCTCGCGCGGCACGGCGAAGCGGATGTAGTCATCGTCATCGCGCTCGATCACCTTCCAGTCCAGTCCGTAGGGCGCGCGCCCGGTGGGGGCGGTGACGCCGGCCGTGAGCACGGTTTCCGGGCGCCAGCCGCGTTCGCCGAACAGCCGGTAGTTCGCGCTCAGGCCAATGTCGCCCAGGCCGTTGCCGTTGGTCTGCTCCTGCGCGATGGCGGCTGCTGCACCGCCGGCGCCGCCTTTCTGGTACACGGTGCGCCGCGCCAGGTAGGGCACATCCAGGTTGAGCGTCAGGTTCGGGCTGACGCCCCAGCGGGCCGCCACGTTGTAGGTCAGTGAGTCGGACTCCACGTTCTCGATGGCGATATTGCCGAGGAAGATCGCGTCCAACGCGAGGAAGCCGTTGAGGGTGAGCTGCTTGCGGTCGTAGCGTGCGTAGGTGAGGCTGTTCTCGATGGTGAAGCGGCGCGAGAACAGGGCCGATTGCTGCTGCTTCACATCGTCCACGCTGCGCCGCGACTCCTGCCTGGCCTGTTGTGCTTCTGCGGCGGTACTGGCGTAACCCTCGCTGCTCGGTGGAACCGCGGCGGCCGCTGCCTGCGCCAATGGCGCGGCCGGTGGGGTCGAGGCTGGGCCAACCCGCCCGCCCAGGCGCGCCTGCATGGCCTGCACCTGCATGTCCAGCTCGCGCAACCGCCGCACTTCCTGTGCGTAGTTGGCCTTCAGCTGTTCCAGCTGGTTGGCCAGGGCCTGCACGTCAGCGCCATCGTCCGGCGTCGTCGGTGCGGCGAGGGCGGTGCCCGCCAGCGCCGCCAGCGCCAACGGAGTGATCCTCATCAGGGTGTGCATGATCGTGTCCTGCGTTGTGGAGCGTTTCCCCCAATGCCAGGCGCTGCTACTGGCCCGGCCCCATGCCGCGGTTCAACGCAATCGCCTGGGCCACGTTCTGGCTCAACGGCAGATTGCCGCCCACGGCGTTGCGCACCAGCTCCAGCCGCAACTGGTTGCTGGCGATCTGGCCGTCACCGGCGAGGGCGATGCCCTGGCCGACGCTGCCATTGCGGATCCACTGCTGTACCAGTCCCTGGCCGTCCACCTGCAGCAGCAGGCGTGCCTGGTTGCCTTCCAGCACCGCCGTCGCGCTGGCGCCGCCCTGCTGCGCACTGACATTGCCTGCGCCATCAGAAAGAGCCGCCGGCACGCCACCCTCGCGAACCGTCAGCGTGGTGACGTTGCGCGCGAGATTGCCATCGCCGGCCACCTGCACGCTTTGCACCAGGCCGCTGGCGTTGGCCAGGCCGCTGCTGTCGATGCTGCGTCCGTGGGTATCGGGCAGCGGCGCATCGGCTGCCGTGACATGCACGCTGGGCTGGAAGCTGAGTTTCGGCGCGCCACCGCCACGGAAGTCCATGCCCAGGGTCAGGCCGCCCTGCAGGGTCGTGCCGTTGCTGGCCTGCCACTGCGACACCATGGTGACCCCGAACCAGGCGACGTTGTTGCCGCCCACGGTGTAGCGCCCCCGCATCAGGCCCAGCTCCGGATCGGGGATTTCCGTGAGGCCACGCCCGGTCCTGCCGTCGGCGGCCTGCAGGGGCAGGGCAGGGGCCATCAGCAGCAGAGCCATCCATACGTGTTGGCGGAACATGGTCATACCTCCTCAGAACAGGTCGGCGTGGCTGAAGCCGAAGTCGACCAGTTCGGCATCGGTGATCGGCCCTTGCCGCGCGAAGAGCGCGCGGGCACTGGGCCGTTCGCTGGGTTGCAGAAGAGCGGTGTTGCGATCGAAGTCGCTGCCGATCACCACGAAGACCGCGCGCGATGGCCAGGCGGCCAGGAACTCCGGCAGCGCCAGGCTGCGGTTGCCGAGGATCGGGTCAGCCACTTCCACGATGCCGTTGCGCACCTGCTTGAGCACCACGAAATGGCGGAAACCGCGCACGTCCATCAGCACCAGTCCCGGCACGCGAAGGGTGCGCAGTCGTGTTTCATCGATGCGGTAGCCCCGGCCACGCATGCCCAGCGATTCCACGTAGCGCTTGATGTCGAGCAGGGAGAAGCCGCGTTCGGCCACCAGCGCTGGATCGGACACCCCCATCATCCCTTCAATCACCGTCGCCTCGTCGGTCTGCAGGTGGTAGGCGTGGCGAAGGATGGTCGCCAGCGCCGCAGCCCCGCAGCTGTAGTCGGTGTGCTGGCGTACCACGTTGCGGTAGCGCCGCTCCTGCATGCTCTCCACCTTCTGCTGCAGCAGCGCTCCATTGGGCAGTACGCCACTGAAGCGCACGTCGCCCGCCCACGCAGGAACAGTGGCCAGCAGCAACAGGCAGGCCAGCAGGCACATCGAAAGACGGCAACGGATCATCACGGTCTCCGGCAGCAGGGGGGAGCCCCTGCCCCAAGGGGGAGGAGGGACAGGGGCTCCCGGGAACCCGGCCATTGGCGGACGGCCGGGGTGTTGCGCTTACTCGCCGCTGCCACCACCGCCGCCGGTGCTGGGCTGGGCGACTGCCAGGGCCAGGCTGTTGGCCTGCAGGTTGCCGGTGCCTGCAGCCACGTTCACGCCGATGTTGCCGGAGGCGCCGGAGAAGGCGCTGCCGGACAATGCCGAGGTGTTGGTGGCGTTGACGTTCACCCAGCGCGTGGTGCTGACCGTGCCGCTGAGGCTGGCATACAGGTCGGCCACGCCCAGTTCGACGAACTGGCTGGTGCCACTCTCACGCGTATCGAAGCCCAGGCCGCCCACCCCCGGCCGGTTGGGGTTCATCGTGGCGTTCTGGATCTGGTTGTCCAGGTCGATGTGGCCGGTGCTGTTGCCACCCGGGTGTGGCAGCTCGCCACTCCACGTATCCAGGTAGTAGTTGGCCATCTGGTAGGCGTTGCCGGTACCGCGGTAGGTGCCCGCGCCATAGGCCAGGGTCAGGCCGCTGACGCCGCCATGCATGCCGACCTGCACGGTATCGGTGTAGGACTGCACGAAGCCGGCGTTGCTGACCGTGTTGCCGGTGGAGACCTGGTTGGAGCTGATGCTCGACTGGGCCACTGCCGTGGTCGCGACCGAGGCCGCGAGCGCGTTCTTCTGCTCGTTGTTGTTGCCCGAGGCGATGTTCACGCCGATGTTGCCGGAGGCGCCGCCGAAAGCGTTGCCGCCAAGACCTGCGGCGTTGGTGACGCCGGAGTTCATGGTCGCGTTGCCGAAGCCGGCCTGGTTGACGAACACCTCGGCGTCAGCCATGCCGAAGCTGAAGGACGCATCGGCAGCTGACAGCGACGCGGCATTGTCCTGGGCATTGTTGTCGCCGGAGACCACGTTGAAGCCGAGATTGCCCGATGCGCCGGCACCCACGCTGTCACCGATGGACGCACTGTTGGTGACCAGGCTGTTGCTGGTGGCGTTGTTGCTGATCGACTGGCGGTTGTCGATCACGGCAATGGCCGCCGAGTCGAGGTCGATGTCGCCGGTGATGTTCGGATCGCCGGAGAAATTGATGTCGGTGCTCAGCCGCAGGTCCTTCTCCAGGTTCACGTCGACGCCGTGGTTGTTCTTCTCCTTGCGTTCGTCGGCCTGGATGTTGCTGTGCTTCTGCACATTGACGTTGACGGTGCGGTTGCGCACGTCGTTGTCGGTGTGGTTGTGCGTATCGTTGCGGGTTTCGCTGACGGTGTGGTTGTGGTTGATGTTCGCGTTGGCGTTCTGGTTGTCCCAGCCATTGGCCGCAGCGGCGGTCGAGGCAGTGGCAATCGCCATGGCGAGCATGGTCTGTTTGACGGTCGCTTTCATGGTGCCCTCTCTCTCATCAGGTGGTGCATCGGTTGGGTGGTTGTCACGGGCGGTCCTGCACGACCAGGCCCAGCACGTTGGCCGTATCGTTGCCGTTGCCCGCGATCTGATTGAGTTGCAGGACCCCGTCGAATCCCCGCAGCGCGGTGCTGGCTACACCGGCGCTGCGGGTGCCCGTCGCGACGCCGCGACCGGTGTCGTCCCGCCCCCCTGCCAACGCGGAACCCTCGGCGGCCAAGGCCGTATCGTCGGTTTCGCGTATGCCCTGTCGGGCCAGCGTCGCGCTGACGACGTTGAGCGTCGTGTTGGCGATGCCGCTGGCCTGGTTGATGGATGCGATGCCACTGGCACCGGCCAGTGCATCACCGCCAATGTATGCAGTGGCCTGCAGCGGCCCGGACAGCACGCGGTTGCCCTGCTGCAGTTGCCGCGCATTGATCGCCACGTCGGCGCGATCGCCCTTGGCGATACCCCGCAGGTTGGCCTGCACGTTGAGGTCGCCGGCGGCCTGGTTCACGGCGATGGCGCCATTCGCCCCGGCCAGCGCGCGGCCGTCGATCCGGGCCACGTCGAGATAGGCGAGCATGCCGCTGTAGTCATCGGCCCGGGTCGCCGAGGGCGCGGCAGCGAGCAGCAGAAGCACGCCGTGCAGGGGCTTCATTTTCCACCTGCCGGGGCCGTGCCCTGCAGCGGGAACTGGGCCAGTGCGCCGCGCACGGTATCGGCGATACCGCGGGTGCTGCCGCCGACCGCACCGAGCGGCCCACTCATGGCGCCCCCCAGGCTGCTGCCGACCATGCCGTCGCCACTGCGGCCCAGCGTGCCGCCCAAGGCCTGCTGGGTGACCCGTTCAACGGTGGTTCCGCCCGGCGCCGCGATGGACGCGGCCTGGCCGGCGCCCATGCCGGCATAGTCCTCATCGCTCAACTCGTCCATGCCGGTCGTCGTGCCGCCGACCCCCAATGCGGCGGCGATCTCGCGCTGTGGCTTCGGGTCGGCTATCAGCGCCATGCCCGGTGGTGCCATGCGATAGGCCGGCCGCGCGGAGACGTCCCGCAACAGGACGATTTCGCCCGGTTGTGCCTTCACGCCCTGGCGGGCGCCCGATGCGGACGCGTCGGCGCCAACCGACAGCAGGGCTGTTGCCAGTGCTGCGGCCAGGCCGCGAATCAGGGTGGTGCCGTCCATGCCGATCTCCCGCGATGGGTGCGGCGGAACCACGCATCAACCGTGCCAACTTCGAAGTGTCCACCCGCCAACGCCGTGATCGTGCAGCACCTGACCGGGCTGCTGCCATGCTGTTACAGGCACGTCGCGGAATTGTCGGGATTTCGAAGCCCCAGGCACCGCAGGGCAAGGGCGGCGGGCGACTGTCGCATCGGTGTTACAGGTGGCGTCGCCGTCTGCAACGGTGCAGCTTCAGCCTCGAATTTCTTGACGCACTGCTCATTGCGCCGCCGTTTAGGGAAGCGCTAGGATCCGCCCAACAAAGGCCATCCCGGTGGCCGTAGAGGTCCCGGCGGGGGGCGGCACGCCGGTGATTGCCTGACAGTCCGCCGACGGTGTCCGGATGCTGGGGGAAGCATGGCAGCGGTCCCGGAGGCTTCTACGTCGCGTTGCGTGCTCTGGTTTGGCGAGCCGTTGGCGAACGAGCGCAGTGCGCTGGCGGCAGCGGGCTGGTATGTGCGCAGCATCCATCCCGATCCCGCCATGGCGATTGGCCTGCGTGGGCGCGATCGTTTGCTCGCCGTGCTCGATCTGCGCCATCTCGATGCGGTCGCGCTGCAGCTGCTGGCGCCGTGGATCGAGCAGCACCAGCATCTGCCCTGGTTGGCGGTACTGCCACCGGGTGCCGGACCCACATCGCCTGCTTGGCTGCCGTTGCTGCAGCGATGCTGCGCGCGCTTCACGCTGCCGTTCGGCCTGCAGGACCTGGTCTGCGCAATGCGCCAGCAGTTCGACGCGGATGATCCGCCTGTCGACGCAACCTGCGGTGGGCACGGACCGCACGCGCTGATTGGCGAAAGCGCCGCGTTGCATGCGGTGCGCACGGTGCTGCACAAGTTTGCGCCGGTGGAGCTGCCGGTGCTGGTCACCGGTGAAACCGGTACAGGCAAGGAACTGGCCGCACACGCGCTGCATGCGCTGTCGGGGCGTGCCGGCAAGCCTTTCATTGCAGTGAACTGCGGTGCGATTCCGGCCAACCTGGTGCAGTCGGAGCTGTTCGGCCACGAACGTGGCTCGTTCACCGGTGCCGACAAGCGGCAGATCGGCGTGTTCGAATCGGCCCACGGCGGAACGGTGTTTCTTGATGAGGTGGGCGATCTGCCGGCAGAGGCACAGACCAGTCTTCTGCGTGTGTTGCAGGAAGGAACCTTCGAGCGCGTGGGCAGCAGCCAGCCGCTGCGCGCAGACGTGCGTGTGCTTGCCGCGACCCACGTCGAACTGGAACACGCGGTGGCGCAGGGGCGGTTCCGCAGCGATCTCTACTACCGCCTGAATGTGCTGCGCCTGCTGATGCCGCCGCTGCGCGAGCGCGGTGCCGACGTGCAGCTGCTGGCCGAGCACTTCCTGCGCTGCTTCCGGTTGCGCCACGGCGTGCGTGCACGCGGCTTTGCACCGGCCGCAGTACAGGCCATGCGGCGCTTCGACTGGCCCGGCAACGTACGCGAACTGCTGAACCGTGTGCAGCGTGCAGCGATCATGGCCGAAGGCGAGCTGATCAGTGAGCGTGACCTGGAGCTGGGCGCATCGGCGGCGGTCCTGCCGGCGGCGATGCTGCACGATGCACGGGGGCAGGCCGAGCGCGATGTGCTGCTGCAGACCCTGCGCCAGACCGGCTACAACGTCTCCGAGTGTGCGCGGCAGATGCAGATATCGCGGGTGACGGTGTATCGCCTGTGCCGCAAGCACCGGCTGGAGCTGCCTGCGCAGCGCTGATCAGCCGGCCGCGAGGTGCTTGAACAGGCGCAACGGCTTGCCCGCGACGCGCTCGATCACGCCCTTGGCTTCCAGGTCCAGCTGCACGGCCTTCAACCACCAGCCGGCGGTGGCACCTGCCGGGAACAGGGTGGCGGGCAGATGTGGCAGCAGTGCCTGTTTTGCCTGCGCAACGGTCAGGCCGGGCGGTTGCGCAGGCAGGGCCCGCAGCAAGGCATGGCGCATGGCGAGATACTTGGCGCGATCCACGCGCTGGATGTGCCCGGGCGTGGTGATGCTCTCGATCTCGATCCGCTCGGGCTCAGACATGGGTATCTCCCGCGACTTCGATGCGCGGGCTGCGGAAGCCCATGGCGATCCACGCCTTCATCAGGCGGGCGTAGAACCGCAGCGAGTGGGTCTTCAGGTTCGGCACATCGTCCGGAAGGACAGACGGGTCAGGAAGATCACTGACCATCGTCCGCATCTCCACGGCGGGTCTTGCCGACGCCGGCCACAACAGGCCATACAGGCTCAGCCAATGGCCGCCGCTGAACTCCAGGAAGAGTGGTGTGTTGCAGCATCCCGCCACGACGCGGCGGCTGCCGCCCGTGCTGGACAACCGCAACGCGCGCAGCATGGCATGTCCGGCATCGATGCTGACGCGATCCTTGCGGTGCATTACGAAGAGCGTCTGGCCGTGCGGGCCCAGGACGTCCGGTGCTCGGGGCATCGACTGCAGCATGGCGCCGGCCTTGCGGCAGCTGTCGCAGCAGCATTCGACGGTGGCAATGGGTTGGCCCGTGGCGGTCAGGCGCACCTGGCCGCAGGCGCAGGCAAGGGACTGGTGTGAGGCCATCTGCGTTTTCTCCTGGGGTTTCATCCTCTCGACGAACCGGGGCGCCGAAAATCGACAACATCTGCCTTCAAGGGCGCATCATCCGAAAGCGGATTCGATACAGGTCCAACCCTGCACCGTCCGCGCGCCGCGCCGAATAGGTCAAGGTGTCGGGTTGCGAGCCATCCAGCATCGCGCCGTAGCTGTCGCCGGAGGCCTCGTTCAAGGGGGAGGGCAATGCAAGGCCCGCGTCATAACGGCCTCCACGCTCGTAGGCGATGAACTGGCGTACCGGTGCACTGCCGAAGTCCAGAGCGCGGGCAAACACCAGCGTCCGGCCGTCGCCCAGGAAGGTGGCATCGAACTCCTGCGCTGCGGTATTGAGGTCTCCCGGCAGCGGCCGTGCCGGCTGCGCAATGCCACGGACCATCGCTGCGACGTAGAGGTCATGGCCACCCGCACCGCCTGCGCGATCGCTGGAGAACAGCAGCGTGGCTGCGTCGGGCGAGAGCATCGGCGCGAATTCATCGGCCGCGCTGTTCACTGCCGGGCCAAGATTGACCGGCTCCCCGAATCGACCGTCGCTCCCCATGCTGACCCGGTACAGATCGTCGCCGCCCTGGCCGCCTGCGCGATCCGAACAGAAATACACCACGCGGCCATCGGCGGAAAAGGCGGGATCGAAGTCGCGCCCCGGCGAGTTGAACGGCACCGGCATCGCCGGCCGCCAGCGCTGACCATCGTTGCGGGAGACCCAGATGTCATACCCGCCCGGACCGCCGGGCCGGTTGCGGCTGAACCACAGTGCGGTTTTTCCGTCCGGGCTCAAGGTCAGTCGAATCTCGTCGTATTGCGTGGATGCAACGCCCGGGGCGAAGCGCTCGGCGGGGCCGACGATCCGCAGCACCCGTGATGGAGACGCGGGAGGCGACGCAGCAACCAGCAGCATCACGGCCAGCAGCGCCTTCATGCCTGTCGCTCGAAGTCGCTGACCCAGTTTGTTTCCCAGCTGCGCCCGCCATCGGTCGATGCCGCCTGTTCCCAACGCGCCGAGCGCGGGGTAATGCGTGACCAGATCACCCGCGTCTGGATTGATCGGCCGTCGTGCTGGTCTTCGCCGAAGAAGCGGCCGACACCGGCCTGGAAACCACCACGCAGTGGCGCGCCGATCCGGGTTGGCTCCCGGCCATCCAGCCACCAGCTCAGCCAGTGCCGCTCCGCCGCATTCCAAGCGCGGATGCCCATGCCTCGCAGCGGCGCTCCAGGCACGTCCATCAGGTTGTCACCCACGTTGCCGAATCCTCCCAGGACCGGCCAGTTGTGCAGGGTGCCGTTGAACGCGTCCCATGCATCGCTGCCTGCCAGCCGAGCGCGCAGGCGACGATGGCGCACGTTCCAATGGCCCACCAGGAAATCAAAATCGCCCGGTGCATCCGGCAGCTTCGGAAGCGGAGAGGGGACCGCAGCAGTGCGGCGGAACCAGTTGCGCCAGTTCACTTCCCAGTGCGCACCGGCATCGTCGGAGAACGCCTGTTCCCACCACGGCTCCTCGCCGTGAATGTCATGCCAACGGAACCAGACCTCGATGGGGCGCCCGTCGATCCGGTCGGCGCCGCGGAAGCTGCCGGCATCGCCTTTGAAAGCGCCGCGCACAGGGGCTTCGATATGGGTAGGGTTGCGGCCATCGATCCACCAGATCGACCACGTGGAAGACACCGGATCGAATGCGCGCACGCCCAGGCCCCTGTAGGCGCCCGAAGGCAGCGCCATGACGTTGTCATCGATGGTGCCGAGTCCGCCCAGGGTGAGCCAGACCGCGCTGGAACCGGTGAAGGACTCCCAACGGGTATCGCCGACCAGGCGCTCCTTCAGGCGTCGGTGCCGGACCTGCCAGTTGCCCTGCAACCATTGCCAGTCTTCGCTGTGGCCGGGCAGGGCCCACCCGGGGGGCAGCGCCGTAGATGCCGCCGAGGCGGCCAGGGTGGCCAGGAACTGCCGTCGATCCATGTGCGTGATCCCCTGTCGAAGGTGCCTCCATCGTTGCGCGTACCAGGGGGATTGACCACGCAGATATCGGGGCTCAGGCTAAGTCACACTTATGGTCACCCAACGCCAGCTGCCATCGCTTGCCGCCATCCGTGCCTTCGAGGCGGCGGCGCGGCTGGGCAGCTTCGCGCGCGCCGCCGAAGAGCTTGACACCAGTGCGGCGTCGGTGAGCTACCACGTGCGGCGGCTGGAGGCCCAGACCGGGATCTGCCTGTTCCTGCGCCACGCACAGCACGTGGAACTGACGGTGGCGGGTGCCAGCGTCGCTCAGGAGGCAACCCGGGCATTCGATGCACTGCGCGCCAGCTTCATGCGCGCCGCTGACAGGGATGCGGCGCGACTGCGCCTGTCCGCGCTGCCGACGCTGGGCACCAGTTGGCTGACGCCGCGGCTGGGCACGTTCCGCGCCCGCTACCGGCAGTTCGTGCTGGAGCTGGATCTGTCAGCACAGCCGCAGGATCTGGCCGCCGGTCACTTCGATGCCGCCATCCGCAATGGCCAGGGCGAATGGCCGGGTCTTCAGGCAACTCCCTTGTTTCCCAGCGTGTTCACACCGTTGTGTGCGCCGGCGCTGCTGCACAAGGCGCGTGGGCTGGGCAGCAGCGCGCTTGAGATTCCCCTGCTCGGGCGGCCGGACTGGTGGGCCCTGTGGTTTGCCGCGCACGGGCACATTCCACCGCCGCCACCGGAGAGTTTCGTCGCGCCCTTTGCCGTCGAACATCTGGATGTCGGCGCCGCGATCGCCGGGCAAGGCATCGCCATTGGTTCGCCGATCCTGTTCCAGGCCGAGCTGGACAGCGGGCGGCTGGTGCAGGCGCATCCGGGCGTCGCCAGCGACGGTCGCAGCTTCTGGTTCGTGGCACCCACGGCGCGAAATGGCAGTGCCAAGGTCATTGCATTGCGTGACTGGCTGGTCGAGCAGGCCGCTGAGGCGCGGCACGCGGCACGCCACTACCTGGCCCAGGCGGTGGTGCCATGAACCAGAGCCCCGAACTGCTGCGGCGCCTGCTGCGTGCCAAGGACCGGATGGACCGCGCCAGCCATGAGGAATGGCCGGTCGCGCGCCTGGCCGAGGTCAGTGCGGTGTCGCCGGCGCACTTCGCCCGCTCGTTCAAGCAGGCCTTCGGGCTGCCACCGCACCGCTATCTCCTCAGCCGGCGCATCGAACGGGCCGTGGCGATGTTGCGTGACACCGAGTTGCCGGTCACCGAAATCGCCGCGCAGACCGGGTGGAGCAGCCTGGGTACCTTCGGCCGCATCTTCCGTGACATCACCGGTGACAGCCCGGGCAATGTGCGTGAGCGTGAGCGTGAGCGTGCGGGCCAGGCGGCGTCGGCCAGCGTGCCGGAATGCCATGCACGCGCCGCGCAGCGCCCGGACCTGAAGATCGCAGTTTTGGAGAAGCGCCGCCGCGAGGCGGTTGCTAACGTGGACCCTACCTGAGGGAGGTCCCATGACGAACACTGTGAACACGGTCGGCCTGTATGTGCGCGACCAGGATGAGGCGCTGGCGTTCTACGTCGGCAAGCTCGGCTTCGAAGTGCATACCGACGTACGCAATGGCAGCTACCGATGGCTGACGGTACGCAGCCCGGGCCAGGACGGTTTCCAGCTGGGCCTGTTCGTGCCAGGCCCGCCCACCCACGACGCCGCTACCGCGCTTTCGCTGCAGCAGCTGGTGGCCAAGGGCGCAATGCCGCCGCTGGTGCTGGCCGTGGATGACTGCCAGGCGCGCTACACGCAATGGCTGGCACAGGGCGTGGAATTCACCCAGGAGCCGATCGAGCGCTATGGCGCCGTCGACGCCGGTTTCCGTGACCCGTCAGGCAATGGCTGGAAGATGATCGAAGCCCGTTCCGAAGCGAGGCGCCGGCAATGAGCCGCGGTGGCTGGGCACGGCCCGTGCATCGTTGGACCTCGATCGTATTCACCCTGGCGGTGATCGCCAACTTCGCCGTTCGCGGGCTGGGGCAGGGCGAACCTGCAGCGTGGATCACCTATTCGCCGCTGCCGCCGCTGTTCCTGCAACTGTTCACTGGCCTGTACCTGTTCGCGCTGCACTACGCCGGAAAGCGCCGCAGCGCCGCACTGGGCACTGCGGGCTGAGCAGGGTCAGGCGACGGCGTCCACCGCGTAGGCGGCAAGCAGGTCCGGCAGCTGGTCCATGCGCTGGAAAATCACCTTTGCACCGACTGCGCGCAGGGCTTCGGGTGTACTGTGGTGCGGGCCACCCTCACTGAAGCCGAACACGGTGGCGCCTGCGGCAACGCCCGCAGTGGCGCCGGTGACGGTGTCCTCGATCACTGCACAGCGCGTCGGGTCCACGCCCAGTGCTGCGGCAGCAGCCAGGTACACGTCCGGGTGCGGCTTGGTGCGCGGCATGTCCTGGCCACTGAACACATGGGCACCGAAGGCATCAAGGATGCCGACCTTGCCCAGCTGCAGCTTCACCTTGTGCAGGTCGGCACCGGAAGCGCAGGCGATCCGCCCGCCGGTGGCCGCAGCGATCGCACGCACGGCCTCGGGTGCACCCTGGATCGCTTCAAGGTCACGTTCCAGTGCCCGGTTGCGCTGATGGCGGAACTCCTCCAGCCATTCCTCGGTGAACGGCTTGCCGGTGCGCTCTGCGATCAGCCCTGCCAGATGGGCCACGGACTGGCCGAGGAAGACTTCACCCGCCTGCGCCGGGGTCAGCGGCCAGCCGCGTGCGGTCAGCATTTCCGAGAGAACGCGGGCGACCAGCGGCTCGGAATCGACGAGTACGCCGTCGCAGTCGAACAGCACGGCGTCGAAGGGGAAACGGCACATCTACAGCTCCAGGGGGCAATGCGGTGGTGCAATTGCCCGCCATTTTCCCACAGCCATCCCTGTGTGGCACCCGGACTGGGTGCCACCCATTCCCGGCCGGCCGGTCAGCCCAGGTCACAACCCGCCGGCTGCGGCCAGGTGCTGGCCGGCAGCATGTTCTTCAACGAGGCCGGTGCGTTGATCGCCACGTAGCTCGCACCCAGCAGCTCCTCCAGATCGGCGATGGTCACCAGGTAGCTGTCGAGGCTTCCGAGATTGGCTTCGTTGGGAATGATCCAGCTGATCGCCTTGGCGGTGCCGGTGTTCGGGTCACGGGTGATGATGGTCTTCCAGAAGAACTCCGGCGTCGGGATGCCGTGGCTGGAAAGGAAGTAGTCGTTGGAGACGTCGCCGTAGACCACGCCACCATAGACATCCACCGGCGCGATGTCGCGGTAGCACTCGGCCACGTTCTCGGCCTTCACCCAGATGCCCTGGTTGAAGCTGGACACCTGCGGAACGATGTTGGTCATGTAGTTGGCGCGGCGGATGTAGGTCGCGTTGTAGTCCATGTGGTTGGACGTCACCAGATGGCCGCGGTCATAGCCGGACTTGATGCTGGCGTAGGAAGCGGTGCTGGTCTGGCCGAGGCAGCCTGCCGGCAGGTCCGGATCCTTGTAGAAGCTGGACGGGCGCGCGGCCGAGCCGGTGTCTGCGGTCAGGGTGTATTCGTAGCGGGTGGCGCTGTGGATGCTGCAGTCGTAGGTGAGCACGAAGCCGCCCTTGTTGAGGGTGACGACCTGGGCCTGGGCAGCGCCGGCGAAGGCACTGAGGACGAACGCGAAGAAGAAGCTTGCAAGGCGCATTGCGGTTCTCCAGCAGAAGTTCAGGGCGCAGCCGTCCGCCACGACCAGGCCGGGGCGAAGTCATGGGAGGGCGTTGCGGGGACGGGTGCTACGGATTGCGGTAGGACGTGACCGCGATGACAGGGCCGTGGGGGCCGTGCGGTGTCGTAAGCGTCACAAGCTGTCGTCTTTCGGTCAACGACGAAAAGACCAAGCTGTGACAGCGCGCAAGCACTGGAGATGTGTCAGATGGAGCAGGGCGTGACTGAAACCCAGGCGTGCTAGGGCATCGCGACGCCTGCAGCGGTCGTCAGGGGTTCGCCTTCAACACGTAGTCGCCATTGCGTGTTCCCGGCACCAGCGACCACTCCGGCTTCAGGTCCAGCGACCATCCCGGCCCCTGCAGCGGCGGCTCAGTATTTGCGGGCGCCTGCACGAACACCGCCTTCCAGTCGCTCTGCATCAACGCACCGTCGGTGACTTCCAGGCTGCCCCAGACGTCGGTCAGCCGCATCGTTGGATATACCGTGCCACGGCCAGGCAACGGCTGCATCGTGTTGGGGTTGAACTGGATGCGCATGCTGCGCAGGTCCAGGCGCACGACCGGGCCTGTCACGAAGCGCGCACGATTGTGTTCCAGCTGCGCCAGGCGCTGCTGTTCGCGCAGCGTTTCAGCTTCGCGCAGTGCTGGCCCGTCGTAGCGCGTGGCAGCTGCCCGCAGTGCGGTAACGTCCGTCTGTGGAGGTGCACCGGTCGCTTCGGCCAGGCGCGTGCCGAGATCCCGGGCGTGGTGGGCGAGATCGCTGCGCCAACCGGGGGCCGCCTGGTCCAGCAGCAGGCCATAGGCCGGGCCGGTGGCGTAGGCGAAAGAGCGGACGAAGCTGCGATCAGCAACGTGCGCCCGGAGGTCATGCAGCGCCGCCTGGACGCGTGTCGCGGGTGACGGGTTGCCGACGACCACGCCGGTGTATTCAGCCAGGCCCTCGTTCAATTCCAGCGCGGCTTCGTCCTGCGCGGCCGCAGGGAACTGGTGGTGGCGTTCGGCGCGGAATGCAAGCGCATCCATCATCGCAGTGTGCTGCGCCACTGCATCGGTGGCCGCAAGCGCATCCGCCAGTGCGCGCCATTCCAGTTGCAGCCAGTAGCGTCCTTCAAGCGTGTCGAGGTGTTCGTTTCCGCCCTCGGTCGGCGCGATGATGGGCAACGCCGGTTGCAGGCGATGGAACATTTCGTGAGCCAGCAGGGTACTGCGCCGGGACGCGTCCTGCGGCAATGGCCAGAGCAGCTGCGTCCAGCGTGTGCCGGACCAGTCCACGGCGGTATTGGCGACGATCGCATCGGCCGGAAGCTGGCCTGCGAACACGTTACCGCTTGCCTTCAGCGCCCCCTGTACGTCTGCGTGCGAGGCGATGACCTGACGGCTCCCTGGATCAACCAGCATCATCGGCCCGCACAGGGAGTGCCCCCACAGTCGGCCCTGGTCTCCGTTGCAGAGTTGTTCTGCGTGCAGGAAGACCTCCCGGGCCGCCGCGTCGGAGAGCTCCCGTTCGTTGGCCATCACGGTTGGTTGCGCACATAGCGCCAGTACAGCAAGCAGCAGGAAGCGTGACCCCATGACGTCCATTCATCCTTGAGACCGAGCTCTAATAGCATCGATCCCACGGGCCGGCAACGCAGCAAACGTCATGCTGCGTCGCAAGGTGCCACCCACCATTCGCACTGGTACGGTCCAACCCGTTGCACCACCACCGACGGGGAGAGACGACGATGCGCAAGGTATTGCTGCTGTTGATCCTGCTGACCGGCCTGGCGCCGACCGCCTGGGCCGCCACGGTCAAGACCACCCACCGCACCATTCCCGGCTGGGATGGAACGCCTCTCGGGGCCTTCGTCATCGAACCGCAGGACGCGGGCAGCGGGCGCTATCCGCTGCTGGTGATGCCCAGCAGCTGGGCGGTGCCCAGCGTGGAGTACGTGGGGGTGGCGCAGTCGCTGGCTCGGCGCGGCTATGTGGTGATCAGCTACAGCTCGCGTGGCTTCTGGGAATCCGGCGGCAGCATCGACATCGCCGGCCCAGCCACGGTCGAAGATGTCAGCGCCCTGATCGATTGGGCGCTGGACAACACCCGCGCCGACCCGGCCCGGATCGGCGTTTCGGGCATCTCCTACGGTGCGGGCACCAGCCTGCTGGCGGCGGCACGCGATCCGCGCATCAAGGCCGTGGCAGCGCTCAGTGGCTGGGCCGATCTGCAGGCCTCGCTGTACAGCAACGATACCCCGAGCGCGCAGGGCATCGCCCTGCTGGTGGCGGCCGGGCTGGTGACCGGACGTGCCGGCTCGGAGCTGGCCACGATCAACCGCAATGTGCTGGTCGGCAACTACCAGGGCGCGGTGGATTCGCTGCTACCGGTGGCGGCGCAACGCAGTCCTGCGGCCAGCATCGACGAGATCAACGCCAACCAGCCGGCGGTGTTCCTGGCCAACGCCTTCAACGACAGCCTGTTCCCGCCGGGCCAGCTGGTTGACTTCTTCAACCGGCTGAAGGGCCCGAAGCAGCTGCAGCTGCGCCACGGCGACCACGCGCTCAACGAAGCGTTCGGTGCACTGGGCATCCCCAATGAAGTCTATGACCAGGTGGGCGACTGGTTCGATCACTATCTGAAGGCGGCGGCCAACGGCATCGACCGCCAGCCGGCGGTGCAGCTGAAGTCACAGAAGGGCAGCTGGAGCAGTTACCCGGACTGGCAGGCGACCAGCAAGGGTGCGGTCAGCTACGGCCTGACCGCACCCTCTGGCCTGCTGCTGCCGACCGGTGGCCTGGTCGAGAATGGCAGCAATACTGGCTGGAACTATCGCATCGGCAGCGGGCTGCTGACCGCAGCCAGTTCCGGCGTGGCGATGGCCTCCGGCGCGCTGCAGATGATCAATCTGCCGCCGGGTGCCTACGTGCCGTTTGTTGGCCGCAGTGCTGCCGGCGTCTGGCAGGGGCCGATCCAGTGGAGCGCCAAACGGCTGGACGGTACGCCGGAAGTGCGCCTGACGGTCACGCCCAGCCGCGCCAATACCACGCTGTATGCCTACCTGTACGCCGAGGATGTGCTGGGCAACGGCCAGCTGATCAGCCACAAGCCGTACACGCTGCGCGGTGCCACGCCGGGCCAGCCGAAGACGCTCGACCTGCGGCTGGAAGCGAGCAGCTGGAACCTTCCAGCCGGCAGCCGCCTGACCCTGGTGGTTGATACCGTGGATCTGCGCTATGCGGGCATCAGCCAGTTGGGTGGCACGGTGAGCTTCAGTTCACCGGCGAACGCGCCGTCGGTATTGAAGGTGCCGCTGCATTGATGTGGCGCCGTGCCCGTTGCGGCGGGCACGGTACGCCAGCGCGGAAAGCTGCGAGACTGCAGGTCGGTCCGGTAGAGGGATGAATCCATGGCCATTGCATGGCTGTTGCTGGGTGCAGTGCTGGCTGCACCTGCCACGCAGGACGCGCCGATCGACTGGCCGAGTACGCTGCAGAAGGATCTGGAGGCTGCCGATGCGGCGATGCGCGGCAGCCATCCCGGGGCCGTTGATCGGCAGAACCCCGGATTCGGCGCCCAGCTGGACGCTGCCCTGGCACTGGCACGCTCCCGCGTTGGAAAGGCGAAGAGTTTCGCGGGCTACTGGTGGGCCATGAAGGGCTATGCAGCCTCTTTCAACGATGGTCATGTCAGCCTCAATGCGCTTGCCGGGGCTCCCGAGCTGCCAACGCGGTGGCCCGGCTTCCTGACCGGCTTCGATGGCGACACGCAGGTGGTCGTGACCGTGGACGGTGGCCCAGGCTATCCGCCACTTGGAGCACGATTGCTGTCCTGTGATGGCATCGATGCACAGACGCTGGCTGCGCGCAGGATCGGGGACTTCAGCGGGCGCTGGAACCTGCAGGCGAGCCGCATCCACGGCGGCGGTGAGGTATTGCTGGAGCAGGGCAATCCTTACGTGCCGGCACTGCGCACCTGCGTTTTCCTGGTGGACGGACGCGAGAAATCCTATGCACTGCAGTGGCAGCCGCTGCAGGCCGCACAGCGCAAGGAGCGGCTGGCCGACACCCGGCGCAGCTTCCGACCGGCCAATGGCTGGCACACGATGCCCAATGGCGGCTACTGGATCACCACAAGCAGCTTCAATGCCGATCCCACTGCGGCCAATTTCAAGGAGCTGACCCGGATGCTGCAGCAACTCACCCCGGTGGCTGATGCGTTGCGGCAGGCGCCATGGGTTGTGCTCGATGTGCGCGGTAACAGCGGTGGTGCGTCGCACTGGAGCATCGAGCTGGCGCGGTTGATCTGGGGGCGCGAGGCCGTGGACGCAGTGCGTGACGACAGCTGGGTGGAGTGGCGGGCGTCCGAGCCCAACATCGCACAGCTGCGTGGCTTTCTGGAGAAACTGAAGCAGGCACCTGACGCATCACCGGCGTTGCTACACATGCTGCAGTCCGTGACCGAAGGGATGGCGCAGGCAAGAGAGCAAGGCCAGCCATTTTGGCGGGAACCGGCCAATGATCCGGCCGCCGCGGTATCGCAGGTAGAGCAGGCCGGATCCGGACACACGGGCAGGGTGGTGATCGTGGCCGATGCCTCCTGCGGCTCGGCCTGCCTCGATGCACTGGATCTGTGGAAACGGCTGGGCGCGATGCAGGTCGGCGTCGAGACTTCGGCCGACAGCCTCTACATGGATGTCAGGCCGGAGCGGCTGCCGAGCGGCCTGGCCAGGATTTCCGTACCGATGAAGGTTTTCCGAGGCCGGGTGCGCGGTTCCAATGAACCGCATGTTCCGGATCGTCGCTATGACGGCGACATGCGGGACACACGCGCACTGGAAGCGTGGCTGCTGGCGCTATGAGGACGCGCTTGCCCGTGACGCGGGATTCCCACGTGCTGTTGCCGGACGCAACGCTGGGTCAGCGCAGGTCCGGTGGATTCATCGAAGCGTCGCGGACACAGGGATCACCAGCGTCCGGTGTCAAGCGCGCCTCGATGTCCGGTGGAAACCGCGGAATCCTGCTGGTCTGCATCACCACCCAGCGCATGATCGTGTGCAGGTAGTTGAGTGGCAGCATCGTGAGCCACATGAAACCCGGGAGCTGCGCGTCTTCGGCGAAGATGCGCTCCTTGCCGGACGCGAAGCTCTCGTGCTTGCCGTCCAGCGGCATGCAGTAGTGCACCGCGTCCACGACGGCTGCCGGTCCTTCTTCCATGTAGCGCCGCAGGAACTCCCAGTGGGCATGTGCGTTCTCGATGCGAGAGGTCGCGATGCAGAACGCGAACGTCTCCCGTACTGTGACGCCATCCGCGTCCAGGATCAGTCCGCGGACATCCCAGTTGTACCATCCGAAGGTTCCGGTTCCGCGGCCAAGCGTGAAATAGACCTGGTCCCAGGGCACGCTGAGGGTGGTGCCATCCAGCCGGAACACGTGTATCTGCCGGTGCTTGCGATCGAGTGCGATCGGATAGTAGGTCCAGCGGAACAGCTCGAGGCAAGCCACCCAGATGCTCGCTGCAGTGAAGGCGGCCAGCATCGCCATGCCGATGAATATCGCCTCCCACAGGCCGTTTTCGTTGGGCAGCCTGTTCACGATCAGCAACCAGAGCAGCATTAGCATGCCGCCCAGCCCGAAGGCAATGCCGATCGCGCCCAGCAGGGCTGCAAAGCCACGCGCGGCGAACCAGCGATCCACCGAAACCAGGCCGTTCGAATTCATCTTCACCACGCACAGCTGCGCCAACGGCACGACATCCAGCCGCTTCTTCTGCAGCAGGCGGTGCTCGCGATCAAACGCATTCAGTGGGCGGTTGTTGGGAAACTTGCGCGTGTATCCGGTGTAATCCATGGGCGATTCCTGCGCGATTCCAGCGCCCGTTGGATTCTAGCGGGATTCTCCCGGGGGGAGATCAGCGACGAACGTCGAACGGGTGGCTCTCCATCAGTGCCCGGACTTCAGCTTCGCGGGCAGGGCTGAAGTCGCCGGGAATGGCGTGCTTCAACGCGCCCGCGGCCAGTCCGAAGCGGACGGTGCTTTCTGCGTCCAGACCGGACAGCAATCCGTGCAGGATGCCGGCGGCAAAGGCATCGCCACCGCCGATGCGATCAACGATGCCGGGCAGCGGCCTCGGAGCAGCCTGCGCGCGGGTTCCATCGCGTCCCAGCAGCAGCGCACCGAGCACGTGATGGTCGGCGCTGATCACCTCGCGCTGGGTGCAGGACAGCCACCGCAGGTGCGGGAACGCGGCAAAGGCAGCGGCCGCAGCGGCCTCGGTTCGGGCGATCGCATCGTCCTGCGCGAAGTGCAGCCCCAGCACCAGTTCGATGTCCCGATGATCGGCAAAGACAATGTCGGCCTCGGCGAAGACCTCGCGCAGGATCGCCGCTGCGTCGCCATCCCAGCGTCGCCACAGTGAGGGACGATAATTGCCGTCGAAGGACACCTGGACACCGGCCGCGCGAGCCGTACGCACGGCACCCAGCACCGACTCGGCCACGTTGGCGCCCAGCGCCGGACTGACGCCCGAGACATGCAGCAGGTGCGCGCCGGACAGCAGGGCGGGCCACGCATGGTCACTGGCATTGCTGTTTGCGAATGCAGAGCCGGCCCGGTCATACACCACTTCACTGGCGCGCTGCACCGCCCCGGTCGCCAGGAAGTACAGGCCCATGCGGTCACCCTCCACTTCACGCACGGCGCCCACGCCCACGCCATGCCGCCGCAGCTCGGCCACAGCATGCCGGCCCAGCGCGTTACCGGGTACCGTGCTGACCATCTGCACATCGTGGCCCAGGCTGGTCAGCGAGACCGCCACATTGGCCTCGGCGCCTCCCACATGGACCTGCAGCTGCGGCGTCTGCAGCAGTAGTTCACGACCGGGTGCGCCCAGGCGCAGCAGCAACTCACCGAAACAAACGACGTGGCTCATCGGTTCTCTCTCACTCGGGGGTAGTGCAGCCCAGCATGCGCAGATCGATGGCATCGGCCATGCGCCGGTAGCCTTCGTCGTTGGGATGCAGATGGTCGCGGGTGATCTCGTTGGGCAGCGATTCGGCTGCCTTCGGGTCACGCAGCGCGGCATCGAAATCGATGATGCCGTCGAAGCCGCTGTTGCCGCCGCGTGCCCACTGGTTGATCGTGGTGCGGGTGGCGGCGGACACGGGCTCGTAGCGCTCGGAACCGCCGAACGGGGTCAACGTACCCAGCCAGGCGCGGATGCCGTGCGCATGCAGCCGCGCCGCAACCTGTTGATAGCCCAGCAGCATGTCCGCCGCATTGCGTCCAGGCAGCGGCTGCGCGCCACCGCCGTGGCGGATGTCATTGATGCCTTCGAACAGGATCACCTGATCGGCGTCGGCCACCGCGATCACATCGCGATCCAATCGTGACAGCGCACTGTGGCTGCGGCCATGGTCAAGCAGCTTGTTGCCGCTGATGCCCTGGTTGAGCACCACGAACCGGTTCGGGCAGGCCTGCTGCAGGCGCTGCGCCAACCGCTCCGGCCACTGGTTGAAGGTGCCGCGGCGTGCGGTGGCGCCTTCCGTGATGGAATCGCCCAGCGCCACGATTACCTGGGGACGATCATCACGCTGCACCATCACTGCCGAGAACACGTTCTGCTGGTAGCTCAGCCGCACGCTGTCGGCGACGGCTGTCTGCCTGCCATCTGCGACCCGCAGCTCGGTGCGGCGCACGGCGGGGCGGGTGGGCTGCGGGAAATAGGCACTCACGCTGATCTCCTGCAGCGCCGCCACCGGCATCCGCACCGGGTCGCTCAGCAGCGCGGCTCCGACCGGCACCTCGATGACCGCGCGGCCATCCACCGTTACCCGCAGCGGTGCGGCCTTGCCGTTCTTCACTCCCACACGCAGGTCCTCGACCCGCAAGGGCGCCGTGCCGAGCTCGTTGCTGATGCGCAGCCGCAGCGCATCGCCACGGCTGCCGATACGCATGTCCTGGCGCACGGTCTGTGCGGCGAACTGTAGCGGCGCATCGGACGTTCCGTCCTTGCGGTCGGGCGCGGGCGCGGCCGTCCAGGCAGTGACCCACACGGGTGCGGCCCACGCAGCGGGCGCCGTCATGGCGGAGCAGAGCGTCAATGAAAACAGAAGTGTCCAGCGCTGCATGGGCAGGAGTCCGGTCAGGTGTCAGGAGAAGTAGGTGCCGCCGTTGACGTCCAGATTCGCGCCGGTGATGAACGCCGCCGCATCCGAGGCCAGGAACACCGCAGCGTCGGCGGCTTCGTCCGGCGCGCCCTGGCGGCGCAACGGGGTGGCGCCGGCAACGGCCGTGCGTACTTCCGGCTTGGTGAATTCATCGTGGAAGCGGGTGGCGATCATGCCGCAGCACAGCGCGTTCACCCGGATACCCTTCGGCCCCAGCTCCTTGGCCATGGCGCGGGTGAAGGTCATCACCGCCGCCTTGGCGGTGGCGTAGATCGATGCGCCCGGGCCGCCGCCATCACGACCTGCCTGCGAGGCGAAGTTGACGATGGCCGCGCCTTCGCGCATGTGCGGCACCACCGCGTGGGTGGTGAGGTAGGTCGAGGTCAGGTTCAGGTCCATCACGGTGTGGAAGAACACCGGGTCGATGTCGGCCAGCGGCCGGCGCTGCACCATGCCACCGGCCACGTTCACCAGCAGGTCGATGCGCTCGCCGAACGCGGCCTGTGCCGCAGCGACCAGGCCGGCGACGGCCGTGGCATCGGTGACGTCGGCGCGATGCACGATGGCCTGGCCACCGGCCGCCTGGATCCGTGCCAGCGTTTCCTGGGCACTGGCCTCGTCATTGGCGTAGTTGATGCAGACGCGTGCACCGGCGGCAGCCAGCTTGATCGAAACGGCGCGACCGATATCGCGGCCACCGCCGGTGACAATGGCCACCTTGTCCTGGAACGACATGCGGAAAACTCCTTGGTTTGCGGGGGAATGAAAAACGTGGGCTCAACCGCCGCGGCGGTCGAGCTTCCGGATAGGGCCGGTCCACCACCACAGCGCGGCCAGCGACAGCGGCGCCAGGGCGGCAACGAGGATGAAGATCGGGGCATAGGAGTGGCGGGTCAGCACCGGCACCAGCCAGGTGGTGATCAAGGTGCCGGCCACGGCGGCCAGGCCACCCAGGCCTGCCAGCGTGCCCACCGAGCGGCCGTCGAACAGGTCGCCCGGCAGGGTCTGGATGTTGCCGATGGCCACCTGGAAGCCGAACAGCACCGCAGCGATTGCCAGCACCGCCAGCAGCGGCTGGTTGGCCAGCACGGCACCCAGCAGGGCAGGAGCCATGACCACGCAGCCCAGCGTTATGGACAGCTTGCGGGCGCGGTCCACGCTGTGCCCGGCGCGTATCAGGCGCCCGGACAACCAGCCACCACTCAGGCTGCCCAGCATCGCGCCGACAAACGGAACCCAGGCGAACAGGCCGATCTGCTTGATGTCGAAGCCGAAGGTTTCAGCCAGGTAGATCGGCAGCCAGGACACGAACAGCCACCAGATCGGGTCCAGCAGGAAGCGGCAGGCGAGCATGCCCCAGCTCTGCCGGTGGGCCAGCAGCTCACGAACGCTGGCCTTCGGCGCCACCACCGCCTGTTGCCCGGCCTGGTCTTCCTGGATCAGCCGGCGCTCGGCATCGCTCACCCACGGGTGCTTGTCCGGGCCGGCGCGGTAGACAAACAGCCATGGCAGCAGCCACAGGAAACCGATTGCACCGACCAGCACGAAGGTGCCGCGCCAGCCCAGCCACAGGTACAAGCCGGCGATGGCCGGTGCGGACACGATCGCGCCGATCGACGCGCCGGCGTTGAACACGCCTTGCGCCAATGCGCGCTCGCGCGCCGGGAACCACTCGGCATTGGCCTTCACCGCGCCCGGCCACGCGCCTGCTTCGCTGATGCCGAGCATCGCCCGCACCAGGCTGAAGGACAGCATCGAATGGGTGATCGAGTGCAGGGCGATGGAGATCGACCACACGCTGATCGACAGGGCGAAACCCAGGCGCGTGCCGATCATGTCGAACAGGCGGCCGAACAGGAACTGGCCGGCGGCGTAGAACAGCATGAACACCGTCACCAGCAGGGCGTAGTCATCCTTGGTCGCGCCCACTTCCCTGGCGATTTCCGGCCACATCACCGCCAGTGCGTTGCGGTCGATGTAGTTGATGACCGTGGCCACGGCAATCAGGCCCACGATCAGCCAGCGCACGGCTGAACGCACCGGCATCTTGCGCAGCTTGGCCACCACCGCAGGGCCGTTCATTTGCCGTCACCCTTGCTGCGGTCCATGCGTGCGTGGCTGCCGCTCCAGCGGTAGGCATGGCCGTCCACGCTCACGCTGTGCTCGCCCTTGGCGCTGCTGTCGTCGGCCACGCCCAGGGCGATGCGTGCACCGCTGGCCAGGCGCAGCTCGATCACCTCGGCATCGCTGCCGCGGGTACGCACGATCTCCCTGATGCGGCTGTCGGCGCCGTGCACGTACTCGGCGGTGCCGTTGTACTCGCCATGCGGCTCCAGCACGCTGAAGAAGGTGACGTCCTTGTGGCCGTCCACGCGCTGCAGCAGGGCAGGCTCGCGGCGCAGGTTGAATTCCGGATCGTTCGCGCCGCTTTCCACCAGCAGCGCCTGCGCCGGCGCACTGCTGCCGAAGCGGTAGGTGTAGAAGCGCCCGTCCAGCAGCCACGCCAGCGACCGCGGCTCGCTGCCGGGTTTGCTGCGTGCATCAAGCCACAGGTGCTGGTAGCCGTTGTCCTTCCCCAGCACCGGGCGCTGGCTGGGGAAGTGCTCGGCCTCGAAGCCGGTGGTGACGATGTGGCCGTTGAAGTGCAGCGGCAGGTCGTAGCGCGCGGCCTTGTCGCCGTGCACCTGCAGCAGGTCCAGCACCACCGGCAGGCCCAGGTCCGGGTGGCGCAGCAGCGCCTGGGTGCGGGTGAACGCCACGCCGGGATAGGCATCGCGCATCGTTGCCGAGGCAATCTGGGTATCGGCGTCGGCCTGGAAGAAGCGCACCTGCGGGGCATGCGCCTCGCCACGCTTCCAGTCGCCGTTGAAGTGGCTCTGCTCGTCCACCACCAGGGTGTTGTGGGCCACGGTCTGCTTGGCCCAGCTGCGGTTCTCGGCCAGGTAGATGCCACCGCGCTTGGCTTCCACGTTGAGGAAGCGGGCGGCGCCGTAATCGGTCACCACCGGGTTGCCGTTGTCGTAGAACAGCCAGTTGAGCTTGTCGAAGTGGCCGTGGCCCATGCCCTGCATCGTGTCCTTCTGCACCAGTGCCTGGCCGCGTTCGCCGTTCATGCGCAGGATCGCCAGGCCGCCGCGGTCGCCGTCGGGGCCGTCGCGCAGCAGCATCGGGCGGTAGTCGAAGGGCTTGGCCTTGTTGGCGGCCAGTGCCTGCGCCACCTGCAGGCCTTCGGGTGACAACAGCAGGCGCTTCTGCTGCTCGGCCACCGACAGCAGGCGGTCATCACCGGTGCGCGCATAGGCGATGCCGATGCCGGCCACCAGCTCTTCGGTGTCGATGCCCTTGTCCAGGATCGCATCGTTGATCGGGAAGAACAGGCCGCCATAGCTGGACTGCACCAGCACATCCACCGCCTTCAGCAGCACGCCATCGCGACGCGCGAAGATCTTCCGCTGCGGCTCATTGCGTTCGATGGCGTTGGCGAACAGCAGGAACGGCGCCAGTGCATAGCGCTGGTAGTAGGGGCCTTCCTCGTAGTAGCCATCGGGCGAGAACAGCAGGTCGATCTGCCGCAGGAAGCCGAACTTGTCGTCCTTCTGGCTGCCGCGCAGGGACTTCTCCACCAGTTCCTGGTCGCGCAGCACGTAGCCGGTCATGCCGGTGGCGGCCACCGCCCACGTGGCGTGGTTATGGATCTGGTCGTAGTTCTTCGGCTCGCTGACGAGGAACTCGGCCATCGGCCGGAACACCTTCGATTCGATGGTGTTGCGGTCCTCGGCGGACAGCACGTCACGGATCGCGTCATAGCCCTGGATGGCGTTGACCAGCCATACCGAATCGTTGAGCACCTGCCAGAACACGCGGCCGGGAATCTGGCCCCTGCCTTCCGGGTGCGGGCCGAGCGTCGGGTACAGCTTGGCATACTGCAGCAGCATGTCGCGCGCGTAGTCCACGTAGGCCCTGTCGCCGGTCAACCGGTACAGCGTGCCCGCCGCCAACAGTGCCTGGTAGTTGCGCTTGTGCTGTTCATGCGTGCGCCCGCCGCCTTTGTCCCTGGGCACCGGCACGTCGATACCGGCCTTCATCATCTTCTTCAGCGTTGCCTCGGTGCGCGCCTGCTCCTTGGCGAACCACGGGTAGCGGCTGCCTTCACTGGCCATCTGCTGCCACTGTGCGGCGGTGACCAACACCGGTGCGGCTTCGGCCTGTCGCGCGACGGTGGCCGGAGCCGCCAGCAGCGGGGCCGGCATCAAGGCAACGGGACAGGTCAAGGCCAGGGAGACGAACAGCGGCTGCAACCTCATCGATCAACTCCATTGCGGGTGCGTGACAGGGCAACTTCGCCCACCTTGGGATACCAGGCGACGCCGGTCGCCTCGCGCGCGGTCATCGCCAGGGCAGGATCGGCGCCCACGGCGGGCAGGGCAGGCGCGGCCACCCACAATCCGCTGGCAGCCTGCTGCAGGCTGACGCCACGGCCCTCTACGCCACCCGGGAACACGGTGCTGGCTGCCGGCGACTGCACGTTGCCGCTGAAGTCGATGCCGGCCAGCGAACTGGCGGCATTCGGCGGGTTCCTGCTGCTGCGGTTGACGATCAGGTTGCCGGTGAAGCGGCTGCTGCTGGCGGCGACCACGATGCCTTTGGCTTCATCGTGGCCGACGCCGAAACTGATCTTCGCCACGTCCACGAAGGTGTTGCGATTGATCGTGGCATTCACCACCGGCGCATAGCCGGACAGCGGAGGACTGGCCTGCGCATCCATCACCGCCAGTGCCGAGCGGTTGCTGGACCCGGCCAGCCGCTCGAAGTAGTTGTTGCTGACGGTCTGGTCGGCGTTGATGATGCGTACGCCGCCGGTGCCGGCCTTGTCATCGCCGAGGAAGACGTTGTCGATCACCCGGTTGCCGTTGCCATGGCGCAGGGTCAACGCGCCGGCCGAACGGTAGAACACGTTGCCGCGGTAGGTGTTGCCGCCGGACTTGTTGCTGATGATCTCAGTCTCGCCGTCGCAGCCTTCGAACCAGTTGTTCTCCACCGTGCTGTTGGAATCGCTCAGTGAGCTGTCGCTGGTGCCGACGCGGATCGTTTCGCCCCCGTTGACGCCCAGCGCCGGGCGCGGCCCGAACCAGTTGTGGTCGATACGGTGCTGGTTGTCCAGGCCCTGGGTGGCATCGCGCACGACCACCACGGTCGGCCCGGCGTTGGTCTTGCCGCGCAACTGGCTGTGATCCAACCGGTTGTTGCTGCCATACAGCGATACCCAGTAGTCCTGGTCGCTGGCATCCGGGTTGGTGTAGTCATCGATCACCAGGCCGGTGACGCGGCTGTTGCTGGCGACTGCCTTGCTCGACTCGCGGAACGCCACCACCGCATCACCCGGCGCATGGCCGTTGCGGAACACCAGGTTGGACACCTGCAGGT
This sequence comes from Stenotrophomonas sp. YJH_SMC_64, assembly GCF_059371375.1. Taxonomy (NCBI): domain Bacteria; kingdom Pseudomonadati; phylum Pseudomonadota; class Gammaproteobacteria; order Lysobacterales; family Lysobacteraceae; genus Stenotrophomonas; species Stenotrophomonas sp. YJH_SMC_64. The sequence continues at coordinate 145,282 of NZ_JCAFUN010000009.1, read as the reverse complement.
AGTTCCCGGCCAGGCGCAGGTCCGAGCGTCCGCTGAGGACGACCTTGCCGGCGGTCTGCGCGCGCAGCACGATCGGTGCGGCTGCCGTGCCCTGACCCTTAAGCAGCAGCCGGGCATCGGTCCAGGTGCCGTCAGCCAGCACGATCTCATCGCCAGGCTGCAGCGCCGAGGCGGCGGTAGTGAACTCCGCGACATCGTGGACGAGCCAGCTGGCTGCACTTGCTGCTGAAGTGGTCAGGCACATTGCCAGACCAGTGGTCAGGCAAAACAGCCATGAATCATTGGATCGGTGACGCGCCAGCGAGTGAATGCGCATGAAATCCTTCCAGGGACGGCCGGTCCGTCGTTTCAGGGTGGGCCTGCATACCACTTTCGGGTCTGTTGTAAGCCAGCTTTCGCGCAAAGTCATGCTGCATGAGCACATTAAATTGCGATCAAGTGGTATGGATCAAAGGCATTTGAACAATCGCATACCAATTGGTTGACATTTTCATGTCGCCGTGCCGAAGCTGCGTCCCACGCCTGGCATGCAGGCGATCCTTTGGGAGGAGGAAACCATGCGGCGACCCGCCGGAGCAGTGCACAGCAACTCGTTGTCCCCCACACCCCTGATCGTGGCGCTGCTCGCCGTGCTGGCGGGGCTGCCCACGGCCCAGGCGCAATCCGGCAAGGACGCGGCAGGGCAGGATCCCACCACGCTGGACCAGGTGCAGGTCACCGGCATCCGCGAATCGATGCAGAGTTCGATCAACAGGAAGCGCGATGACACGGTCATTGCCGACGTGCTCTCGGCCGATGACATCGGCGACTTGCCGGCGCCTTCGCTGGCCGATGCGATCGAGACCCTGACCGGCGCCGCTTCGACCCGCGACAAGACCGGCGCCTCGGAAATCTCCATCCGTGGCCTGGGCGCCTTCCTCAGCAGCACCAACTTCAATGGCCGCGAGATCACCAACGGCAGCGGCGACCGCTCGGTGAACTTCAACATGTTCCCCGCCGAGCTGATCAATACGGTGGCCATCTACAAGACCCAGCGCGCCGACATCATCGAAGGCGGCGTGGCTGGCACCATCGGCCTGGAAACAGTGCGCCCACTGGAGTACGGCAAGCGTGCGGCGCAGCTGGACCTGCGCGGCAGCTGGGCCGAGTATGACAAGAAGTACCGCGACGACGAAGGCATCGGCTATCGCGGCACCGCCAGCTACATCGACCAGTTCGAGTTCGGCAACGGGCAGAAGCTGGGCATCTCGCTGGGCTTCCAGCGCCTGGACGGCACCGACCCGGAAGAGAGCATCACCAGCGGTTCCACCTGGTATGCCTGCGATGGCACGCAGAACGTGGGCAATGCCAACTGCAATGAAGTGTCCGCGCAGGCCATCGCCAACGGCGCGCCGTACTACCTGGTGCCAAGCAGCCGCATCTACCGGCTCAAGCAGGAGCGCAACGACCGGCAGAGCGAGTTCGCCGCATTGCAGTGGCGGCCCAATGACGTGGTTGAAGTGAACCTCGACTTCGAACACACCGAGCGCAACTGGTACGAGAACCGCAGCGACCTGAGCCTGTCCAACGCCCGCCGTGGCATCACCCGGCGCGAGGTGGACGAGGACGGCATCGTGCGCCACCTGCATGGCAGCACCTCGATTGATTCCACTTCAAACCGCTACTGGCGTGGCGAGGAGTACACCGGGGGTGGCCTGAACCTGATCCTGCGACCGACCCCGGCCTGGGAACTGTCCACCGATCTTTCGTACTCGCACACCAATCGCCTCGACAGCGAGCGCATGACCCGCCTTCGTGCCAACCAGCGCGACGTCAACAATGCCATCGTGCCGGGCATCAGCAGTGGTGCCACCGGCTACGTGGACTATGACTGGGACTGGCACGGCGAAGTACCCAGTGTCGCGCTGGCGCCGAACTTCGACCCCAACAACTGGGACGCCTACACCGGCGCGGCGCGCGTCACCTCCAGCGCAACGGAGAACGACCACAGGATCAAGGCCGGCCGCTTCGATGCCAGCTTCATGCCCGAGTCCGGTTTCTTTACCCGCATCAAGGGTGGCGTGCGTGCCAGCCAGGCTGACTACCGTCTGCGCGACAACACCCTGGTAACCGACTACGACCAGCGCGTGGCGGCCGACAAGGCGAAGATCATCGCCGCCAACCGGGCCTGCCGCGCGCCGTTCCCGCAGGATGACTTCATGGATGCCGCCAGCGGCAACACGATCTCCTCGTGGGCGTACTTCGATCCGAACTGCCTGTACCAGTCGTTCCGTGGCAGCCTCGACAGTGGGTTGGATCCGGGTTTCCAGGATCCGAACAATGTCGATATCACCGAGAAGACACGCGCGCTCTATCTGATGGGGGAGTTCAGCAGCAGCCTGTTCGGCTTGCCGGTGACCGGCAACCTCGGCCTGCGCTGGGTCAAGACCGACGTTCGCTCCGAAGGCGTGCGTACCGGGCTGCGTATCGAGGACAATGGTGACGGCACGATCCGCCTGCAACCCACCGGTGCGTACAGCACGCAGGTGTTCAAGGCGGGCAACGACAAGCTGCTGCCCAGCCTCAACGCGGCCTTCGAACTGCGCCCGGACGTGCTGCTGCGGGTCGGTGCATACCGCGCGATGTCACGGCCGGACATCGCCGCGCTGGGTGCCGGGCGCACCATCAACGTGAGCAGTGATGCCACCTACGGCAATCTGGCCGACGCGCTGGATGACATCAGCGCCAGCGGCAACCCCGCCGCGCAGCCGCTGATGTCCTGGAACGGCGACCTGTCACTGGAGTGGTACCCGAACCCGGACACGATGCTGGCCGGCGCGGTGTACTGGAAGCAGTTCAACGGCGGCACCGCCACTGCGCTGGTGCCGGAGACCTACACCATCGACGGCCAGAGCGTGACCGTGCCGGTACGCCAGCAGGTAACCACCGACGAGGACAGCACGCTGACCGGCTTCGAGCTGACCGCCACCCATCGACTGTCGTACCTGCCCAAGCCGTTCGACGGACTGGGCTTCAAGGTCAGTTACAACTACGCCGATGCCGACTACCGGACCCAGGACTCGCGACTGGGCGAGCAGCTGGCCAGTGACGGCACGATCATTCCGGCGATCGTGCCGCCGGCGGGCCTCAGCGGCTTCTCGCGGCACGTCCTGTCCGGCTCGATCTACTGGGACGTCGGGCGCTTCAACATCCAGGCCATCGGCAAGTTCCGCTCGCACTACTACCAGGACTTCACCGGCAACACCGCACAGCAGAACCGCTACTACGATGACAACACCAGCGTGGACCTGCGCCTGCGCTACCGGGTGAACAAGCGGTTGTCGCTGTCGCTGGAGTTGATGAACCTGACCAACGAGCCGCGCGTGGCCTACCAGCCGCTTTATGGGAACTTCCGCGAAGTGGTGACCTACGGGCGGCGTGCGTATTTCGGTGTACGATACAAGTTCTGAACAGGGCGGCGCGGCCAGTGGTCGCGCCGTCGCTCCAACCGGACCCTTGCCGGCCGCGGTGGCAGGGCAGGGACCGGGAAGGAATCGCCAAGGGTCAGCCGCATGTCCGCCAACCGCCTTTACCAGACCATCGCTGCCAAGCTCCGCAAGCTGATCGAGGACGGCGAATTTCCGCCGGGCTCGCGGCTGCCGGGCGAGCGTGAACTGGCCGAACGGTTCGGAGTCAGCCGGGTCACCATCCGCGAAGCCGAGATCGCCCTGGAAGCACAGGGCTGGATTGCGATCCGCATCGGTTCGGGCGTGCATGTGAAGCCGCGCCCGACGCAGGCGCCCGGCGGGCTGCCGGATGTCAGCGCCTTCGACCTCACCGCTGCCCGCGCGGTATTCGAGGCCGAGGCCGCCGCTCTGGCGGCAAGCAATCTGGATGATGCCGGCATTGCCGAGCTGCAGGCGCTGGCCGAAGCGCTGTGCCGTCGCGACCTGAGCGACGCGGAAGCCGGCGAGTACGACCGCCGTTTCCACCTGGCCATCGCACGGCTTTCCGGTAACCCGGTGGTGGAGTTCTTCGTGCAGCAGATCTGGCGCATGCGCAGCGAACTGCCGCGGGTAACCGAGGTCTATGCACGGGTCTGCCATGATGATGGCGCCAGCCGTGCCGACGAGCACATGGCGATCTTCGAAGCCCTGCGCGCGCGCGATCCGGTGGCCGCGCGCAATGCGATGCGCCATCACTTCCAGCGTCTGTTCGAGGCCATGCTGCAGGCGACCGAAAGCCAGGCGCTGGAGGAGATCCGCCGCCGCACGCAGCAGGACCGCGAACGGTTCATGGCCACGACGCGTATCTGAGTAACGGCGTTTCCAGGGCCGCCGGGGCGGGTCAGGACGCTGTGACGTGCGGGGAATCATCCTTGCGGGTGCCGACGAGCGCGAAGTAAGCTCTGCTTCGTCGACGAGGGGGACACCATGTACGCAAGGATCGCGGCAGCTGCGCTGCTGTGTATGACGGCCCTGCCTGCGTCGAGCGCCAACCGCGGCTCGACGGTGATGGAGGACTACGCGGCGGCGCTGAATGCCCGCGGGCAGATTCTGCAGTTGGATACCGGTGACATGTTCGGGGAAAGGATCGGGCTGTTTACCGGCTCGGTGGAATTCCTGCAGACCGACGTCGACCTGCAGGGCAACAGTGCGCTGGAGGTGGGCATCAAGCGGCGCTTGGTGGCAGGTGCGCAGGGCCGGCAGGGATTGGGCATGTTCGGGGTGTGGGACCTGGCCCTGCCCAGGGTGCATGGGACGTTCAGTACTCAGGGTGGATGGAAGAATTACGTGGTGGCCGAGCCGCTCAACCGCTGTTCGAAGTTCACCCCGCCTCCAACCGAGATCGTCACGGTGAAGGCACAGACGCCGACAGGGCCGGGGACATTCACCGAGTACTTCAACTCCGACGAGTTCTGGCATGGAACGCAGCTCTACCTGCCAGAGACCGGTGACGAGGATCTACTCGCGCAAAGCAACGAATGGCCCGTGCCGAGTACAGGCCATGCCTACCCGATGCGAACCAAGAGCGGCAATGTCATCCGCTGCGTCGCCATGGACGACGGGGCGGGTGAGGGCTTCGAAGTCACGACGCCTGCCGGTATCACCTATACGCTCAATCATATGGCCAGCCTTGGTAGCGGACCGCCATTGATCAAGAAGGGATACTCGCGGGGAAACTTCGGCTCGGTTACGGAGTTCGAGTTCGTTCTTTTCCGGCAGGAGTTCCATATTCTTCCGACCAGTGCCCGAGACCGGTTTGGAAATTCGGTGACCTACACGTGGGATCCGGCAAATCCACGGCAGTTGCTGCGCATCGCAGCCAACGATGGCCGCACCGTCGATCTCGAATGGACGGCTGGATCGCCCAGCACGCTGCCAAGCGAAGTGAGCGCGGTCCGTGCGGGCGGGAGGACGTGGACCTACGGTACCGTGGTGGGTGGCTACAAGGTCACCTTCCCGGACCAGTCCTACTGGCAGACTACGGGGTTCAACGTAGGCACCATGGGTGCCGGTGCCGTTCCCGCAGAGCGGGGTTTCTGCCGGAATCCGGGTGTGGTGACCTACGGCCATTCCGGTTCGATCCGCCATCCCAGTGGTGCAGTGGCGAAGTATCGCTTCGAGCCGACGCTGCATGGCCGCTCGTGGGCGCGTTATGGCTGCAATATGCCCGACAGCACCGGTAGCGGGTTCCTCGACTCGATCGAATACACGCCCGCCAGGTACTACACGTGGTCGCTGGTTTCCAGGACAGTCACCGGGCCGGGCATCGACCAGCCTTATACGTGGGCCTACAGTTACGGCCCGGCCAACGGGTGCTATGCCGACGGCAGCAAGGAACTGTGCCAGGCGAATTCGCCGGCCACGAAGTGGGTGGACGTCAAGGATGCAGAGGGCGTCACCACCCGGCACACCTTTGGCAATCGATTCAATGTGGACGAAGGCTATCTGCTTTCCTCGGTCCAGCCGGGCCGCGCCACCACCCTCAGCTATCAGCTTGACGCTTCCGGCAGCTATCCGGCATTGGCCGGGCGACCGGCATATCAGCGTGCCAGCGGAATCATCGCAGCCAAGCAGATACCGTTGTTGCAGAAGGTCATCGAGCAGGATGGCGTACGCTACATCTGGAAGGTCAATACGTTCGACAGCATGGCACGACCTGTGTCCATCACTGAAGCCAGCCAGCCCGTGCAGTAGCATCGCCCCGCCGCGCCCTGTTCGCCCTGGAAGAGGGAGCAGCAAGGACGAAGGCACTACACCGCCGGAACCGTGATCCTCTGCAGATCCAGTCTGGCCCTGGCCCACCCGTGCTGTCGGTGTCTGCCCCGTGACCCCGCACCGACGCATCCGAGGAATCCCGCATGTCCGACAACCCTCCACCGCTGAACATCCTGGCGTTTGCCGGCAGCCTGCGCAGCAACAGTTACAACCGGCGCCTGGTCAGGGCAGCAGCAGGCGCCGCGCCTGCGGGCCTGCTGCTGACCGTGCATGACACCATTGCCGATATTCCGCTGTTCGACGAAGACCTGGAAGCCGCCGACCCGGCCGGCCCTGCCGGGGTCAAGCGCCTGCGCGCGGCCATTGCGGCCGCTGACGGCGTGCTGATCGCCACGCCGGAGTACAGCCAGTCACTGCCCGGCGTACTCAAGAACACGCTCGATTGGCTGTCCCGCGACGATGCCGAGTACCGCACGGTCCTTTCGGCCAAGCCGGTGGCGATCATCGGCGCTACGCCGGGCCGCTGGGGCACCAAACTGGCACAGTCGCAGCTGCGCCATACACTGACCGCCATGGGCGCATTGACCATGGCCTCGCCACAGCTCTATGTGGCCGAAGCAGCGGCCGCCTACGACGATGACGCGGAAGATTTCGACGCGGCGACGCGCAAGCGCCTGCAGCGCTTCCTGGAGGGATTCCAGAGCTGGGTCCAGCTGCTGCAGGGTGGGGCGTCGCGCGGTTGAGCGGTGCCGGCAGAGGCCGTCATCGCCCGCCGGTGCCAAGGACCGGATCATGCAGCCCGCGCAGCTTCTTCTTGTTGATCTTGCCCACGCTGGTCCGCTCGATTGCATCCACGAAGCTCACGCGCTCCGGGATCGCATAGCGTGAGATGTCTCCGGAACGGCTGCGCGCCGCGACCAGTTCGATGATCTCCGCTTCGGCCACATGGCTTCCCGGCTTCCTGACCACCAGTGGCAATGGCCGCTCGCCCCATTTCGTGTCGGCGATACCGATCACCGCGACCTCGCTGACCGCCGGGTGCAGTGCGATGATGTCTTCCAGCGCGAGCGAGGAGATCCATTCGCCCCCGGTCTTGATCACGTCCTTGATGCGGTCGGTGACACGCAGGTAGCCAGCTTCGTCGATGTTGCCGATGTCGCCGGTGTGCAGGTAGCCGCCCGCCCACAGCGTTGCCGAAGCCTCGGGATCGTGCAGGTAGCCCTGGGTCAGCCAGGGGGCGCGCGCCACCACTTCACCGGTGGCGATGCCATCATGGGCGACATCGCCCATGTCCGGGTCGACGATGCGCAGGTCCACCAGCGGCACCGGAATGCCGGCCTTGGTGCGCAGTGACAGCACCTCGTCGGCATCGGTCACGCTGTCCACGTCGATCTGGGCGATGGTGAGCAGAGGGCAGGTCTCGGACATGCCATAGCCGCCGAAGATGTCGATGCCCCGCGCCAGTGCGCGCTGCGCCAGGGCACGGGGCAGCGCGGCACCGCCGATGATCACCTTCCAGCCCTCCAGGTCGGTCTGCGCGGCGTCCGGGTGCTCCAGCAGCATGTGCAGGATGGTTGGCACGCAGTGCGAGAAGGTCACCTTTTCGCGGGCGATCAACGCCAGCAGTTTCGCAGGCAGGTAGCGCCCCGGATAGACCTGCCTGATGCCCATCGCGGTAGCCACGTAGGGTAGGCCCCACGCGTGCACATGGAACATCGGGGTGATGGGCATGTAGACATCGTCACGATGCAGGCGGCCCTGGCGGGGTGCGCCGCCGAGCGCGGCCATCGCCGCCAGCGAATGCAGCACCAGCTGCCGGTGGCTGAAATAGACCCCCTTGGGCAATCCGGTGGTTCCGGTGGTGTAGAACACCGTGGCACGGGCATTCTCGTCGAAGTCCGGGAAGCGGACGACCGGCGTGGCACCGCGCAACCCCGCTTCGTACTCGGTGGCGAAGCGAGGCGGCAGCGGGCCACCGGCATCGTCCAGCAGGATGCGCGTGCGCAGGTCCGGCAGCTGCTCGTCGATGGCGTCCAGCAGCGGCAGGAACTCGCGGTTGGCCAGGATCACCCGCGCGCCGCTGTGGTTCAGCGTGTACGCGATCTGCTCGGGGGCCAGGCGCACATTCACCATCATCAGCACCGCACCGATCATCGGAACCGCGAAGTAGGCCTCCAGGTAGCGGTTGCTGTCCCAGTCCATCACCGCCACCGTGTCGCCGTGGCCGACGCCCAACGAGGTCAACAGGCCGGCCAGCTGGCCGATGCGCGCCTGCAGGGTGCGGTAATCGAATCGGACCCTGTCGCCATAGACGACTTCCTGTTCAGGACTCACCGCCAGCGGCATCAGCAGCAGCTGCTTGATCAGCAGTGGATAGGCATGGGCATCGGGAGTGGGGGCGGATGACATGGCATTTCCTCGTGGGCGGCGTTGCGGTCGCCGGCCTTCTCCGCACCACACTATCAAGCCCTTCCTGCTGTACCAGCGTACCTAGGTACCTGTTCCCGCGCGCAGCCGATTTGATAATCTCGCCAGGACATGCCAACCCTGCTCATCGCCGATGATCACCCCTTGTTCCGTGCGGCACTGCATCGCGCGGCGGAAGAGGCGGTCGCCGATCTGCAGATCAGCGAGGCGGATTCACTGGACAGCGTGCTGGAGGCGATCGAGAACCAGTCGATCGACCTGATGCTGCTGGACCTGCACATGCCGGGCAACCATGGGCTGGCCGGGCTGGCGACCATCCGTGCGCTGCAGCCGGGCCTGGCGATCATCATCGTCTCCGCCAACGAGGAGCCGCAGGTGATCCGGCGCGCCATCGACCTCGGCGCCGCGGGCTACCTGCCCAAGAGCTCGGGTTTGAACGAGCTGCAGTCCGCGCTGCAGTCCGTGCTGGAGGGCGAACGCTGGATCCCGGCGCTGTTGCGCGAGCCGGTGGCGCGGGTAGCGCCGTTCAGCAGGGATGCCGACCTCGCCGCGCGCCTGGCCAGCCTGTCCGCACATCAATACAAAGTGCTGGGGCTGGTGGCCGAGGGCCTGCTCAACAAGCAGATTGCCGACCGGCTGGGCGTACAGCTGCGCACGGTCAAGGCGCACATGACACGCATCATGGAGCGGCTGGGCGTGCGCAACCGTGCGCAGGCCATCCGCGTGCTGCACGAAATGGGGTTGGCCGATCCGTCGCGGCAGATCGAAGAGCTGCCCGAGCGCTGAACGGTCAGCGCGTGGCAGTGGCCGCCAGCAGGTGGTTGATCGCCCAGCGCAACGCCAACGGCTTGAACGGCTTGTTGAGCAGGGATAGCCCAGCGCCGCGCACCGCCTCGCGTGTATCACTGCTGGTATCCGCACTGAGGATTACCGTCGGCCGCGGTCCATGCATGTCCGCCAGCCGCTGCCACAGCGCAACACCGGTATCGCCGTCATCCAGGTGATAGTCGAACAGCCACAGCGCCGCCTCGTGCGCTGAGGGCCCGATGGCATCGGCGCTGCCTGCCGCGATGACGTCGCAGCCCCAGGAAATCAGCAGTTGCCGCATCGCCTCCAGCGCGTCCGGGTCGTTGTCCACTGCCAGTATGCGGATACCCTTGAGGGCGTTGCTGCCACCCGTCGGTGCCGAACTGCGCGGGGTCACTGGCGGTGCTGCGCGTTGCACGCTGATCGAGAAGGCCGAGCCGTGCCCGGGCACGCTGCGCAGGTGCAAGGGTGCATGCAGCAGATCGGCGATGCGGTGGGCGATGGTCAAGCCCAGTCCCAGTCCCTGGCCGTTGCTGCGGTCGACCCGGTGGAACTCCTCGAACACCACCGCCTGCTGCTCCTGAGCAATGCCGGGGCCGGTGTCATGCACGCCGATCATCAGTGCCTGCCCCTGGCGGCGCACACCCAGCAACACACCGCCATGGCGGGTGTAGCGGATGGCATTGGCCAGGAAGTTCTGCAGCACCCGGCGCAGCAGCAGGGGATCGCTATGGACCCAGGCCTGGCTCCGCACATGGCGGAACTGCAGGCCGCGCGCCGCCGCCAGCACCGCGAACTCCTGCGCGAGCGGATCCAGCACCGTCGACAGCGCGAACGGGCGCGGATCGGCCACCAACCCACCGGCTTCCAGTCGCGAAATATCGAGCAGGCCGGACAGCAGGTCATCGGTGGAATCCAGTGCGCCGCGGATCTGCCGCAGGAAACTGTCGAGGAACTCGGATTCGATGTGCTGCGACATCGCCTCGGTCAGCAGCTGGGCCGCATGCAGGGGCTGGATGAGGTCATGGCCGACCGCCGTCAGGAAGCGGGTTTTCGCCGCGTTCGCGCGCTCGGCCTCCTGGACCGCCTGCTGCAGCCTCGCGGTGCGGTCCTGTACGCGGCGTTCCAGCGTTTCATTGCTGCGCTTGAGCGCATCCTCCGCGCGGCGGAACGCCGTGACATCGGTGAAGGTGGCCACGTAGCCACCGCCCGGCATCGGGTTGCCGCGGATCTCGACGATGGTGTCATCGGGAAATATCCGTTCCGACAGGTGCGGCGTGCCACGGCGCATGTGCGCGACGCGGCGCTGCAACGCCCTGGTGGGCGTGTCGCCGGGGCCATCGCCGATCTTCAGCTGCCCCAGTGCCCACGCCGTGAGGTTGACCACCGGCTGCCCGACCTGCAGCAGCTCCGGCGGGAACTTGAACAGCGCGGCGTAGCGGCTGTTCCAGGCCACCAGCTGCAGCTGCGCATCGACCACGCTGATGCCCTGGCTCATGTTCTCCAGCGCGGCTTCGAGCAGTCGCTGGTTGAAGCGCAGCACCTGGGTAGCTTCGCCGACGGCGCGGGTCACCGCATCCAGCGGCGCGGCGCCGCCCTCGCGTGCGGCTTCGACCAGCAGCCGTGCCATGCCTGCGCCCACCACGGCCGTCAGCTCACGCTCGACGGCGGTGACCCGGTCGTCATCCAACATCTGCCCGGCGTGGCCCTCCAGCAGCTGGCGCGCACGCTCCTGGCCAAGGAAGCGTCCGGCGGTCCTGCGCAGGGACGCCGCAGCCACCGCATCCCGCCGCCGCGGCAATGACGGACGCACGGCCCGCGACACCAGGGCCACGGTCAGCAGGTTGATCGCCAGGCTGGCCCCCATGCTGATGGCGATATGGCCCGGCTGCACGCGCAGCGAGACCACCGACAACCAGTGCAGCCCGTCGGCGGCGACCGACGGCGTCGCGGCCGGGATCACCATCGGCAGCAGTACCAGCCACAGCCAGGCCAATGAGCCCAGCACGATGCCGGCCATGATGGCCGCGGAGGGCGTACGTGGGCGATACACCGCCAGCAGCACAGCCGGTGCCAGCTGCGAGAGGGCGGTGAAGGACATCAGGCCGAAATCGCTGAGTGCCTCGGTGTCGCTCATCGCGCGGCTGTACAGCCACGACATCACGAACACGGCGAGGATGCCGGCACGGCGGAACGCCAGCACGCGCGGGCGCAGATCGGCATTGGCCACGCCGCCCCCGATGCCGCCGAGCAGGCGCGAACCGAATCCATGGTTGCCAAGCATGATCGACAGCGTCAGCCCGGACAGGATCATCATGCCGGTGGCTGCGCTCAGGCTGCCCAGGTAGGCCAGCAGCGCCAGCAGATGATGGCCGCCGGCCTGCGGCAGCGCCAGCACGTACAGGTCAGGCGATACCGAGGCCGGCAGCTGCGCGGCGCCGGCCAATGCCATCGGCACCGACGGCAGGCCGATCAGCAGCAGGTAGACCGGGAACATCCAGCGTGCCGTCTTCAGGTCCGATGTCTGGCGAAGCTCGACCACGCCAACATGGAACTGGTGCGGCAGGGTGAACGCGGAGATCGCCCCCAGCGCGACCATGGTGAGATAGTCCGGCACGATGGCCGGTGGTGGCAGCTGCGCCATCTTCTCCAGCAGCGGTGTGCCGGCCTTGTGTACGGACAACGCCGCATACAGGCCAATGGCCAGCAGCGCCACCAGCTTCAATACGGACTCCAAGCCCAGCGCGACCACGATGCCGCGGTTGGGCTCGGTGGCCGAGGCCTTGCGTGCACCGAACAGCAGGGTGAACGCGGCCATCGTCAGCGCGAACCAGAACGACATGTCCAGCTGCGCACCGGCAGGCGCGAACCCATCACCCAGCAGGGTGCCCAGCCCCTGGCTGACGGCTTTCAGCTGCAGTGCGATGTACGGAATGATGCCGAACAGCGCCACCAGGGTGATGGTGAAGCCGAGGCCGCGATCGGCACGCAGTCGTGCAACGACCAGATCGGCGATGGTGGCACTGTTGTGCTGCTTGGCCAGCCGCCCGAGGCGGAGCAGGAACGGCAGGCCGAACGCGAAGATCAGCGCCATGCCGGCCAGGGTTGGTGGAATGGGGAAACCCCATTGCCGCCCCTGCGAGGCCGCACCGTAGTAGGTCCACGCGGTGCAGTGCACGGCCAGCGACAGTGCATAGATGAGCGGCCATGCCTTCGAAAGCCGGTGCCCCCGGCGCTCGCCCCACAGCGCCACGCCAAACAGCAGTGCGGTCCATGCAATGCAGGCGAAGAGGACGATGGAGGGCGTCAACATCGCTCCAGTGTAGGGAGAGAACCGGGCAGGGTGGTGCTAGGGGGTGATCACGATCAGTGACAGCTGCTCAGCGACCAGTGCCAGCTCGCCATCGGCGACCCGCTCGACGGCCTTGCGCTGGATCAGCAGCCACTGGCCGGGCTGGCGCGCATCCAGTGACACCAGCTGCGAGCGTACCCGCACCTCGGACCCGCTCGGCACCGGCGCCAGGAAGCGGACCTTGTTCAAGCCGTAGTTGAGCACATGGGCGATGCCGGGGAAGCCGGCCAGGGCGGCCACATCGTCCTCCACCGTCAGCGAGAGCAGCAGGAAGCCGTGTGCGATGGTACGCCCGCCCGGCATCTGCGCCTGCGCCCGCGCTGGATCGACATGGATCCAGTTGTGGTCGCCGGTGGCGTCGGCAAAGGCATCGATGCGCGCCTGGTCCAGGCAGGTCACGCCACTCAGCCGCTCACTGGCGGCCCACTGCTGCACGGCCTGCAGGGCGGGAGGCAGCTCGCTGTCCGCACTCACGCCACGCGCTCCAGCAAGGTCAGGATCGCGTCACGTGCCTCTGGCTCGGACAGCATCGGCGCGTGCCCCACATCGGGCACCTCCACCAGCCGGGCACTTTCCGAGGTGGCCGCCATCTGCCGCGCGACATCGGCCGGCAGGATGTCGGACAACGCACCGCGTACCACCAGCACCGGCACCCGTGTGGTCAGCCCGCGAACCGCACGCCACAGCAGCGGACGCAACAGCCACAGCAGCCATGGCCGGGTGGTGCGGATCACTGCCGGATCGTAGTCCAGTTCCAGCAGGCCATCGCTGCGCGGGCGGAAGGTGCGCACCGCCATCTGCCGCCAGTCGTCGGTGCTGAAGCGCGGGAACGCGGCCTTGCCGATGGATTCCACGTAGGCCGTGGCCTGCACCAGGTCCATCGGCGGTACCGGCTTGCCGGCATACTTGCCGATCCGTGCCAGCGCCTCACGCGGCACCCTGGGGCCGGCATCGTTGAGCACCGCGCCCGCGATCCGCTCCGGCGCGCGCGAGGCGAGGGTGATGGTCACCAGCACGCCCAGTGAGGTGCCGACGAACACCGCCTTGTCGATGTTCTGCGCGCGCAGCAGCGCGACCATGTCATCTGCGTAGGTGCGCGGGTTGTAGCTGGACGGATCATGCGCACGTTCTGAACCGGCGCGGCCACGCAGGTCGACGGCGATCACGCGCCATCCCTCGGCGGTGAGTGTTTCGGCCAGTGCATCGAAATCGGCACCATTGCGGGTCAGGCCGGGAATGCAGACCACGGTGCCGCGGGGCGCCTGCCGGGCATCCGCTGCATGGTCGCGCGCGTGCAGGCGCAGGCCATCGTCGCTGTTCCAGTACAGGTCGTCGTAAGACTGCGTCATGCAGAAGCTTCCTGAAGATCGTAACGGATGCGCTAGAAATCGTAACGGACGCTGAGGCTATATTGGCGCGGCGGACCATAGAAGCCAATCAGCGTGCCGACTGCAGGAATGTTGTAGCCAGTAGTGCGGTATTCCTTGTCGGCCAGGTTGGTGCCCTGCAACGAGAAGGTCCACGCATCATCCAGGCGCCAGATGACGCCGGCGTTGACCAGCCCGTAACCCTGCTGGCGGATCACCGGGCTGAGGTCGGTGGTCGGCCACACTTCGCTCTGGTAGCTGTAGCTCACCCGTGCCGACAGGTTGCTGCCGTTGGCCAGGTCGGTGCGGTATTCCACGTTGAACGCACCGGAGAACTCCGGCGCATTGGTGAACTTCATCTGCCTGGCCACGTTGATGCCGCGGTCCATGTACTCGTCGTATCTGGTATCCAGCCACGCCAGGTTGCCGGAAATCAGCCAGTGCTGGCTGGGCAGGTACTGATACTCGACCTCCAGGCCTTTGACGGTACCGGCGCCGGCATTGGTGAAATCGCCGAAGAAGGAATCATCGATGCCATCGCCATTGGTATCCAGGCCGGTGAACACCGACAGCTGGATGTCCTTGTACTTGTTGTAGAACGCTGACAGGTTCAGGAACAGGCGCCGGTCGAGGAAGGCCATCTTGCTGCCGACCTCGTAGCTGTCCACGGTCTCGTCATCGAACGGCTCCGCCGAGCGCGGTACCGCCACCGCGTTGGCGCGGATGTTGTAGCCGCCGGACTTGAAGCCACGCGTCGCCAGGCCATAGACCATGATGTCCGGAGTGATCTGGTAGTCCAGCGAGACCTTGGGCGAGACGTTCCTGAAATTGGTCTTCTTGTCGAAATCGGCGGTCACCGCCACCGGCCGGCTGAAGCCCGGGTCGGCGTAGAGGCGGTTGAGCACGATCGCGCGCTTGTCCTCGTCGGTGTAGCGGGCGCCGACATCGAGCTTCAGTCTGCGGGTCAGGTCGAAGGTCCAGTCCGCGTACAGCGCGATGCTGTCGGTCAACACCTTGCCCTGGTTGTCGGCAAACTGGGCACTGAAGTAGTTGTTCTGGATCTGGCCACCGGCCTCGCCACTGAACTGGTACAGGCCGACCACACCGCGCACCCGACCGCCAGCATCGTAGTTCAACTGCACTTCGTTGCTGACCTGGTCGTCGTGGTAGGTGCCACCCACGTCGGCGAGCTTGACCGGGGCGGTATCGAAGTCGATGTTGGCCTCGCTGTCCGATTCACGCTTGGCAACCACGTATTTCAGCGCGATGTCTTCGTTCGGCCGCCAGTTCACCGTGGCTGAGGCGCCCTTGCTCTCCACGTTGTTGAGGTTGCGCATGCCCGAGCGGATGTCATAGCGGCTGTCCATCGGCGGGTAGGCGCGCAGGAACGGATTGGGTGCCAGCATCTTCGAGCCGCGCATGCCGGACTGATCGTCGATCCAGTCCAGTGCGAACTGCACGTCGAAGTCGTCGCCCGCATAGGCGCCCAGGTTCAGGCGTGCCGCGTTGATCTGCTTGTCACTGACCGGCTGGCCGTTGAAAGTGTTCTCGCCAAACCCGTCGTGGTTCATGCTGGCCACCGCCACGCGGGCGCGCAGGCCGCTGTCAGCACCGCCGATCGGACCGCCGATGGCTGCCTTGGCATCCAACTGGCTGTAGTTGCCCACGGTGATCTGGGCGAAGCCCTCGGTCTGGGTGGGCAGGCCGCGCGAGATGTACTTGATCGCGCCTCCGATGGTGTTCTTGCCATACAACGTGCCCTGCGGGCCGCGCAGCACCTCGATGCGCGAGACGTCGAACACGTCCAGCAGCGCGCCCTGCGGACGTGCGATGTAGACGTCATCCAGATAGATGCCGACGCCCGGGTCCGCGCCCCAGGTGGGGTCGGACTGGCCGATGCCACGGATGTAGGCGGTGACCGTGCTGCTGGCACCGCGGGCGGCGTAGATGGTCAGGTTGGGCACCTGCGCATCCAGGTCGCTGATGTCCTGGACATTCATCTTGTCCAGCGCTTCGGAGGTAAATGCGGTAACCGCTACCGGGACCTCCTGCAGGGTTTCCTCGCGCTTGCGCGCGGTGACCTTGATGCTGTCCAGGTTGGTGGGTGATGCAGTCCTGGCCGCCGTCGGCGTGGCCTGGGGCGTTTCCTGTGCCAGTACCGGCCCGGAGGCCAGCAATGCGCCGATCATGAGACTCAGGCAATTCCGTTTCATTCGGTCCTCCCCCAGGCAGCTGCTTGCAGATGGCCCATTGCCATCCTGCAGCCAAGGCTAGCGGTGTCATCACGCAGCGGCGAGTGGACCTAGGTCCAGTCGGCAGCGGCCGCTGGATGCGGATACTGGGCGCGCCCCCAGCCGGAAGCGCGTCCCGGTACCACTTCATCCACGACTCACGCATGAGGATCTGGCCATGAAATCCGGAATCGATTCGATCAAGGTTGTACTGCTGGTGCTGTGCAGTTGGCTGGCGATGGCGGGCAGTGCCCTTGCCGCAGGCCCGGCCGGGCATTGGGACATTGGCCTGTACGGCAATCTGTTCGGCGCCCGCGAGTACCAGGTGTGGGTGCCGGCCGGCTACGACGACCAGCAGCCGCTACCGTTGCTGCTGGTGCTGCACGGCTGCGTCAACGGGCCCAACCTGATGGGGGAGGCGTCAGGCTTCAATGATGTGGCCGACACCGAAGGGTTCATCGTGGTCTACCCCCGGCAGAACGTCACCTCCAATCCGGCCCGCTGCTGGAACTGGCAGCTGCCGATCAACCAGGCGCGCGACAGCGGCGAAGCGTCGATCCTGGCCGGCATCGTGGACAAGGTGAAAGCGGACTACAGCGTGGATCCGCGCCGGGTCTATGTCACCGGCATTTCGGCGGGCGGTGCGATGACCTCGATCATGCTGGCCTGCTATTCGGATGTGTTCGCTGCCGGCGTCATCCACTCCGGTGGCATGTTCAAGGGCGCGACCACGATTTCCGGCAGCGCCTACGCACTGCTGGCCGGCAGCATCTATTCGCCGGACAGCAATGGCCGTCTGGCGTGGCAGTGCTCGGGTTCGCCGTCGCCGCGACCGCTGCCGGTGCTCGTGTTCCATGGCAGCGCCGATCTCACCGTCAATCCGGTGAACGGCCAGCAGGCCGTGCGCCAGTTCCTGCAGACCAATGACCTGGCCGACGACGGCCAGGACAACGACTCGGTGAAATACGTGCCGACCAGCACCTATCACGGGCAGGTGCCGGGCGGCCGCGCGTATACCGTCGACACCTACGCCTACGGTGGCAGGACGCTGGTCCAGCACTACGTGGTGCAGGGCATGGGGCATGCCTGGAGCGGCAGCCAGTCGGGCCTGCCATTCACCGACCCGAAGGGGCCGGACGCCACGCTGATCACCTGGTTGTTCCTGAAGGACTACCAGCGCTGACGGGGGGCAGGGGGCCTTCCAGGGAGGGGCGCGACTGGAGGTGCCGGATGGCACCTTCAGCCGCTCATGGCAATCGATTATCGTGAGCGCCCGTTCCCACGACCTTCAAGCGCCGGCGCATGGAATCCATGTCAACGACTGCCCGAAACCGGCAATGGCTCAATGCCGTCGTGCTATCCGCAGTGCTCCTTGCCGTCGGCTGCGAGGGCAGGAAGGCACCGCCGAACGATGTGGGGGCGGCGGTCGACGAGGCGGCCCATGCCCTGATTGAACAGCCTTTGCTGCACTCGGCCTCCATCGGCGTGGTGTACCGGGGCAAGACCTTCATCCGTCACCGCGGCGAGATGGTAGCCGGCAAGCCCGATGTTCCGACCGACGCAACGCTGTATGAGATCGGCTCGCTGAGCAAGACCCTGGCGGGCACGTTGATGGCCCGTGCGGTGCTTGAGGGCAGGGTGGGCCTGGAGGATGACGTTCGCAGCTACCTGCAGGGCGACTATCCGAACCTGCAGTACCAGGGCCAGCCCATACGGGTCCGTCACCTGCTGTCACACACCAGTGGCCTGCCGAACATGCTGCCGGAGCGGGCGAACACCGTGTTGGAGGACTTCACCGATCACCGCGTGCCCGGTGAACTCAGTGCCCTCTATGCGCATTACGGCAAGCCGGATTTCCTGCGGGATCTGCACGCCGTGCGGATCCCACGGATGCCCGGGAAAGAGTACGCCTACTCCAGTGCTGGGACGGAGCTGACGGCCCACATTCTGGAAGGCGTCTACAAGACCGACTACACGTCATTGCTGCGTGGCTTCTTCAGCGACGCCGCAGCAATGACCAGCATCGGGATCAAGCTGGGGAATGCGGAAAAAGACCGTCTTGCCATCGGCTACCACAGCGACAATCCGGTGCCGACCTCGCCGATGCCACAGTTGCCATGGGGCGCTTCCGGCAACGTCAAGGCAACAGTGCCCGACATGGTGAAATACCTTCAGTTCCAGCTGGCCAACGGCCCGGTGGTGCAGGAATCGCATCGCACTCTGGCCAGATTCGACGACGAGTTCAGCATCGGCTATTTCTGGAACATCGTCGCTGGCGATCGCCAGAAGGGTGTCTATTACGTCCACCACGGTGGCGTTCCACGCTCGCAGTGCTACATCTACATCATGCCGGAGCACGATCTGGGCATCTTCGTGATCACCAACCAGAGCGGCGACCGGACCGCGCGTGCCATGGAGGCGGCGATCGATACCCTGGTCGGGAGAATCGCGGCGCGTTGAACCGCCCGCTGAGGCTCGGGCCCACGCGGCCCGGTCCGTGCACCAATGTGGCTTCGCAGGACGACGTGTCGGACAAGCCTGGAACCGATCTGGACAGACTGCTCGGCCCCGGCGGCTGTCGGCCGCAGGGCTTTGCGCTCGCATTCCTGGCGTTCGTCGCTGGATATCATCGTTGGTCGCATGGTCTGCGCCGCGGCAATGCCCTCGGCTAGGCTATAGCGATCGACCGCAGGGATGACGACCCCATGAACCGCTGGCTTTTCCTGGCGCTTGCTGCGCTCCCGTTCACTGCCGGTGCCGTGGTCATCCGTGATGACGTTGACGACGCCCGGTATCAGATCGATGCCTCTGTCTTCCCGGCGCTGGCTGACATGCCGGGTGAAGGACATGGCGTTCTCATCGCCCCGCGCTGGGTACTGACCGCAGCGCATGCGGCACCCATGGAAGGGATGGAAGAATCCATCTCCATCAATGGACGCGCCTATGCGGTCGAGCGCGTCTTCGTGCATCCCGGTTTCAGAAGAATGCCGGAGGCCCTGGGCAAGGAGGCGCTGGCGACAGGAAATCCCTCCAGGATCCACGCGTTCCTGGCAGCATCGGATGACATCGCACTGATCAGGCTTGCGACTGCTGTAAGGGATGTACAGCCCGTAGCGCTCTATCGCGGTGCTGCCGAAGTCGCGCAGATCGCGGCCCTGATAGGGAAGGGGGCTACCGGCAATGGCGTCGTAGGGCTGGTGCCAGGCGGCCCGCATCGCACGACCCTGCGGCGTGCATACAACGCGCTTACCGGCGGCAACGACCGGTATCTCTGGTACCGGTTCGATCCGCCACCGCAGGCCCTGCCGCTGGAGGGGGTTCTCGGCAACGGTGACAGCGGCGGTCCGCTGGTGATTGATGATCACGGAACGCCGCAGCTGGTGGGGCTTGGTTCGTGGATCACTGCGGTTCCAGAGCATGCGCTCGAGGCGGGGTTCTATGGCCAGGTGGTCTACAACGTCCGCGTATCGCGCTACATCGACTGGATCGAAAGCATCAGCCGTGACGCGTCACATTGATTGCTTTTCGTGGAGGCGTAGCAGTGCAGGGGGGCGTTACCCTGATCTCAGCCGGTGCGACGGGCGTTCGTATGCTTCCCATCATGGGCTCATCATTTCACCGTCCAGATTTCATGATCGTCACCCGGCCGTCCGGCTGGGTGCAGAGCGGCGAGCGCTGGGATCTGTGGTGGAACGGCCGTTCGGTGGCCAGTATCGTGCCGCATGCCGTGCTCGGGTTCCGCCTGAAACTGGACGCACGCAGGATGTCACAGAGCAAGGTCGTGTCCGTCGCCAGCGCCCGCCAGGCGAAGCGCTACGCCGAGCGCTGGTGCGCGGCGCGGCTCTGCCCACAACTGCCACTGCGTGACGCCGTCGCCCGACTGGTGCAGAGCGCACCCGAACCGGGCGCCGTGTTCGCGCCGCCACTGACCCGGACGCAGCGGCAGCAGGCCCGGCGCCTGGCCGAGGCCGGCGCAAGCGAGATGGGGCGGATCAAGGAAGCGCTGGCGCCACGGCCGCGCGTGATGGCCGCCAGGCCCGAGGTGCAGGGGCGAGGTGGAACCTGGTCTGTACCCGGCCAGAATCCATCCTCGCCGCACCGAAACGGGAACACCTCCCCAGCCAGGGTTACGCCGAAAGCTCCTCACGCACGATCCTGGCCCCTTCGCTGAGCGCGCGCAGCTTGCCGCGTGCCACTTCCCGTGCAAGCGGCGCCATGCCGCAGTTGGTGCTTGGGTAGAGTTTGTCGGCATCCACGAACTGCAGCGCCCTGCGCAGCGTGTTGGCCACGTCTTCCGGCGTTTCCACCGTATTGGAGGCCACGTCGATGGCGCCCACCATCACCGTCTTGCCGCGCACCAGTTCGATCAGGTCGATCGGCACGTGCGAGTTCTGGCATTCCAGCGAGATGATATCGATGCTGGAGGTCTGCAGCTTTGGGAACGATTCTTCATACTGCCGCCATTCCGAGCCCAGTGTCTGCTTCCAGTCGGTGTTGGCCTTGATGCCATAGCCGTAGCAGATGTGCACCGCCGTCTGGCACTTCAGGCCCTCAACCGCACGCTCCAGCGCGGCCACGCCCCAGTCGTTCACTTCGTCGAAGAACACGTTGAAGGCCGGCTCATCGAACTGGATGATGTCGACGCCAGCGGCTTCCAGCTCCTTCGCTTCCTCGTTGAGGATCTTCGCGAACTCCCAGGCCAGCTTTTCGCGGCTCTTGTAGTGCGCGTCGTACAGCGTATCGATCATGGTCATCGGGCCGGGCAGGGCCCACTTGATCGGCTGCGTGGTCTGGCGGCGCAGGAACTTCGCATCCTCGACGAACACCGGCTTCGGACGGCTCACGGCGCCGACCACGGTCGGCACGCTGGCATCGTAGCGGTTGCGGATGCGGACCGTTTCGCGCTTCTCGAAATCGACACCGCTGAGGTGCTCGATGAAAGTGGTGACGAAGTGCTGCCGGGTCTGTTCGCCGTCGCTGACGATGTCGATGCCGGCGTGCTGCTGCTCCTGCAGGGACAGGCGCAGTGCATCCTGCTTGCCTTCAATCAGGCCGTCGTCCTGCAGCTTCCAGGGTGACCAGAGCTTCTCGGGCTCGGCCAGCCAGGAGGGCTTGGGCAGGCTGCCTGCGGTGGAGGTGGGAAGCAGTTTCTTCGTCGACATTGCGTCTGGTTTCCTGGGGGCGAATGGGGAATCAATGGATCAGCGGGCAGCCCACTGCTCAAGCACGGCGCGGTACGGCTTGATGAAGTGTTCTTCGGTGAACCGGCCCTGCTTGACCGCCAGCTGGCTGCGCTCTTCGCGGTCGTAGACGATGCGGGTGGAGGAGTAATCCTGGTGCTTCAGGCTGGGCTGATAGACCTTGCCCGCCACGGAGTTGGCGTTGTAGATCTCCGGGCGGTAGATCTTCTGGAAGGCCTCCATTGTGCTGATGGTGCCGATCAGCTCCAGGTTCGAGTAGTCGCCCAGCAGGTCGCCCTGGAAGTAGAACGCCAGCGGTGCGACGCTGCCCGGCGGCATGAAGTAGCGCACCTGCAGGCCCATCTTGTCGAAGTACTGGTCAGTGGGAGAGAACTCGCCCTGGCGGTATTCCACGCCCAGGATCGGGTGGTGGTTCTCGGTGCGGTGATAGGTCTTGCTGCTGGATACGCTGATGCAGATTACCGGCCCCTTGCTGAAGTTGGCGCGGTAGGCCTCGGACTCCAGGAAATGCTTGAACAACTTGCCATGCAGGTCGCCAAAGCCCTCCGGGATGCCAAAGGTGGCCTTCCCTTCGTTGCTGGCCGGCAGCACCACGCTGAAATCGTAGTCGCGCACGTAGGACGAGAAATTGTTGCCGACGATGCCTTCGATGCGCGCGCCGGTGCGGGTGTCGACGATGGTCGGGCGCAGCACCTCGATCAGCGGGAACGGATCGCCGCCATCGCTGTTGCCGATGTGCATCTCCACCGAGATGATGTCCAGCTCGACCGCGTAGCGATCCGCGCTGGGGTTGTCCCAATGCGCCAGATCGTTGAAGCGGTTGTTGATCATGCTGATCGTGTTGCGCAGGTTTTCCTGGCGGGACGCGCCGCGGGCCAGGTTGGCGAAATTGGTGGTGATGCGTGTCCCGTCAGCAGGCTGGTAATCCTCGTTGAAGGGGATCTGCGTGATGCTGAAGGTGAAGGTGTCGGTCGTCATGGGTGGCGTTCCGTAGTGCGGGGTGACATCCGGATGCGGGCGAGGGCATCCGGCATTCAAAGTGCTGCGGCCGCTTCCAGGTCGGCGGCGCGCTGGCGAGGCAGGTCCAGCAGCGGCACGGCCCGCCGCACCGCCAGCCGTGCGCGCTCGACCAGGGCGTCGTTGTGCACGCGACCGTCGGCGAAATCGCGGTCGGTGGCGTAGACGCCCAGCGGCAGGGTGCGCGCCTGGAAGAAGCTGAAGAGCGGGCGCAGCTGATGGTCGATCACCAGCGAGTGGCGCTCGCTGCCGCCGGTCGCGGCCAGCAGGATGGGGGTGTCGACCAGTGCGTCCTGGTGGACGAAGTCGAAGAAATGCTTGAACAGCCCTGTGTACGAGCCGCGATAGACCGGCGTGCTCACCACCAGCACATCGGCCTGCTCGACGGTGGTCAACTGGCGTTCCACGGTGTCGGGCAACTGCGAACGCCAGAGCGCACCGGCCAGCTGCGGGGCCAGTTCGCCCAGTTCGACCAGGTGCTGCTCGCTGTGGATGTCCTCGCCGATCAAGCCCAGCAGATGCTCGGCCAGGGTGGCGGCCTTGGAGGGGCGCTGCAATCCGCCGGACACGGCGACGATTCGAAGGGGGCGGGCAGGTGAAAGCATGACCCGATGCTAGCCACGGCCTTCCATGACGTAAAATGGTATTACTTCACCTATCCATGAGCAGGATTCATCGTCATGCTGGAGCGGATCCACCTCAGCATCGTGCAGCAGGTCGAGCAGCAGGGCTCGCTTACCGCGGCCGCCGGCGTACTCAACCTGACCCAGTCGGCCCTGAGCCACAGCATGAAGAAGCTGGAGCAGCAGCTGGGCACTGATGTATGGCTGCGCGAAGGCCGCAGCCTGCGCCTGACCCAGGCCGGGCAATACCTGCTGGCCGTCGCCAACCGCGTGCTGCCGCAGCTGGATCTGGCCGAGGAGCGGTTGGGCCAGTTCGCACAGGGCGAGCGCGGCGCGCTGCGCATCGGCATGGAATGCCATCCCTGCTACCAGTGGCTGCTGAAGATCGTCTCGCCGTACCTGGCCGCGTGGCCGGATGTGGATGTGGACGTCAAGCAGAAATTCCAGTTCGGCGGCATCGGCGCGCTGTTCGGCTACGAGATCGACCTGCTGGTTACCCCCGATCCACTGCTGAAGCCAGGCCTCAAGTTCATTCCCGTGTTCGACTACGAGCAGGTGCTGGTGGTGGCCAGGAACCACGCCCTTGCCAAGGTGGATTACGTGAAGCCGCGCCAGCTCGGCCAGGAAGTGCTGATCAGCTATCCGGTGCCGTTCGAGCGCCTGGACATCTACAACCAGTTCCTGCTGCCGGCCGGCATCACGCCGCGACGGCACAAGGCCATTGAAACCACCGACATCATGATGCAGATGGTGGCCAGCGGTCGTGGCGTGGCCGCCATGCCGCGCTGGCTGGTGGAAGAGTACGCCACCCGCATGGACGTGGTGCCGGTGCGCCTCGGTGCGAAGGGCATTCCCAAGCAGATCTATCTGGGTGCGCGCGAAGCCGATACCAGCATCGACTACCTGCAGGCCTTCATCGAACTGGCGCGGAACAGTTCGCCCCTGGCCAGCAATGCAGGCGTGGGCGCGTGATGTCCGCGCCTACGTCGCTGCGGGTGCAGGCCTTCCTTGATGCTTTTTCGCTGGAGGTGAGCGCCAGAGCCATGCCGGCGCTGGGTGCCGAAGCCACCCGCATTCCGCGTGGCACCACGATCTCCATTCCCTGGCTGGCCAGCGAGGACGACGACGCACGCCTGGCAGCGGCGCGCAGGGTGCGTGAACTGGGCTTCGAGCCGATGCCGCATCTCTCGGCGCGGCGCATCGGGTCGCGTGCGGTGCTTGAGCGCTTCCTGCAGCGTGCCGCCAACGAGGCAGGTGTCGCCCAGTGCTTGGTGATCGCCGGCGACCTGGCCACGCCCGCCGGACCGTTTGCTGACAGCGCTTCGATCATCGAGAGCGGCCTTCTGGAGAGGGCCGGTATCAAGGTCGTCGCCATCGGCGGTCACCCCGATGGCCATCCGGTCCTGGGCAGTGACGCGTGCTGGCAGGTACTGGAACACAAGTGCCAGTCCATCGAAGCGCGCGGCATGGCGCCAATGATCATCACGCAGTTCGCCTTCGATGCCGACATCGTCCTGGCCTGGTTGCACGCGCTGCGCGCCCGTGGCATCCACGTTCCGGTGCTGGTCGGCGTGCCGGGCCCGGCAAGCATCGCGCGGCTGGTACGTTACGCCGCAATGTGTGGGGTGGGGGCCAGTGCATTGATGCTGTCCCGGTATGGCATCTCGATCGGCCGGTTGCTGGGCAGCGCGGGCCCGGAGGTGTTCGTGGACCGTCTGGCGGGCGGTTTGACTGATGCCCACGGGTTGGTCAGCCCGCACTTCTTTCCGTTCGGTGGAATTGCCCAGTCGTTGGACTGGATCAAACAGCATCGGGCGCTGCCATCGGTTGCCCGCCGCTGACAGGCCATCAATCGTGCCTGCCGGGCAGCGCATGGCCCGGTGCCGCCCCGCTCAGCCCCGGCGGTGGCGTATCCCTGACGGGGTACTGATCAGGCCCGCATTGCTGATGGCCTGGCGCGTACCGCACGTCCGGCACGCAAGCACGGTTCCTCCTCGCACATGCTCCATTTCCTGCTCGGCCCAGACGCTGGTTGCGCCGCAGGCCGTGCAGGTGGCTTCGATCTGCAGGGCACGGGCCAGGTCGCCCTCCGCGCCTGGCGTGTAGGTGAGGTCCCTGATCTTGAATAGGCCGGTATGACTCATTGGAACGCCGTTGTGGGTGCACTACGGGAAGATGCGAGGCGAAGGTGTCGACAGGGTTGGCACAGTGTCGAGAAACGGCGCGCTTCAGCTCATGGATCACTACGCAGCACGAACTCCTCCAGCCGCGCCCGGCTGACGGACTGGTGGTTGCCACAGCCTGGGCAACTGAGCGAAGCAGCGCCGTTGAGGT
Source organism: Stenotrophomonas sp. YJH_SMC_64 (assembly GCF_059371375.1). Classification (NCBI taxonomy): domain Bacteria; kingdom Pseudomonadati; phylum Pseudomonadota; class Gammaproteobacteria; order Lysobacterales; family Lysobacteraceae; genus Stenotrophomonas; species Stenotrophomonas sp. YJH_SMC_64. Next base: position 119,723 of record NZ_JCAFUN010000009.1, on the reverse strand, counting down.
CGACGAGGCCATGATCAGGAATGGCGCGGAACTGCCTTGAACACTTCAGGCAGGAACAATCGATCCGGGTGACCTGCAGCAGGGTGCCATCCTCACGCGCCACTCCTTCGACGCTGTTTACATAGAACTGTCCGATGTCGCGCATGAAGATGAATAAAGCCCTTAACGTACGGGGGCGTTCATCATGCCGCCTGTCGCGCTGCTAGGCGCGAACCGTATTCTGAAGAATTAAGAATACGCATCACGGCCCGGACTTGCGCCGGGTGCTAGAGTGTGAATAGGTGCCGACGTGGCCCTGCATTCAAGGCGAAGTCCATGCCCATCCGGGCCGTTGTATACGCAAGCCAGGCCGTTGAAGGCCTTTCGATTGACCGCCTGGAAGCACTCGTCACCGATGCTGCGAGGTTCAACAAGCTTGCAGGGGTGACAGGCGTGCTGCTGCATGACGGCACGCGATTCGTGCAGTACTTCGAAGGGCCGGAAGATGGGGTGGCCAGCGTCTACGAGCGGGTGCTGCAATCGACCAGCCACACGGATGTGGTGGAGCTGGCCCGGGGGCGTGTCTCTACCCGGCAGTTCCCCTATTGGTCGATGCACCAGCTTCCTGCCGACCAGCTTCTGGTCGGCCGACTTGCCAGGGCCGACTGGTCACGCTTCAAGAGAAGCCAGCCCGAGGAGATTGCGGGTTCCGCGTGGGGTATTGATGTGCTGGCCGCTGCGGTTGAGCCCCACGTGCACGCCGCTTAGTTTGCGGTTCGGCGGCCGCTCCTTTTAGATGTGCAGCGACATGAAGGCTTTCATTACGCTCATCGCCGCATTTGCTGCGGGCCCGGCGCTTGCCGATTCCCCGCTGCCGCCGCCAGAAAGGTTCACGGCATGCTCCTCCACGCGAAATCTCTGTACCGATTCGGATCCAGCCGTCAATTCAACGCGGGTAACGCCACAGGCATCGGGTCAGGATGCCTGGCTGATATGCGGATGGCATCGCGGGTTGTTCCCGTCGGACGATGGGGAGCCGGTCGTGGTCGGCTGCGAAGGCATGAACCTGGTTCCGGCTGACGTGACGTTGAGTGAGCCGGTGCTGCATTTCTACAATCGCGGCCGCCTGGTTCGCACCGTTACGCTCGATCAGTTGTATCGGCGCACCATGGCGTGACCACGCCATCACCCGTATTCACCCCGCAGCAGCGAAAATGCACCATCGGGCGTGCCCCTACGCGCGCCGCTCACTGCCCGCAGGATCGCGAAGATGTCCAATCCCCCCTTTGGTGAATCGTCATGCGCCGCCGCTGCCAGCGGTTGCGTCGAGGTGCGTGGCGCGCGCGAGCACAACCTCAGGAATGTCGACGTCTCCATCCCGCGCAACGCATTGGTGGTGTTTTCCGGTGTTTCGGGCTCCGGCAAGTCATCGCTGGCGTTCGGCACGATCTTCGCGGAGGCGCAGCGGCGCTACTTTGAGTCGGTTGCGCCGTATGCACGGCGTCTGATCGACCAGGCCGGCGTGCCCGATGTGGACGCCATCGACGGGTTGCCGCCGGCAGTGGCCCTGCAGCAGCAGCGCGGCGCCAGCAACGCGCGCTCATCGGTGGGCAGCGTCACTACGCTGTCCAGCCTGGTGCGCATGATGTATTCGCGTGCAGGTGCATACCCGGCCAACCAGCCGATGCTTTACGCCGAGGACTTTTCGCCCAATACCCCGCAGGGCGCCTGCAGCACCTGTCACGGGCTGGGGCACGTCTACGAGGTGACGGAAGCCTTGATGGTGCCGGATCCGTCGCTGAGCATCCGCGAGCGCGCCATCGCCTCCTGGCCGCCGGCCTGGCATGGCCAGAACCTGCGTGACATCCTGGTCACGCTCGGCTACGACATCGACGTACCGTGGAAGAAGCTGCCGAAGAAGGATCGGGAGTGGATCCTGTTCACGGAAGAAACGCCCACCGTGCCGGTCTATGCAGGCTTCACGCCTGCCGAGACCCGGGCTGCGCTCAAGCGAAAGCTCGAGCCGAGCTACATGGGTACATACACCGGCGCGCGTCGCTATGTGCTGCATACCTTCGCCAACACCCAGAGCGCGCTGATGCGCAAACGGGTTTCCCGCTACATGGAAGGCAAGCTGTGCCCGGCCTGCCACGGAAAGCGCCTGAAGCCGGAAGCGCTCTCGGTCACCTTCGCGGGCGTGGATATCGGTGAGTTCATGCGGTTGCCCCTGGATCAACTGGCGGATCTGCTGGAGCCCATCGCGGAAGGTGATTTCGGCGCACACAGCAAGGGTGCACCTATCAGCAGGCATGCGACACCCCGCGATCGTGCCCGGCGCGCCGCGAGTGGCCGCGCGACGCACGAGGGCGCCCCCGACGTGCGCCTGACCTCGGCCCTGTCCGAAGAGAAGCGGCTGGCCGCACAGCGGCTGGCGGGCGGGGTCATGGGGCGGGTACGGCAACTGCGCGAGCTTGGCCTGGGCTATCTCTCGCTGGACCGCGCCACGCCCACGCTGTCCGCCGGCGAACTGCAGCGCCTGCGGCTGGCCACGCAGCTCAGCTCGTTGCTGTTTGGTGTGCTGTACGTGCTCGACGAGCCTTCGGCCGGACTGCATCCCGCCGACAGCCAGGCGCTGTACGACGCGCTGGACCGGCTGCGTGATGGTGGCAACTCGGTGTTCGTGGTCGAGCACGATCTGGAGCTGATGCGCCGCGCGCAGTGGCTGGTGGACGTGGGCCCGGAGGCCGGCGAGCGGGGAGGGCGCGTGCTCTACAGCGGTGAGCCGGGCGGCCTGCGCCAGGTGCAGGAGTCGCGCACGGCACTGTATCTGTTCGACCAGGTACCCGCGCCCACCCGTCGGCAGCGCACCGCCACCTACTGGCTGGAACTGCAGGGCATCCATCGCCACAACCTGCAGGGAGTGGACGCGCAGGTGCCGCTGGGTTTGCTGACGGCCGTGACCGGCATTTCGGGGTCGGGCAAGTCCAGCCTGATGGCACAGGCCTTGCCCGAGCTGATGCTGCTGCACCTGGGGCATGAACCCGCGGACGATGGCGCCGAGGCGTCGCCGGACGACGGGCCGACGGTGATGGAAACCACCCGTGGCCAGTTGGCCGGTGATGTGGACGCCATCCAGCGGGTCGTGCAGGTCGACCAGAAGCCGATCGGCCGCACGCCACGCTCCAACCTGGCCACCTATACCGGGCTGTTCGATCACGTGCGCAAACTGTTCGCGGCGACGCCCGCCGCACGTCGTCGTCGCTTCGATGCGGGTCGTTTCTCGTTCAACGTAGCCAAGGGCCGATGCGAAACCTGCGAAGGCGAGGGTTTCGTGAGTGTCGAACTGCTGTTCATGCCCAGCGTCTATGCCCCATGCCCCACCTGCCACGGCGCCCGCTACAACGAGGCCACGCTGAAGGTGCTATGGAATGACCGCAACATCGCCGAGGTCCTGCAGATGACCGTGGACCAGGCGCATGCATTCTTCATGGCGGAAGAGGTGATTGCCCGGCCGTTGCAGCTGCTGCAGGACATCGGCCTGGGCTACCTGAGGCTGGGCCAGCCGGCCACGGAGCTTTCAGGCGGCGAGGCCCAGCGCATCAAGCTGGCCACCGAACTGCAGCGCAGCCAGCGCGGGCGCACGCTTTACGTGCTGGACGAACCCACCACCGGCCTGCACGCGTCGGATGCGGACAGGCTGCTGGTTCAGCTGCAGCGGCTGGTCGACGCAGGAAATACGGTGGTGATGATCGAGCATGACATGCGGGCGGTCGCCCAGGCGGACTGGGTGATTGACGTCGGGCCGGGCGCAGGCAGCGCGGGTGGCACCATCGTGGCGAAGGGAACGCCGCAACAGGTGGCCCGCGCACGGGGAAGCAGGACAGCGCCTTTCCTTGCGCGCGAGCTGGCTCCTCTGTAGGGCCGAGCCATGCCCGGCCATCATCCTCGGCCAGATCCGGGGGTGGCCTGTCCAGCAAACGATGCTCAGGTCTCCCCGCGCCACTGGCTCATCAACATCTGCAGAAAGCGTTCCGCAGTAGGCGAGAGCAGGGCGCCCCGGCGACGGACGATCCCGATCGTGCGCGACACCACGGGGTTACCAATCGTGCGCGTCACCAGGGTCGGATGATCCCCGTCCGGCGTGGCCATCTTCGGCAGGACCGACACGCCGATGCCGGCCTCGACCATGCCCAGTGACGTCGACAGGTGGGTCACTTCGTAGTGCCAGCTCAACTTGAGGTTCTCGCGCGCCAGGGCACCATCCAGCAGCGTGCGGTTGCCGCTGGTGCGATGCACGGTGATCAGCTGGTGCTCGGCCAGATCGGCCCATTCAACCTTGCGCTTGCGGGCCAGCGGATGATCGCGTCGGCAGGCCAGCACGAAGGGATCTTCGGCCAGCACGTCGAAATCGAGATTCGGATCGTTGGCGCCCATGAAGTTGATGCCGAACTCGACTTCGCCACGCTCTACCGCCTGCAGGCCTTCGGTGGCCGGGATATCCAGGATCCGGAAGCGCACGTTGGGATGCGCTTCGTGGAAACGCGCCATCACGCTGGGCAGGAAGTAGAACGCCGCCGTGGGCAGGCAGGCGATGGTGACGGTAGCGCCCCGCGTATCGTCCCGGCCCCGCAGTGAGAACAGTGACCCATCGAATTCCTCCAGCATGCGACGCACCAGCGGCAGCAGGTTCTCGCCGACGGCGGTGGTGCTGACGCTGCGCGTGGTGCGCTCCAGCAGTGGCGAACCCACAGCCTGCTCCAGCTTCTGTATCCGTCGGCTGAGTGCCGGCTGGGAGACGTGCAGGATCTCCGCGGCGCGGTGGAAGCTGCGCGTCTCCGACACCAGCAGGAATGCGCGTAGATCCAGGATTTCGCAATTGATGCTCATTGGGTATCAATCATCCAAAAATCAGCAATTCACAGATCAATTGTGGTCATGCCAGTATCGAATCACAGAGGGGTCATTCATCCCCTATACGCATCAATCTAGCACACGTATGTCCAACGATCTGCTCAGCATTCCCTGCGTACTCATGCGCGGTGGTACATCCAAGGGCCCGTTCTTCCTGGCCAGCGATCTTCCGGCGGACATTGCTGAACGCGATCGCCTGCTGGTGGAAGTAATGGGGTCGGGCCATCCGCTGCAGATCGATGGCATCGGTGGCGGCAACGCGCTGACCAGCAAGGTGGCCATCATCGACCGATCCAGCCGGGCAGACGCCGACGTGGACTATCTGTTCGCCCAGGTACGGGTGGAGCAGCAGGCGGTGGACACGTCCCCCAACTGCGGCAACATGCTGGCGGCGGTGGGCCCGTATGCCATCGAGCGGGGGCTGGTGCAGGCTCAGGACCCGCAGACCGAGGTGCGCATCCACAACGTCAACACCGGCAAGCTGATCATCGCCACGGTGGAAACGCCCGGCGGCAACGTGGTGTACCGAGGTGATACGCGCATTGCCGGCGCACCGGGCTCGGCCGCGCCGGTCAGGCTTTCCTTCCTTGATGCCGCAGGCGCCCGCACCGGCAAGCTGCTGCCCAGCGGCCACGCCCGGGAAACCATCGATGGCGTGCCGGTCAGCCTGGTGGACTGCGCCATGCCGATGATGCTGGTGCGTGCCGAAGACCTGGGCGTGCACGGTGATGCCTCGCCCGCCGAACTGAACGCGGATGCCGCGCTCATGCGCCGGCTGGAAGCGCTGCGCATCGAGGCGGGCGCCCGCATGGGCATCGCCGACGCCGGCAACAAGGTCATTCCCAAGCCGGTGCTGCTGTCGGCGCCGCAACACGGCGGCGATCTGCAGGTGCGTTACTTCATGCCGCACCAATGCCACACCGCACTGGCGATCACCGGTGCGGTCGGCCTGGCTACCGCCGCCGTCACGCCGGGCACGCTGGCCCACACTTTGGTCGGGTGCCTGTCCGTTCCCGGCAGCATTACCCTCGAACATCCGAGCGGGGACCTGCAGGTGGGCCTCAGTCGCAGCTCGGATGACGCACCGGTGATTGCCAGCGTGGTCCGCACCGCACGCCGACTGTTCGAAGGTCGCGTGTTTGCGACAACGCCAGCGCCTGCCATGGCCAGTTCCACCCAAGCCCGCCAATGGACGTCAGCGGCATGATCTGAACCCGGCAGGGCCGGCGCAGACGCGCATGCCTGCCATTACAACGTAGATGCTTCACTCCTGGGAGGGATGATGTACAAGCAGTTCTTCATGGCCGCGCTGTGCGCGGCCGGCCTGGCCGCGGCCGGTTGCAGCAACAGCGGGCGCGCGGAAGGCGCATCCACCGGCACCGGTGACGATGCACCCGTGCGCATCAGCGTCGGCTCCTACAACCTCAACAACCTTCCGTTCTTCATTGCCGATGCCAAGGGCTACTTCAAGGACGTCGGCCTGGACGTAAAAACCGAGAACTTCGCCCAGGGTGGCTCGAAGGTGCTGCAGGCCCTGGTGGCGAATTCCACCGACGTGGCGGTCGGTTTCTACGACCACACCATCCAGATGCAGGCCAAGGGCAAGGACGTGGTGGCCTTCGTGCTGCTCTCGCGCAATTCCGGCCTGGTGATGGCGGGGCGCGAAGATGCCACGTTTGATCCTGCGCGACCGGAGTCCATCAAGGGCCAGAAGGTCGGCATCACGGCCCCGGGCTCCTCGTCCGACTTCTTCGTCCGCCACTTCCTGGCGCAGCACGATATTCCGGCCGACAGCATTTCGCTGATCGGCGTCGGCTCCGGCGCTGCTGCAGTCGCCGCGCTCGAGCAGGGCAAGATCGATCTGCTGGTCAACTACGATCCGGCTGCAACCCTGATCACCGAGCGCAAGGTCGGGAAGATCATCCTCGACGCGCGCAGCGACGAAGGCGCCCGCCAGGTCTATGGCGGGCTGTACCCGACCTCGGTGATGTATGCCAACCAGAGCTTCCTGGACAAGCGCCCCGAAGCGGCCGAGAAGATCGCCCGTGCCGAGCAGATGGCATTGAAGTTCATCGCCGACAACAGTGCAGAAGAGATCGTTGCCGCGCTGCCGGACAGCTACGTCTCCGGCGACCGCGCCACCTATGCCCGCGCGGTGGAGAACGCCCGCGCGATCTTTACCCGGGACGGTCACTTCACGCCGGCCGACCTGGAAACCCCACTGAAGGTGCTGCGCGAGTTCAACACGGATGTGGCCAAGGCCAACATCGATCTGTCCAGGACCTACACCAATGCCTTCGTCGAGCGTGCCCACGCTGCGGCGCCGGCTGCCCAACCGTAAGCGGAGGTAACCCCATGGCCCTCAATGCCACCGTGCGCCAGCTCAACGGCGCGCCGCAGCTGGAGCCTGCACAGACCATGGTCGCCCTCAACAAGGTGAGCATGTCCTTCGGCGAATTCACCGCCGTGCGTGATGTCGACATCCAGGTGGGTGACGGCGAGTTCCTTGCCATCGTCGGGCCGACCGGCTGCGGCAAGAGCACCATCCTCAATTCCGTGGCGGGGCTGTTGAAACCGTCCTCCGGCGAAGTAGCCATCGATGGCCGCACTGTCAGCGGCGTGCAGGAGTCGGTCGGCTACCTGTTCCAGCAGGATGCGCTACTGCCGTGGAAGACGGCTTACCAGAATGTTGAACTCGGCCTGCGCTTCCGCGGCGTGCCCGAAGCCGAACGCAAGGCCAAGGCCAACGCGTGGCTGGCCAAGGTCGGCCTGGCCGGTTTCGAGCATCGCTATCCGCATCAGTTGTCCGGTGGCCAGCGCAAGCGTGTGCAGATGGCGCAGGCGCTGATCGTCGAGCCGAAGGTGATCCTGATGGACGAGCCGTTCTCGGCGCTGGACATCCACACCCGCCACCTGATGCAGAACGAGCTGCTGCGCCTGTGGCAGGAGGATCGCCGCTCGGTGATCCTGATTACCCATGACCTGGAAGAAGCAATCGCGCTGGGTGACCGCGTGGTGGTGCTGTCGTCCGGTCCAGCGAGCCGCGTGGTGCGCAGTTTCGACGTGGATCTGGAACGGCCGCGCAATGTGTCCGAGATCAAGCTGGATGACCGTTTCACCGACCTGTACCGCGACATCTGGGCCTGCCTGCGCGGCGAAGTGGAGAAGAGCTATGCACGCCAAGACTGACAAATTCATCCAGCTGGCCCTGGTAGTCGCCGTGTTCGGCGGCTGGGAAGGCGGTATCGCGCTGGGCGTGATCGATCCGTTCTTCTTCCCTTCGCCAACGGCCATCGTGCAGCAGGCCTGGACCTGGTTGTCCGATACCTCGTTCTACCAGCATGTCTACATCACCCTTACTGAAACCGCGCTGGGCTACATCATCGGCACCGGCCTGGGCGTGGCCGGCGGTGTCTGGCTGGGCCTGAGCCGGCGCTCGGCGCGCATCCTGGATCCCTTCATCAAGGGCTTCAACGCGATTCCGCGCGTGGTGCTGGCGCCGATTTTCGTGTTGTGGCTGGGGCTGGGCCTGTGGTCGAAGGTGGCGCTGGCGGTCACGCTGGTGTTCTTCACCACGTTCTTCAACGCCATGCAGGGAGTGCGCGAGGTGAATCCGGTGGTGCTGGCCAATGCCCGCATCCTGGGCGCAAGCCGCAGCGATCTGCTGCGCCATGTCTACTTCCCGGCAGCGGCGAGCTGGATCCTGTCCTCGCTGCGCACCTCGGTCGGCTTTGCCGTGGTCGGCGCGATCATCGGCGAGTACCTCGGCGCTTCGGCGGGCCTGGGTTACCTGATCGCGCAGGCCGAGGGCAACTTCAATGCCGTGGGTGTGTTCGCCGGCATCATCATCCTGGCCGCCTTCGTGCTGGTCATCGACGCCCTGCTGGACGTGGTCGAGAACAAGCTGATCACCTGGCGTCCCAACGCCCAGGCACAGGCCACCAGCTGACCGGGCCGGGCTGAGCCCGCCTGCCGCGCCGCCGGTCCGATCCGGCGGCGCGAGCTTCCTCCCCCGATCTTCCCCCGCACCACCGCAACAGGCCAGCGCCGGGCCAGGGGGCCGGCTGGCCGGAGAGAGAGTCCATGAACCCTTCCACCGTGCTGCCGCTGGCAGCGCTGCCGGTCGCGCTCGGCCTGCTGTTGGCCAGTGGCCACGCCGACGCCCAGTCTGTTTCATCCCCGCCCACGCCACTGAGCCAGGCCGAGCTGTCACGCTTGGTGCAGCAGCAGGCGCTGCAGATCCAGCAATTGGAAGCGCGCCTCCGCGCCGTCGAGGGCGGACAGGGCAGTGCGGGGGCACCGTCAACGCCGCCCGCGCCTGCGCTGGAAACGCGGGTGGCCGCACTGGAATCCGGCCAGTCCAGGCAGCCCAAGGTCTCCTGGGCCAAGGGCGCACCCGAGCTCAGCAGCGCCGACGGCACTACGGTGTTCCGTCCCCGCGGCCGCCTGTTCGTCGATGCCTCCAGTACGGACGGTTCGGCGGTCGGTGATCGCAACGTTTCGGGCACCGAGGTCCGTTCGGTGCGCCTGGGGGCCGAGGGACGCTACGGCACACTGGGCTGGGTGGTGGAGGGTGACTTCGCCGACAACGCGGTGGCCTGGAAGTCGGTCTACGCCACGCTGGACCACACCCTGTTCGGCCTGCCGGCCGATCTCACGATGGGCAACCGCTTGAACGATCGCGGTATCGATGGCTCCAGCAGCACCTCCAACACGCCGTTCCAGGAACGCAACGTGGTCGGCACGTTGATGCTGCCGCAGCGCGGCCTGTTCGGTGTCGGGCTGACCGAGCGGGTGTACGGAAAGGGCTGGCACGCCAGCCTGTCGGTGGCCGGCAACGATCTCAACAACGCCGGCACCGACAACGACAGCCAGACCTGGGCCACGCGCGTGCACTGGAATCCGCTGGACACCGCTGGCGCCACGTTGCATCTGGGCGCATGGGCGTTCCACGAGAAGATTCCCGCCGGGGCCAGCGGCGTGGTGCGCAGTTCGGCCATCGCGGGGCATTTCAACGATCTGGTCAGGATCACGCCGGGCACACTGCTGGGCGCCGAGCGCAGCACCGCGTACGGTGCGGAACTGGCCGGCTTCTTCGGCCCGGCGTGGGCAACGGGCGAGTGGGGTACGCGAAGCCTGCGCGGGGCCGATGCCGGCGGTCGCTACGATCGCGACCACGCGGCGTGGGCGATCTCGGCTGGCTGGTTCCTGGCGGGCGCCCAGCCTTCGTACTCGGGCAAGGCCGGTACCTGGGGGAAGGTGAAGGTCGCCGATCCGGTGACGCGCGGCGGCGGCGGTGCCTGGGAGCTGAAGGGCCGCTATGAAGACGTGGACTATGCCGAGCTGCCCAGTGGTGGTACCGGTAACGCGTGGACCCTGGGCGCGAACTGGTACCTCAACGATTTCAGTCGCGTGATGTTCGAAGCCGTCCGTTGGCAGACCCGTCACCGCAACGGCAGCGCAATGGGCAGGGATGAAGGCACCACCTTCAATACCCGCCTGCAGCTGGTCTTCTAGGGCAGGGGCGCCGCCTGCACTCTGGTCACAGCAGCAACAACGCTGCGATGAGTGCAGGTGGCATCACCAGCGCGCCGACGCGCAGGAAGTCGAGCGCGCTGACATGCTCGCCTTCGCGACGCAACGCCATCAGCCACAGCATCGTGGCCAACGAGCCGGTCACCGACAGGTTCGGGCCCAGATCCACGCCGACCAGCAATGCGGCACGGGTCTGCGCGGGCAGGTCCGCCATCTGCCCCAACGAACCAGCCGCCAGGCCGACCGGCAGATTGTTGGCCACGTTGCTCAGCAGTGCAGCGGCGCCGCCGGCCAGCCAGCTGGCCTGGTGCGGCGACGTTTTCGCCAGCGCCTGCAGCGCGCTGGCCGAACTCTGGATGACACCGGTCTGCGCTACCGCTTCTACCAGCACGAACAGCCCCGCCACCAGCGGCAGCACCCCCCAGGATACGTGGCGTAGCAGCGGCAGCGGGCTGCGTCGCTGGCGGATCGCCACCGCCACCACGCTCAGCGTGCCCGCGCAGAAGGTGGTCAGGCCCAGCGGCCCGTTCAAGGCGGACGTAACCAGCAGCACCGTGCCGGTGAACAGCACACCCAGCGCACTCAGGCGCCCACCCTCGGTCAACGGGCGATGCGCCGGCGCGGCCACCAGCGGCTGGGGGATCTCGCGCCGATGCACCCAGCGCAGGACCAGATAGGTGGCACCGATCGCCGCCGCCGACGGCAGCGCGAACTGCGCCAGCCACTGCAGCAGCGGCGGCATGTGCTGGCCGTACACCACGAGATTGGCCGGGTTGGAGATGGGCAGCACGAAGCTGGCCGCGTTGGCGATGAAGGCACAGACGAACAGGTAGGGCAGGGGATTGGCCCGGGCCGCCTTGCAGGCCGCGTAGACCGCCGGCGTCAGCACCACGGCCGTTGCATCGTTGGACAGGAATACCGTCACCAGCGTGCCGACCAGGAACACCAGGTCGAACAGGCGCCGCCCCGATCCGCCCGCGTGCCGCACCGCGTACAACGCCAGCCAGTCGAACAGCCCTTCGCGGCGGGCGAGCTCGGCCAGCACCATCATGCCGACCAGGAACAGGTAGACATCGCGGCCTTCGGCCACGGCGTGCCACGCGGTTTCCAGCGATACCGCACCCAGCAGCGGCAGCAGGGCGGCAGCACCCAATGCCCATGCATATTCGGGAATGCGGAAGGGTCGGAACAGCAGGCCGACAGTGGCAACAGTGACCGCTGCCCAGATGACGAGGGAGGAAGAGGGGGCGAGCATGGGGTAGGGGCTTCAGCGGCGCCTGCAGCGACACTGGCGCGAGTGGTCCTGTCGCGCGAGCAGCGGATGGGCGGCCGCTGCAAACATCGCAGGTTCCGGGTCGCAGCATCATAGCGCGCGGACCGGTGCAGCGAGTGATGCGGCCCGGCGCGTTCCGTGACGGACGCGGGCATCCAGGCCGTCGTCGCGTCCACGTGCTCTGAACATCATGATCAACCGCTACCAGCTGATGCCGGGGCCGGCGCAGTCGGGGCTGTGCATCAAGGTCGCCTCCCAGGACGAGGCCGCGCAGAAACTTGAAGCCGAAGTAGTGAAGCTGCTGGGGCCGGAGTGGTAGCCCCTGCCACTGCGGGATGCGCGGCAGGTCCGCAGGGTGCCCGGCGGGTGGCCCACCCGGGCAACGGGCATCGCGCCCGATGCCCGTCGCGTGAGCCCCTTACTTGGGCATCAGCACGGTGTCGACCACGTGGATGACGCCGTTGGACTGGTTGACGTCGGCAATGCTGATGCCTGCCTTGCCACCCCTTGCATCGATGACCCAGAGCTTGCCATCGTGGAGCGCCACGGTGAGAGGCTCGCCCTGCACAGTCTTGAGGCTGGCCTTGCCGCCGTGCTTGCGGGCATCGGCCAGGAGCTGGGCGGAACTGTAGTTGCCCGGGACAACGTGATAGGTAAGGATCCGTGTCAGCTGCGCCTTGTTTTCAGGCTTCACCAGCGTGCCGACAGTGCCCGCAGGCAGCTTGTCGAAGGCCCCATTGGTGGGCGCGAAAACAGTGAACGGGCCGGTGCCGTTGAGAGTGTCGACCAGGCCCGCTGCTTTGACCGCTGCGACCAGCGTGGTGTGATCCTTGGAATTGACGGCATTTTCGACGATGGTCCTCGTCGGGTACATTTCTGCCCCGCCCACCATTACGGTGTTGGCGGCGAAGGCGCTGGAGCCGGCCGAAACAAGTACAGCGAAGCCGACTGCGGCGGTGATGCGCTGAAGAGCGTTCACGGTGCATTCCTTTCTGGATGACCCGCACAGCGCGGGCATCTTTCCTACGGCGTGTGAGCTCGAACGGATGCAGCGGCCATCAAAGGCGCGCGCCAGCATGGGCGTTGGCCGGGCGCTGGAGGATGAGCGGGAGCCGTTTGCTGCGACGCCTGCGTGGTGACGACGCGAACGTCCTACACCCTCGCGACACGGTGCATTCACGGCCACCGACACCCGCGCTGTCCACACTGCACGTTCCTTCCACAGCACGAGGTGCCCCATGGCCACCTGTGATGTCTGCGGCAACAACTACGACAAGAGCTTCACCCTCCAGCAGGGCGGGCGCAGCGGCACGTTCGATTCGTTCGAATGCGCGATCCACGCATTTGCACCGCGCTGCGCACACTGCGATTGCGCTGTTATCGGGCATGGTGTTGAAGGAAACGGCCAGATCTTCTGCTGCGCACACTGCGCCGGTCATTCAGGTGTACAGGGTTTAGCCGACCGGGCCTGAGTCGCCGTCAACGCCATCCCGCTCCTGCCCAGAGACAAGCGAAGAAACCCGCACGACCCGCGCTGCGCCCGAACCAGCAAGCAGCGCCAGTGCCCGCCGCTTCTGCGCTGGCATCCCCGCCACGGCCTCCGACGCCAACACCACGTGGAATTCCCTGGCGTTGGCGTCCAACGCTGTAGCCAGGACACACGAATCGGCCGTCATGCCACACAGGCAAAGGCGGCGCACTCCCAGTTTGGCCAGCAGAATCGGCAAAGGGCTGGCCAGAAAGGCCGAGTGCTTGGGCTTGAGCACGAAGTAGTGACCAGGCAAAGGCGAGAGAAGGCTGGCGATTCGCCCTGCCGGGCCACCGTCGCGCCGGCACTGTTCCACCTGCTGGCGGAAGTCGCGCTTCCAATCCGAGAAATTGTCATTGGCGTAGATGACCGGCCAACCGCGTTCGTCGAAGTGATCCCTCAGGCGCCGGATCTGCCGGGCCGCCCGCTCTGCCGCCGGCGCCAGCTTTCCAGCGCCAGGGAAGTCGAATCGGCTGAACATGTCGATGATCAGCAGGGCCGTCGATGGATCAGCTCGCATGGCTCAATCACCTGTCTGTGCGTGTGGGGCCTCAACCGGCTTGGATTGCGGGGAGTCCTTCTGGCGCAGGAAAATCGTCAGCACCACCAGGGACAGCACAGCCAGGAATTCGCTCTGCCAGTTCTGCATGGATTCGAACCAGAATGTGCTGCTGGCGAGGTGCTCCACAAAGCCTGGCGGCGGCAATCCCTTCAACTGCTGTTCGGCCTCCTCGGCACGCCAGCTTCCCACTGCATGCAGCGTAAAGCTGAACAGGAACAACAGCCCGAACGCGATCGCAAGCGAATGACCGTAGAGCGTCTTCCATGGACCACCGCGCCTTACCGGCCACGGCGTGGGCCCCGGCTCGACGCGATTCTGTTCCTGCGCAGGGTCCAGCGGCCGCGATTCGGCCGAGCCGCGCTGGCGGAGGCTGACCGTCAGGAGCACATACATCCCCATCTGCAGGAACTCGCTCTCCCAGTTCTCGAATGTCGCGCTGACGAAGTGCCCCGTCGCGAGGTAGTGCCAGAGATCGATCGGCGCGCGTCCGTACTCGGCCAGTTCCTGGTTGTGCACGTGATGCCCGGCAACCGCCTGCCCGACGATGAACACAAGCGTGAGCACAAGCAGCACCAGCGAGAGACCGTTGCGTTTCCACATGCAACACCTCGTTCAGTCTGTTCCAGAGGCCGTGCGCGAAGCTTGCGCGGGTAGCAGGCCATGACCCGTGAATCCGGCGCATCCAGAATGTGAGGCGGACTCAACGCTTTCCGGTCGGGTCAGGATCAGGACGTTCGTAGTCTTCCGGTACGGCCTTGGGGCCATCGCCGTCGTCGGGCATGTCGTGCTCCTTCCACTTGGCTCGATCGTTGCGCCGCTTGTCCGGCGTGTGCGCCTTCGACTGATCGTCCACGTCTGTCGTCGGATTGAAGGGCAGCTTGTCGTTCATGGGCAGCTCCTGCGGCTAGAGACCGAAGACTGCACCGGGCCGGGTTAACACCATGACCCCGTAGAATGAACGCCGTGCACACCGGGATGTCACCGAAGCGGGATGGCGGCCTTGCGATGCTGGCGTCCCGAGCTCCTGGAGAAGCACGATGCAGGCATTGACCTATCACGGCCGCAAGGATGTGCGAGTCGAGACCGTACCGGACCCGGTACTGGCGGCCGAGGATGATCTGATCCTGAGGGTAACTGCCACCGCCATCTGTGGATCGGACCTGCACCTGTATCGCGGCAAGATTCCGGATCTGCACGATGGCGATGTGCTCGGCCACGAGTTCATGGGCGTGGTGGAAGAGGTCGGCAGCGGCGTGACCCAGGTGCAGCCGGGCGATCGTGTGGTGATCCCTTTCGTGATCGCCTGTGGAGAGTGCTTCCATTGCCGCCTGGCCGAGTATGCCGCTTGCGAAACCACCAATACCGGCAAGGGCGCCGCACTGAATCAGAAGGGCATGCTGCCTCCGGCCGCACTGTTCGGCTACAGCCATCTGTATGGCGGCGTGGCCGGGGGCCAGGCCGAATTCGTGCGCGTACCGAAGGCGAATGTAGGCCCGCTGCGCATTCCGGAAGGCATTGCGGATGAGCAGGTGCTGTTCCTGTCCGACATTCTCCCCACCGGCTACCAGGCTGCGCTGAACGCAGGGGTGAAGGCGGGCTCGACGGTGGCCATCTTCGGTGCGGGCCCGGTGGGGCTGATGAGCGCGGCCTGCTGCCGCCTGCTGGGCGCAGAGACCATCTTCATGGTCGACCATCTTCGTTACCGTCTGGATTATGCGCGCCGTACCTACGGTGTGACGCCCATCGACTTCAAGGAGATCGAAGACCCGGCGGACTACATCCTTGCCCAGACCAGCGGGCGGGGCGTGGACGCCTGCATCGAGGCGGTGGGCTTCGAGGCCGAGGGCAGTGCGCTGGAGTCAGCATTGACTGCCGTGAAGCTGGAGGGCAGCAGCGGCGTGGCGATCCGGCAGTGCATCGCGGCAGCACGCCGCGGCGGCGTGGTCAGCATCCCGGGGGTCTACGCTGGCTTCATCCATGGTTTTCTGCTGGGTGATGCGTTCGACAAGGGGCTGACGTTCAAGATGGGGCAGACGCACGTGCAGGGACTGATGCCGGAACTGCTCGACGCAATCATGGAAGGAAAGCTGCACCCGGGTGACATCATCTCGCACCGGATGCGCCTGGCCGATGCAGCTCAAGGCTATGCAATGTTTGATGCCAAGGACGATGACTGCCGCAAGATCGTACTGACACCCTGAGCGTGCCGCCATGAGCGCGATTGTCATCGCCTGTGTCTACGCCCTGTGGCTGGCTGCCGGATCGCTGGATTTCCATTTTCACCGGCGCACCGATCTTCCGCACACTTCCGCGATGCGCGAAAGCCTGCTGCATGGGGTGCAGCTGCTGCTGATCGGCAGCGGCGTGCTTGCCTGGCTCCTGCTGGAGAACACATTGTCGCTGGTCGCGCTTCTGGCAGGTCTGGTCATCGCACACGCGGTCGCCGGCTATCTCGATACCGTCAGCGCGGACGGCCGTCGACGCATCAGCCCGGCGGAACAACATGTGCACAGCGTGCTGGATGCCGCGCCGTGGGTCCTGCTGGCCTGGGTGGGCTGGCAGGCCCACCCGCGGTGGTCGCTCGAAGTGAAGCCTGCAGCACCGGACGTCTGGTGGCTCACCCTGCTGCCGGCGCTGGGCCTGGTGGTGCTGCCATGGCTCTGGGAACTGCGGCAGTGCGGGCGTGCAAGACAGCGCACGCAGACGGGGCCGTGAGGATCATGGTACCGGGCATTCATGTGCCCGCCACGCCATCAAGACAGACATGTGACCGCCTGCCGCCTACGTTCATGGCGTATCTCCATTGCAGGTCTGCCACCCATGCAGGATGTGACGTCATCCTCTTCGCTGTTCAATCGCGCACGCCAGGTGCTGGTGCAGCAACCGGAATTGCCTTTGCCCGGTGGCGGCCAGACGCTGCAGCGTTGGCAGGCGCTGGCAGCCTGGGGGGCAGAGGATCTTTGCCTGGCCAAGGTACTGGAGGCCCACTATGACGCCCAGGCGATTGCTGCCGAGTTGAGGGCGCCCATCCCTGCTGAAGACACGTTGCTGGCGGTATGGGCTGCAGAGGGTCCGGCCAACACCGTTCGCATCGATGCCGGCGGTGGGCTGTACGGTGACAAACCCTGGTGTTCCGGCAGCGCATGGGTGGATGCGGCACTGGTAACGGTTCGCAACCCGCAGGGCGTGTGGCTATGCCAGGTGGCGGCGGAACACTGGCACACACTTGCGGGCGAGCCATGGCCTGCCGTGGGCATGGCCGCAATCCCTTCCACCACGGTGCGCTTTGACGGCGCACCGATGGTGATCCTGGGGGCGCGCGATGACTACCTGCAGCGCCCGGGCTTCTGGCACGGCGGGGCAGGCATCGCGGCGGTCTGGTTTGGTGCAGCGGCTGCATTGGCCGAGCGCATGCGCCCGGCCTGCACCGAGGGGAATCGCGCGCGGCTGCTGGGTGAAGTGGACCTCGCCCTGGCTCCGGCAGCCGCGCTGCTTCGCGAACTGGCGGCGCACATCGACGCGGCGCCTGAACTGGCCCATCGCGAAGATGTATTGCGCGTGCGCTGTGTCGTTGAGCGCGCGGCAACGCGTGTGCTGGACCTGGCGGGTCGCGCGCTGGGCCCGGGCCCGATGTGCCTGGAGGACGCCCATGCCCGGCGCTGCGCGGACCTGACCGTGTTCCTTCGCCAGAGCCACGCCGATCGCGATTGGGAATGGCTGGGCGAGCAGCGTGCAGCACAGGAGGCAACATGGGCGCTGTAGCCAGGACACCCCTGCAAGGGGAAGGAACCCAGGAGCAGGCCTGGCTGCACTGCGATTGGCTCTGGCAGCAACCGACCACATCGGCAACCGCACTCTGCAGCGGGCATGACCGCATGGTGGTGGTCGCGCCGCATCCGGACGACGAAATCCTCGGCTGTGGCGGGCTGCTGCATCACGCTGTGGGGCAGGGTATCGACGTCAGTGTCGTTGCCGTGACCGACGGCGAAGCATGCTACCCGGGCGAGCCGTGGTGGACGCCCGAACGCCTGCGATCAGCGCGCCGAGCGGAGCTTGCCGCGGCATTGGGCGAACTCGGCATTCCGGTCGGCTCCATCTTCCATCTGGGTATCGCCGACGGCGCGGTCAGCGCGCATGAGCGGGGGCTGGAAGGTTGGCTGCAGCAGTATCTGCAACCGCGCGACCTGGTGCTGGCGCCATGGCGGTTTGATGGTCACCCCGATCACGAAGCGGCAGGGCGCGCTGCCTGCCGCGCCGCGCGGGCGGTCGGTTGCCACCGGCTGGAGTACCCGGTGTGGGGCTGGCACTGGCTTGACCCTGCCTGCGCACATATGGCGTGGGAGGTTCCGAAGCTGGTCGACATTTCAGCCGTGGCGTCCGCAAAGCGAAACGCGATCGCGCATTTCCGTACGCAGACGGGCGACGTGGCGGGCCTGAACAGCCCGCCGGTGCTGCCCGCACATGTACTCGCCCGATTCTTCCGAAACTACGAGGTATTCCTTGCATGAGCGCGCAGCCGTACTTCGATGACCTGCATGAGCAGGAGGACCCGTTCGGCTACCGCAGCCGGTGGTATGAAGAGCGCAAGCGTGCGCTGCTGCTGGCAAGCCTCAGCCAGCGCCAGTTCGCTCGCGGCTGGGAACTGGGGTGTTCCAACGGCGTACTGACCGAGGCGCTGGCCGCACGTTGCGAACGCCTGCTGGCAACCGACATCAGCCCACGTGCGGCGTTCCAGGCGCGCCGCAACCTGGCCCATCTGCCGCACGTGCAGGTTCATTGCGCCAGCCATCCCGAGCAATGGCCGCCAGGACGCTTCGACCTGATCGTCTGCGGCGAAATGGGCTACTACCTGGGGGCAGGCGCACTGCGCGAGCTGCGCGGTGGCATTGATGAAGCACTTCGCGATGACGGCCTGCTGGTCGCCTGCCATTGGTTGCCCTCGTTCCACGGACGCGCGAGCCGGACCGAGGTGGTGCATCGATGCCTGGGGGAAGGCCTGCAGGAAGCCTTCCACTACCGCGATGCGGACTTCGTGCTTCAGGGATGGACACGGGGCCCCTTGTCATTGGCCCGGAACGAGGGCCTGCGGTGATAGGCGTCCTGATACCCGCCCACAACGAGGCGGACAGTATCGCGCGGTGCCTGCAATCCATCCGGGTGGCGGCCCTTCACCCGGGCCTCGGCGGCGAAGCAGTGGAGGTGATGGTCGCGCTGGATGCGTGTACGGATGCAACGGGCACCATCTGCCGCCAACACCAGGTCGGCAGCGTACAGCTGGATGCACGCTGCGTCGGTGTCGCCCGGGCCGCAGCCGCTGCTGAACTGCTGGGGCGGGGCGCCAGGTGGCTGGCAAGCACGGACGCTGACAGCGAGGTGCCTCCCGAGTGGCTGGCCGCACAGGTTCAGGGCAGTTGTGACGCTTTCTGCGGACTGGTGGACATAGCGACGTCCTGCCAGGGTGAACGGCGCCTGCGCAGGGCATTCCAGGCAAGACAGCAGTGGGGCGACGATCATGGGCGCATCCACGGTGCCAACCTCGGCGTCTCTGCCTGTTCCTATCGGGCCGTGGGCGGCTTTGCTCCCCTGCACTGCAGTGAAGACGTGGCGCTTGTCAGAGCGCTGCAACGCTGCGGTGCGGTGGTGCGATGGGCCGGCGCTCCCGTGGTGATGACAAGTGCGCGTCTGCAGGGGCGCGCTACAGGCGGATTCTCCGCTTATCTGGCGGCGCTGGATGGCGAGCGCTCTCGCGCGGAAGCATCGGCCCTGATCACCTGAGGGGCAGCCACTCCGTCACGCAAGCGCCCCGTGTTATCGGAGCGTGCGGTTGAGGAGAGCGTTGGGACAGCGCGGGCCACGAAGGCCCTCATCCCTGCCTACCTCCGCGAAGCGATGATGGACGAGCAGGAAATTTCCTGCGTCAGAAGGAATGAACGTGCCCCTCCGTGCAGTCGCCTACGCAAGTGAGGCGACATCGGGGCTTTCCATGGACCATGTGGATGACCTCGCCAGGGCCGCCGCCCGCTTCAACTTCGAAGCCGGCGTTACGGGTGTACTTCTTTACGACGGGCTCCGTTTCCTCCAGTACATCGAGGGACCGGAAGACAGCATCAACGTGGTGTACAGCCGCATCTCGATGCGGCTGCTGTGGGTCGATGCCTCCGAGATCCGCAGCGTGGCGCGCAGCAACTGGGATGGGCTCTCCCGTGGCGGCGGGCTGCGCCAGCTGAGCCTGGTGGTGGCCCCGCACCTGGGGTGACCACCCCATGGCAATCAATGCGCCGGCGGTTGCACGCAGACATCCCCCATGACGCGCCGAACCGTCTCCTGCAACTCGCCGACGTGGAACGGTTTGGCCACGAAAGCGGCGCGACGGTGACGCTGCGGCACCAACTGGTCATAGACCGCGGATACGAACAGGAACGGAATGCCGAGTTCCGTCAGGCGATCAGCCACCGGGAAGACCACGCCGTCGCGAAGCTCGACATCGAGCACGGCGCCGTCGAATCGCTGGTTGTCCAGCAGCCCCAGCGCATCGAACACGCTGTAGGCATGCGTCACCTGGTCGCCTGCGTCCTCCAGCGCCTGTTCCATCAGCGCAGCCAGGTCGAGCTGGTCTTCCACCAGCAGCAGGTTGCATCTGCGCTGGCTCATTCCGGATTCCATACGTGCACGCCTGTGTTGTCCTGGGAACTGCAGTCTGTGCTGTGCTGCATCAACGCCATGCGTGTGCATTGTCAGCCCGGCGCGAAGCCTCCCCCGAGCGCGCCGCCAACCGGGTGGAGGAGGTGTGGAAGGTGCCCTGGATTTCGTTGACGGCGTCTTGGCACGCGCTGTGGATACTGCCGCCGTCCCCCGCATCGGAGATTCTGTCATGCCGCTATCCGGAACCGATTCTGTCGCTCCAGGCGTACTGCGTGTCGAGTGCATGCCACTCGACTGCGGCGGTGCCGCCATCGTCGTGGAGCTGGACCGGGCGCCTGAACGGGCCTGGATGAAGTCGCTGAAGCGAGCACTGCTGGCCGACGACGCCATGGAAGGCGCACAGGCCAAGTTCGATGGGCGCTTCGTCTACGTCGTGGGCGTGGATGGTGGCGGGCATCGTGCTCAACATCGGGTAATGCAGGCCGTGATGGCGGCGGGCGGCGCGTGCGCCTCGAACGCCAGGCGCGAGCGACCTGCAGCCGGCGTGGGCGTATCCAGCGCACTGGCGACCTGAGAGCACCTCCTGGGTGAAACACAGGGCTGCGGATGTTATCGCCGCATCACCACTGCGTGCAGCGCCCACCTTCAACGGCTCACACCGGCCGACAGGGCAGTGATTGCCGGCGCTCCACCATGGCCTCCGGAGGCATGTCGCCCCGCACCGGAGAACGAAATGGCAGACCAGAACAACGCCCGAAGCGAGCGCCTGTTGAAGTGGCTGCAGGACGCCTACGCCATGGAGCAGGAGGCGGAGACCATGATGAAGGCCATGGCTTCGCGGATCCAGAACTATCCCCACCTCGCTGCACGGGTCGCCCAGCACGTCCAGGAGACGCAGGGGCAGGCCGCCTCGCTGCGCCAGTGCATTGAAGCGCTTGGAGGAAGCGTGCCGACCGCCAAGGGACTGTTCGCCAGCATGACTGCGGCTCTCCATGCGGCCGGCACAAGCCTGATGGAAGACGAGGTGGTCAAGAGCGTGGGGCTCTCGTTCGGCTTCGAAAACACCGAGATCGCCACCTACCGGGCGCTGGTGATTGCTGCCGAGCGTGCCGCAGCGCCGGACATCGCCGCGGTCTGTGGCCAGATCCTGCAGGAAGAGATCGCCATGGCGCGCTGGCTGGAAGACCACCAGGACGGCCTGGTCGGTGCGTTCCTCAATCGCGACGAAACGCCGGGCGCGCAAGCCAAGCGCTGACCCCGAAGCCAGCACAGCCAGCCATTGGAGAAACCCCATGTTCTTTCATCACAAGAAGCTGATGTACACCGTGCGCGTGCGCGAATCCAACCCGCAACTCGCCAGCCTCATGCTTGAACAGTTCGGCGGCCCGCAGGGCGAGCTTGCTGCCGCCATGCGTTACTTCACCCAGGGACTTGGCGAATGCGATCCGGGCCGCAAGGACCTGCTGATGGATATCGCCACCGAAGAGATCAGCCATCTGGAGATCATCGGCACCATCATCGCCATGCTCAACCGCGGGCCGAAGGCCATTCAGTCCGAAGGGCTTGCCGAGGCCGAGGATATGCGGCTGCTGGGGCAGAACAGCACCAGCCATACCGAGCAGATCCTGTACGGTGGCGGGCCGGCACTGGTCAATTCCAGCGGGGTGCCGTGGACAGCGGCCTACATCGACTCGATCGGGGAACCTACCGCCGATCTGCGCTCGAACATCGCTGCGGAAGCGCGCGCCAAGCTGGTGTATGAGCGCCTGATCAACGTCACCGATGACCCCGGCATCAAGGACGCGCTGCGTTTCCTGATGACGCGCGAGATCGCGCACATGAAGTCATTCGAGAAGGCGCTGCACAGCATCCAGCCCAACTTCCCGCCGGGCAAGCTGCCGGGGGACCCTGCGTTCACCGATCTGTACATGGACATGTCGCAGGGCGACGGCGCCGACGACCTGCAGGGCAGCTGGAACAGCGGCGAGCTATGGGAGCGGGTCAGCGACCGCGAGGCACAGACCGCTGTGGATGGTGGCGACGGCGGCGGCACGGTGGACCTGGACGCGCGCGAACAAGCGGCGGTGCAGGCCATGGCCCTGCGTACACTCTCCGACCCGGAAGCGCGGCCGACCACCGGGGCCGAGCTGGGGGCCGGCCCGGGCGCGGGAGCACTGGACCTGCCACCACGCGAGCCATGAAAGGGCTGGGGCGCCCATCTGTGGCGCCCCAGTGGCGAAGCCCTTGATCAGCGTCAAGGCGTACGAAAGTGGGCGGACATCACGTCCGCCCACGAAGAGGTGCATCTGGCTTCAGGCGCGATCAGCGCTGCTGGCCGCCGCGGTTGTTGCCGCCGCCGCGTTCCTGCTGTTGCTGCCCGCCGCCCTGGTTACCGCCCTGGTTTCCACCCCCGCGGCTGTTCTGGCCGCCTTCGCGGCCGATGTCCGCCATGTGCTGGCGATCCTGGCTCACCGCTTCGCCGCCCTTGCGGCCGGCTTCACGTGCTTCTTCCGAGCTGAATTCATGGGCGTTGCCTGATTCGTGCGCGGCACGTCCACCCTTGGCGGCGATCTCGCGCTGCTTGTCCTCGTCCATCGAAGCGAAACCGCGGTTGCTGTTGCCCTGGTTCTGGTTCTGGTTGGCCATGGAAAGTCTCCCTGGGTTGAGCCGCCCGACTGGCGGCAGGGACCATCTTCCAGATCCGGCGCTAGACCGCGGTGGCATGACCGCCAACGTGGCGTCATCCGGAAGCCCACGATTCCTCATCCGGTCTCCACGAAACGTGGTGCACGCGCGTGTGCGCCGCAGGCGCGCCCGCCGCGCTCGATCACGTGTCAAAGCAATGCGGCGGGCCCGCGCCTCAACTCGACGCAGCCTCTACGCCGGCCTCACTGCACATACGACCCGCGTCGCTAAGGTAGAGCTGTCTGCAACAACCGGTGGTGCCATGCCTTTTCGTGCGATTGCCTATGTGAGTGAAGCTTCCCGAAGCCTGACCGAAGACCGGCTGCAACGGCTTGTGGCCGAAGCGGTGCAGTTCAACGAATCCGTCGATGTCACCGGTACATTGCTGTTCGACGGCTCGCGCTTCCTGCAGTATCTGGAGGGCCCGGAGGCCGGGATCAATGCGGCTTACGCGCGCATTCTCGCGGCCGGCAGCCACAGTGGGATCGTCGAACTGAACCGGGGCAGGGTGGGGCGCCGGCAGTTTCCGCACTGGCGGATGCGCAGCGTGCGGGTGGATGAGCTCGCGCTGGGGAAGATTGCCATATCCGACTGGACCGGCTTCGTGCGCAGCGCGTCGGCGCTGGAGTCGGGCGCCAGCGCACTGGATCGTCTGCTGTCGGTCTCGCAGTTGCAGACGGATGCAGGTGCGGGAGAGACCCTGGAACCGTACGGGCAGCTGGTACGATGACGGCGGCGGCCGCCCCGCGTGCATCCGCTCCACTGCGTGTCGGCTGTGCGGGCTGGTCGCTGCCGCGCGCGGATCAGGAAGCGTTCGGGGCGGGCGACACCGCGCTGCAGCGCTACGCCACACGCCTGCCGATGGTGGAGATCAACTCATCCTTCTATCGACCGCACCAGGCCAGGACCTATGCGCGATGGGCGGCGAGCGTGCCGGAGGGCTTCCGGTTCGCGGTGAAACTGCCGCGAGAGATCAGCCATGAGCGTCGGCTGCGCGACGCAATGCAACCGCTCGAGCGGTTCCTTGAAGGCGTGCTGGAGCTGGGTGAAAAGCTCGGGCCGTTACTGCTGCAGTTGCCGCCGAGCCTGGTGTACGACACGGCCACGGCCATAGCATTCCTGCGGGGCCTGCGCGCGCGTACCCAGGCCGATGTGGCGTGCGAGCCGCGCCACCCGAGTTGGTTCACGCCGGAAGTGGATGCGCTTCTGAGCGCGCATGGCGTGGCACGGGTTGCCGCGGATCCGGCACGTGTGCCGGCGGCAGCGACGCCCGGCGGTGACCGCGCGTGGAGCTACTGGCGCTGGCACGGCCAGCCACAGATCTATCGCAGTGCCTACGACGAACCCACCCTTGCCCACCTTGCGCGGCAGCTGCTGGCCGAGGCCGACGTGAAACGACCCGCCTGGTTCGTACTGGACAACACCGCACTGGGTCACGCCACCGGCAACGCCCTGCACCTGCAGGCGCTGCTGCAGGAGAAGGAACATGCCTGAAGGCCCTTCGATCGTCCTGCTGCGCGAAGCAGCGAGCCACTTCAAGGGGCGCGTGGTCCGCGCCGTCTCCGGGAACAGCCGGGTCGACCTGTCGCCGCTGCAGGGCAGAAGGGTCAAGGCGGTCCGCAGTTGGGGCAAGCACTTCCTGCTGGAATTCAGCCGCCACACACTGCGCATCCATCTGATGATGTTCGGCAGCTGGCGCATCGACGAACGGAAGCCAACCCCGCCGCGTGTATCCCTGCGGTTCGACAATGGCGAGCTGAACTTCTATGCGTGTTCCGTGCGGCTGATCGACGAGCCGTTGGACGAGGTCTACGACTGGCGCGCGGACGTGATGAACGATGCATGGGATCCGAAGCTGGCCCGGCGCAAGCTGAAGGCAATGCCGGACGTCATGGTTTGCGATGCGCTTCTGGACCAGACGGTCTTTGCCGGCGTGGGCAACATCATCAAGAACGAGGTGCTGTTCCGTATAGGCTTGCACCCCGCCACGCGGCTGGGCGACCTGCCACCGCGCAGGCTCACCGCGCTGATCACGCAGGCCCGCGCCTACAGCTTCGATTTCCTGGAATGGAAGCGCCGCTTTGAGCTGAAGAAGCATTGGCAGGTGCACACGAAGAAGGTCTGTCCCGTGTGCGGTGGCCCGATCAGCAAGCTCTACATGGGCACCACCCGGCGGCGCACGTTCTTCTGCCCGAACGACCAGGTGCTGTACGAACCCTGAGGCCGCCGTCCATGGCGGCCGGCTTCGGGGCGCGTCGATCAGGCGGCTTGGGCCGCCTTGGCATTGCCGCCGCCCTTGGCCAGCAGGGTGAGCTTCTCGTCGGTGGCCTTCTCTTCCTCAAGCGTCTCCAGCAGCAGCGGCAGGGCATCCTTGTAGCCCAGCTGCTTGGCCAGCGCGGCGATGGTGCCGTAGGACGCAATCTCGTAGTGCTCGACCTTCTGCGCGCCGCCGATCAGGGCCGCATCCCGCACCGGCCCCTTGTCGATGCTGTCGATCACTTCCTTGCCTTCTTCCACCAGGCCCTCCATCGCCGCACACTTGATGCGCTTCAGGCGAATGCCCAGGATCTCCACCACCTGGTCGATGCGCTCGATCTGGCCCTGGGTTTCTTCCAGGTGCGTCTCAAACGCCATGGCCAGGTCCGGGTTCTCGGCCGCACGGGCCAGGCGTGGGAGGGCCTTGGTCAGCTGCTTCTCGGCGCTGTAGATGTCCGAGAGTTCGTGGATGAACAGGTCTTCCGCCGTCTTGATAGCCATACTGGGCTCCGCAGTGAGTGGAGTGCCCAGCGTAGGTCCTGCCCGGTTTCGATCGGGCAGGGGCCAGGTGAAGGCCGCATGGGAGCGTCCACCCGAACTCTGCGCGCTGTCTTCACGATGCGGAATCTGTCGACGTCTGTTGGCGCCGATGCATCCAGGTCTTCGCCATGGCTTCACAATGGCATCGCTTCGTACCCATGCACCGGCCGGTACGGTCACTTCACGCCCGATCACCCGTGGAGACTCCCATGAGCGATGACAAGAAGAACACCGGCAGCCCGGACCGGGATCGTATCAACGTCAACGAAGATTACGAGCTGCAGTACTGGACCGCGACGCTGGGCGTGTCCGCCGCAGAACTTCGTGCCGCTGTCGCGGCGGTCGGCCCCACCGCCGTTGCGGTCCGCAAGCATCTGGGAAAATAGCGCGGAGTTGCCCATGTCGCTGGTCGAGTACCGCCGCAAGCGTCGTTTTGACCAGACCCAGGAGCCCGAGCCGGGCAAGGCGCTACCGAAAGGCCAACGCGCCATCTTCGTGGTGCAGTTGCACCATGCCAGCCGCAGGCACTACGACTTCCGCCTGCAGGTCGGGGACGCGCTGAAGAGCTGGGCCGTGCCCAAGGGGCCCAGTTACGACCCGAAGGTCAAGCGCATGGCGGTGGAGGTGGAGGATCATCCTGTCGACTACGCGAGCTTCGAGGGCGACATCCCCAAAGGCCAGTACGGCGGTGGCCATGTTGCCCAGTTCGACCACGGTGTATGGGCCACCCAGGGCGACCCGGAAGCACAGCTTGCCAAGGGACATCTGCGCTTCGAGCTGTTCGGCGCCAAACTGAAGGGCGGATGGCATCTGGTCCGCTCCGGGAAGCCGGCGCGCCAGCCGCAGTGGCTGCTGTTCAAGGAGGACGACGAATTTGCCGGCGATATCGAGGCGGACGATCTGCTGGCGGATGTCGCTGAACCCCTCCGGAGGATCTGAAGCGGTCGGGCGCCGGCAAGACTTCAAAGAAGAGGCTCGCCACTGTACCCGCCAGGCGCACCCGGGCAAAGAACTGGACGAAGAAGGCCCTGGCGCTCAGCAAGGCAAGAAGGGCCGCAGCGCCGTCCGGTCCATTCGAACCGCAGTTGGCCAGGCTGGGAGACGCGCCGCCCCAGGGCGAGCAGTGGGTCCATGAGATCAAATGGGACGGGTACCGCATCCTTGCCACGGTCGCCGAGGGCAAAGTGCAGCTTTGGTCCCGGAATGCACTGGAGTGGACCGGCAAGATCCCCGAGATACGTGACGCGGTGGCGGCACTGGGCCTGACTTCAGCCGCACTGGACGGCGAGCTCATCGCCGGCGCCGGCACCAAGGAGGACTTCAACCTGCTGCAGGCCACGCTCTCCGGCGAGCGCCAAGGTGTGCTGACGTATGCCCTGTTCGATCTGCTGCATCTCGATGGTGTGGATGTCGCTGATGCGCCCTTGCTGGAGCGCAAGGCCTTGTTGCAGTCCGTGCTGGAAGGGCAGGGCCGCCCATTGGCGTTCAGTTCGCACGTTCAAGGTGATGGCGATGAAGCCTATCGCGTGGCCGGCGAGCAGCATTTCGAGGGCATCATCTCCAAGCGCGCCGACCGCAGCTACCAGAGCGGCCGCAGCGAGGATTGGCGCAAGACCAAGCAACTGGCCAGCGACGAATTCGCGGTGGTCGGATATACCGCTCCAAAAGGCAGCCGCACCGGCTTCGGCTCGCTGCTGCTGGCCAGGCCGGATGCGAAGCATGGCTGGCTCTACGCCGGCCGCGTCGGGTCTGGGTTCTCGGACGAACTGATCGGTGACATCAGCAAGCGCATCAAGGGCGGTGGCGGCCGCAAGCCGACCGCCTACGTACCCACGCAGGACACCGACCTGCGCGCTGCGACCTGGTTCGAGCCGCGTTTCGTGGTCGAGGTCTTCTACCGCGGGATCGGTGGGCAGCAGCTGTTGCGCCAGGCGTCGTTGAAGGCGGTGCGGGCCGACAAGGATATCGCCGACCTTGCCGATTCCGATCGCGCTGGAACGTCCCCGGCGGCGGCGCGCACACCGGCAGCCTCGCGACCTGCGCGCAAGGCCAGGAAGGCACCGGTGGCCGATCGCGCGCCGCCGTCGCTGTCGTCTCCGGGCAAGATCCTGTTTCCCGGCGACGGTTACACCAAGCAGGACGTGTGGGATTACTACACAGCAGTGATGGATCATCTCCTGCCCGAGGTGATTGATCGCCCGTTGTCGATCATCCGATGCCCCAGTGGCACCGCAAAACCCTGCTTCTTCCAGAAACACCATACGGCCGGACTGGAACTGGTCGACGCGGTAAGGCTGAAGGAAGAAAGCGGCATCAATGCCCATTACCTGGTCGTGCGCGACCCGGCCAGCCTGCTCGAACTGGTGCAGTTCAACGCATTGGAATTCCATCCGTGGGGCAGCCACGCCGAAGCGCCCGAGCAGGCCGACCGGGTGGTGTTCGATCTGGATCCAGGACCGGACGTGCCCTTTGCCGAGGTCAAGAAAGCGGCCACCGACATCCGCAAACTGCTGGCGCAGCTGGAGCTGGAGTCATTCCTGCGTGTATCCGGCGGAAAGGGCCTGCACGTGGTCGTGCCGCTCAACCCGGGATGCGATTGGGACCTGACCAAGCGCTTTGCGAAGGGTTTCGCCGAAGCGCTGGCGCAATCCGAGCCGCAGCGGTTCCTGGCAACAGCCACCAAAAGCCTGCGCAACAAGCGGATCTTCGTTGACTATCTGCGAAACGGGCGCGGAGCAACGGCGGTCGCGTCCTACTCGTTGCGGGCCAGGCCAGGAGCGCCGGTGGCGCTGCCGATCGCATGGGGTGACTTGGCCAAACTCACGCGCGCCGACGCATTCACGATCAAGGATGTGCCGCCAAAGCTCAAACGGCGCCGCAAGGACCCGTGGGCCGGCATCGAGAAAGTGGAACAGAATCTCGCGCGGTGGGCGCAGGCGGACCCATAGCCTGCGCTCGTGCCCGGTACCGTCTGTCGGCCCGAATCCGACTGATTCACAATATGCACGGCGTTGAAACAATTGTCCGACGCAGTTGGCCTATGCTTGGGGCGCGGAATCTGGGGGGATTCTCTACAGGAGCAGCCGATGCCGATCCGGGCAGTCGCATACGTCAGTGAAGCGGGCCCAGCCGTTGCGGGTGATCCGCTGGGCCTTGGCAGTGGGAAGCTGGATGATCTGGTGGATGATGCCGCCCGCTTCAACCGTAATGCGGGCGTGACCGGGGTGCTGCTGTTCGATGGAGCCCGATTCCTGCAGTACATGGAGGGGCCCGAAGACGGCTTGAGCGTGGCGTACTCACGGGTGCTCGGTGCTACCAGCCACACGGGACTGATCGAATTGCAGCGCGGCAGGGTAGGCAATCGGCGTCTCCCGTTCTGGCCGATGCGCTGGCTCCCGACGCAGCCGGCGGTGATGAGACGCCTGGCCTGCGCAGACTGGCTGGGGTTTGTGCAGCACAGCGACGGCCAGGCCGAGGCTGAGACGGCGATGGACGTCATGGTCAGGTTGGTCGAACCCTATGCCATCGCGGCCTGACGTGATGGCTCAACGACCTCCATAGCGCGCCGCCCACGGGATCTCTCCGCTGCACACGTTGAGGTGCCCGGTGCGCATCACGCAATACATCCGGGCATCCGAGTCGGCACTGGCAGCAATGAAGTCCAGCGCCTCGGCGAGCATGCGGATGAACTGCGGCTCGGGGTAGAACGCCGCCCATTCCGGCAGCATTTCGTCCAGCTGCGCGATCATCAGGTCGATCTCCAGGTGCGTGCTCACAGCGGGCTCCTCCTTCCAGTCAAGCTAGCGACCGCACTGCAAGGGACGCGTCGTCGCCCGCACAGCGGGCGCAGGCGCGTCGCCCACGCGATGTTCACCGGCCTTTGATCGGCATCGATGCTGCTATGCGTGTGAGCATTTCCTGCACGGCTGCACCACTGCTGTTTCACCCCCGGCGGCGTATCACGGGAGGCTTCCAGCTGACTCTGCAAGGGTGTATTCATGGCCGACCCGTTACCGCGCGCCAGCCTCTGGTCCCGTGATGCCCAATCGAACAGCTTCCGTCCACTTGCCGGAACCACGCAGGCGGACGTGCTGGTGGTTGGTGCTGGCATGACCGGCCTGCTGACAGCGGCCCGCCTGGCCGATAGCGGCCTGGATGTGCTGGTGGTCGATGCGGGGCCCATCGGCGGGCGCAATACGGTGATGTCCACGGGCAATCTTTACGCGCCCGTTTCCCGGCTGGCAGACCTGATCGCGCGTTGGGGCGGTGACACGGCCAGTCGTATCGTGCAGTGGCGGCAGCAGGCGCTGCGGTCCATCGAAACACTGGTTCACCGCTACGATCTGCGCTGTGGCTTCGAACGCGTGGCCATGCAGTACGGCATGCAGGAGCGCACCCGCGAGGTCACTGCGCGATTCGAGCGTGAGCTGCAGGCCTATCAGCGCGTCGGCCTGCAATGCGAACACCACCAGTCCGGGCTGCCGTTCACCTTGGGCCACGCCTTCCGCGTTGCAGATCAGGCGCAATTGGATCCGGCGGCGTTCTGCATTGAGCTGGCGCGACATCTGGCGGGCCGAGTGCGCATCCACGACTGGACCCGGATCAACAGCATCGAGGCATCCGCCGGCGTTGCGACGGCCGACGGCGCCCGCATCCACGCCAGGCACTTCGTGTTGGCCACCCATTCGCCAGCAGGTTTCAACCTGGTGCAGGCCGAGATGGAGGTCTACCGCGAATACGGCGTGGCGGTACCGGTTGCCACGCCGCCCGCGGCAGGCATTCATTGGATTGCCGATCGGCACCGCTCGTTGCGCGGGGTGCGCGGTACTGATGGCCGTGACTGGCTGGTGCTGGTCGGCGAGACCCACCGCACCGGCGAAACGCCGCCGATGGATCCAGCCCAGCATCTGGTCGCCGACGCGCATCGCAATTTCACCGTGCAGGGCGAGCCGCTGTGCTGGTCCGCGCAGCAGTTCCGTGCAGCCGACCATTTGCCCTACATCGGCAGCAGCGCGCACGACAATGTTTGGGTGGCTACCGGCTATGGGCCGGACGGCTTGACCTGGGCGGGCGTGGCCGCGCGTGCGATTACCGAGGGAATCCTCGGCACGACCAGCGAGATCGAGCAGCTGCTCAGCCCCATGCGCTTCACACCGTTGCGCTCGGCGGCCGGCTGGGCCCGTACCAATGGCACGGTTGCGCGGCACATGGTGGGAGATCGCCTTGCTGCTGTGCCGTCGCACTCACCCACCGAGCTGGCCCGTGGCTGTGGCGCGCTCCTGGACGTGGGTGGAAAGCGAACTGCGGTCTACCGCGACGAGGGAGGGCGCCTGCAC
Organism: Stenotrophomonas sp. YJH_SMC_64; assembly: GCF_059371375.1. Classification (NCBI taxonomy): domain Bacteria; kingdom Pseudomonadati; phylum Pseudomonadota; class Gammaproteobacteria; order Lysobacterales; family Lysobacteraceae; genus Stenotrophomonas; species Stenotrophomonas sp. YJH_SMC_64. Next base: position 88,476 of record NZ_JCAFUN010000009.1, on the reverse strand, counting down.
ACGATGTCGGCGCTCTGCCCGCACCTGAAGTGCGTTGTTCAATGGAATGGCCATGAGCGCACATGGGATTGCCCCTGCCACGGCAGCCGCTTTTCCGCAACCGGAGCGCTGCTCGAAGGCCCTGCCAGGCAGGGCCTCACACCAGAACAGGCATAGGCGCAGGTAGCCGCCGGAGCAGCGACCTCAGGCTTCGGCGGTCGCGTCCGCATCGCAGGGCATGCAGCGTTCCTTCTTGGACTTGATGTCTGCAGCCGTCTTCGCCAGTGCCTCATAGCGCTGGCGTATCTCTTCAAGATGCGCCGGCTCCATCGACTCCAGGTTCAACAGCTCCTGGTTGGCATCCTTGCTGACACGGATCAGTTCATCCAGTTTGATGTGCAGCGCTGCGGTATCGGCGTTCTGCGTATGCTGGATCAGGAACACCATCAGGAAGGTCACGATGGTTGTTCCCGTATTCACCACCAGCTGCCACGTGTCATTGAAGTGGAAGGCCGGCCCGCTGGCAGCCCAGGTGATGATCACCCCCAGCGCTGCGACGAATGCCCCCAGGCTGCCGGACAATCGCGCCGTCGCGGCCGCGACACGGGCGAAGCCGCGCCGGATCACTCGTCACCTCCCGCGGCCTCCTCATCCGTGCGACGGTCTGGCAACCTCACCCGCTCCCCAAGGCGCTTGGCCTGCTCGTCCGGCGTGGGTGCAGCGACGAAGGGAGAGATCGGGTCGCTGGCGGGGAAGGTCTCCTGCAGCGCTTCGTCATGATTGCGGTGGTTGTGCAGCTTTGCCTGCAGCGAACTGACAGGATCGGGGCGCTGCGCCTCCGTGTCCGGATGGGGAAGGTCTTTCTGGTCGCGTTGCATGGTGCATCTCCAGGTTGATCACCACCTCGCAGGTGGTGGGCCCAGCATAGGAATGCGTTGTGAGCGGCCCCATCAAGGGCGGGGCAACGTGATGTCAAACCTTCAGGCAACGCGCACTAACAATCAGCAGGGCGGGGGAGCCCGGCGTCGGCCGCGGCGGCGCCACGCCATCACCTGGCCCACCACAGCCGTCAACAGCAGCATCGCATTTGTCACCACGAAGACCACGCTGCCCAGCATCGCGCTGTACACCGTGAACAGCGCAGACGCGGTCATCTGGCCTGCGAACAGCCACCTGGACACGGCTTCCGGGTTGGGCGACTGCCACTGCTTCACCATCTGCCGGATCAAGGTTGCCATCAGTACCGCCGTCGCGGCCCAGCCAAGTATGTCGGGGTGCATGAGGGCCTCCGGTGTGTGGACAGCCCCACGCTAGCCCTTGGCTGGGCAACGCCGTACGAACGAGAGGTGAAGACAGCATCCCGCCTCCGGCGCCCTCGCGCCATTCACTCCGGACCGGTGACAATGGCCGCTCGGGCGCACCATGCGCGATCCGCCCACCGAATGCAGGAATGCTGAGATGTCCAACACCCCCTTTGGCGAATCGTCATGTGCTGCCGCAGCCAGCGGCTGCATCGAGGTCCGCGGTGCGCGCGAGCACAACCTGAAGAATGTCGATGTCTCCATTCCACGCAATGCACTGGTGGTGTTCTCCGGCGTGTCGGGGTCCGGCAAGTCCTCGCTGGCCTTCGGCACGGTCTTCGCCGAGGCGCAGCGGCGCTACTTCGAATCCGTCGCGCCCTACGCACGTCGCCTGATCGATCAGGCCGGCGTGCCCGACGTGGATGCCATTGACGGGCTGCCACCGGCGGTCGCCCTGCAGCAGCAACGCGGTGCCAGCAATGCGCGCTCATCGGTGGGCAGCGTGACGACGTTGTCCAGCCTGGTGCGCATGATGTACTCGCGGGCAGGGGCCTACCCGGCCCACCAGCCCATGCTGTACGCCGAAGACTTCTCGCCCAACACCCCACAGGGTGCCTGCAGCACCTGCCACGGCCTGGGGCACGTCTACGAGGTGACCGAAGCGCTGATGGTGCCGGACCCGTCGTTGAGCATCCGCGAGCGCGCCATCGCCTCCTGGCCACCGGCCTGGCATGGCCAGAACCTGCGCGACATCCTGGTCACGCTGGGCTACGACATCGACGCGCCGTGGAAGAAGCTGCCGAAGAAGGACCGGGACTGGATCCTGTTCACCGAGGAAACGCCCACGGTGCCGGTCTATGCCGGCTTCACGCCGGCCGAGACCCGCGCCGCGCTCAAGCGCAAGCTGGAGCCCAGCTACATGGGCACGTACACCGGCGCACGCCGCTACGTGCTGCACACCTTTGCCAACACCCAGAGCGCGCTGATGCGCAAGCGTGTTTCCCGCTACATGGAAGGCCGCCTGTGCCCCGCCTGCCAGGGAAAGCGCCTGAAGCCGGAAGCGCTTTCGGTCACCTTCGCCGGCGTGGACATCGGCGAGTTCATGCGGCTGCCGCTGGACCAGCTGGCGGCCTTGCTCGAGCCCATCGCGCAGGGCGATTTCAGTGCACACAGCCACGGCGCGCGTACCAGCAGGCGTGCAACGCCCCGCGATCGCGCCAAGCGGGCAGCAAGTGGCCGCGCGACCCACGAAGGCGCCCCCGACGTGCGTCTGACCTCAGCCCTGTCAGAGGAAAAGCGCCTGGCGGCACAACGGCTGGCCGGTGGGGTCATGGCGCGGGTACGACAACTTCGCGAGCTCGGCCTGGGCTATCTCTCACTGGACCGCGCCACGCCCACACTGTCGGCCGGCGAACTGCAGCGCCTGCGCCTGGCCACGCAGCTCAGCTCGTTGCTGTTCGGCGTGCTGTACGTGCTCGACGAACCGTCGGCCGGCCTGCATCCGGCCGACAGCCAGGCGCTGTACGACGCGCTGGAACGGCTGCGCGACGGCGGTAACTCGGTGTTCGTTGTTGAACACGATCTGGAGCTGATGCGCCGCGCGCAGTGGCTGGTAGATGTGGGCCCGCAGGCAGGGGAACATGGCGGACGCGTTCTCTACAGTGGCGAGCCCGACGGCCTGCGCAACGTTCAGGATTCGCGCACGGCGCAGTATCTGTTCGACCGGGTGCCCGCGCCGGCCAGCCGGCAGCGCAGTGCCAACAGCTGGCTGACGCTGAAAGGCATCCACCGCCACAACCTGCACGGTGTGGATGCGCAGGTGCCGTTGGGGTTGCTGACTGCAGTGACCGGCATTTCCGGATCGGGCAAATCCAGCCTGATGGCGCAGGCGCTGCCCGAGCTGATGCTGCTGCACCTCGGGCATGAGACGGCAGACGACGGCGCCGACAGCGCACCTGCCGAAGGACCCACCGTAATCGAAGCAACGCGGGGCCAGCTGGCCGGCGACGTGGACGCCATCCAGCGCGTGGTGCAGGTAGACCAGAAGCCCATCGGCCGCACGCCACGCTCCAACCTGGCTACCTACACGGGCCTGTTCGACCACGTGCGCAAGCTGTTCGCCGCGACACCCGACGCGCGCCGTCGCCGATTCGATGCGGGCCGCTTTTCGTTCAACGTAGCCAAGGGGCGATGCGAGACCTGCGAAGGCGAGGGTTTCGTCAGCGTCGAACTGCTGTTCATGCCCAGCGTCTATGCGCCGTGCCCCACCTGTCACGGCGCCCGCTACAACGAGGCCACGCTGAAGGTGCAGTGGAACGGCCGCAACATTGCCGAGGTCCTGCAGATGACGGTGGACCAGGCCCATGCGTTCTTCGCCGAAGAAGAGGCCATCGCCCGCCCGCTGCAGTTGCTGCAGGAGATCGGCCTGGGCTACCTGCGGCTGGGCCAGCCGGCCACGGAGCTTTCAGGGGGTGAGGCGCAACGCATCAAGCTGGCCACAGAGCTGCAGCGCAGCCAGCGCGGGCGCACGCTGTACGTGCTGGACGAACCCACCACCGGCCTGCATGCATCAGACGCGGACAGGCTGCTGGTGCAGCTTCAGCGGCTGGTGGACGCAGGCAACACGGTGGTGATGATCGAGCACGACATGCGTTCTGTCGCACAGGCCGACTGGGTGATCGACGTCGGCCCGGGCGCAGGCAGCGCGGGCGGCACCATCGTGGCAGCGGGGCCACCGCATCAGGTGGCCCGCGCCAAGGGCAGCAGGACGGCACCGTTCCTGGCATCCGAGCTGGGGCAGGGTGTGCGCGAGCGGAATCGTCCGGCAGGAGGCGCCTAGCCGCAGGACAGCAGCGTCCAGCAACGATCGGCAATCTCTGCCGCGCCAGGGTGGCCGCGCAGGCTTGATCGTTTCGCAAGGCGGCACTGCAGGTCGTCCATCCAGGCTGACCGGGTACCGTGCGGATCTCTCACATAGATATCGCAGGCAAGCCGGATGACCGGCGCCACTTCGTGCCGGAAACTCATCGCGGGCAGCGCACCCAGATTGAACGCGGTTTCCCAGTGGGCCAGCTCGCGCTCCACATCGACAACGTGCTTGCTTCTTCCGTGGCTCACGGCGCCTACCCCTGTTCGAAACCTCACTGTACACGCTTGCTGCCGGGAGCCTGTTCATCACAACCGTTCATACAACGCGCTTGCCGGCACGTTCCCCTAACGGCAACAGGCCCACAGTCAATCGGCAGCACACTTGCTGCGACGGAGAATCGAAATGAACAGCGTCCCCGAACAGAACAGGATTGACCGCTCCAACGCTTCCGCTGAAGCAGCGCAGCCCGTGCAGCAGGGGCAGGTCGAGGGGGGCGAGCCCGGCGCGGAGGAGCCTGGCCGGCAAGGGGAACAACAGCAGCAGGACAAGAAGGATCGTAGCGATTCGAATCCAACGGACGAAAAGAAAGGCGGTCCCGGCGGTGATACGCACCGCTGAATAACAGGAGGAGCCGCGCGCCGCGCGGCTGCTTCCGCGCAGCAGACAGGGAGCGCGCATGTCCTCGCAAAGCCAGGCGATCAGCCTGATGACCAAGATCATGTACCAGTGCCGCCCGGAGAGAACGACGACGATGGCGCAATGCCGTTGCTGCGATGCGCCCAGTCCTGGCGGGATGGAGTGCGCACGGTGCCTGACCGGAAGGCTTGGCGAAACGATTCACAATCGTGGCGCAGCGTTCGGCTGGCTGGAGTCGTTCCGCAGGGTCCAGCAGGACGAAGCACACGTATTCGAATGCGCAAAGCGCGCCGATGCGGCATCTTCCTAGGCGTCGCATCCAGACCTGACATCGCGCAGGCGTATGCTCGGGTCATCCAGGAGCAACGCCATGACTTTTCCGATCTGCATCTACGATAGAACGGGCACGGGGCTCCGGCTGCCCACGGGGTGGTGGATCGACCTTCAGTCCGATCTGCCCGCGCTGGTGAACGGCGCCGCACGTATCGACCTTCCGCGCTCTTCGAAAGACGAGCATCCACGCTTGGATCCAGAGGTCCTGAGGGACCTCTTCCGGCGCATCGGGGGTTCGCAGTGGCTAGGTTGAATCCGGTGCGTTCCCTGGGAGTGCGCTGGCTGTTCTTCCGTCTTCGCAACGGCCAATCCATCAGTCCCGCCAGGTTGATGTCCGTCTGGTCCGAGGCTGCCGAATCCAATGAGTGCGCCGTGCGCCGCGAGATCATCGACGGCGCAGGCTACGTCTATGCCCTGTACGCGCCCAACAGCCTGCTTTCCCCCCGGCGTGTGGAGCTGCGCATGAGAGCGCTGCTGGAGGAGGCGGGCTACGCCTTCACGATGGGTAGCCTGGCAGGGCGTCACCCCGGCGACGGTTGAGGCGCGGCGCTGAGGCGCCGGCCGGACAGTCCATGTGTCGCTCTCATTCGGGGCCATCAGGCTCCAGAGGTTCGTCAGGTGCGGGATCGAAGAGCGCCAGCATCCGTTCCCGCCGGCACTGTTCGAGCCAGTGGTGCCATATCTCCACCTCGTCCATCAGCCCCGTGGCACCGCACGCGGGGCACGTGAGCGTCGTGCCCAATGGACTCGTCTTGATGCCCTCGTCCTGAGTCATTGATGAGCGCAAGCCGCAGCTCTTGCAGGTGGATCGCAATTGATCGAGGCGAACGATGGCCCCATTGCGCGCAAGAAGGGGCTGGATCGCGTGGATCCGGAAGGCATTGGGAGGATGCATGGCCGTGTCGTCTGGGGCTGGACACGGGAGCAAAGGATTCTGCGCCGGAGAAGAGCCGTGAGAGCGCAGTGTGCTTTGTTGGAGGTTAACCCTTCATCAAGGTGCACACCGCGCGCCATGATTGGCCTGAAATCCCACGGCCGCAATCGTGCACTGACGTGGACGCCGGCGCTCGTCCGGTGCCGGCCCTGCCTCTGGGCAGGAAGGGCTCCGCCATCACAACGGAGCCCCGTACACTCACTTTTCCTGCAGGAACGCCAGCAGATCCTGGTTGACCTTGTCCTTGTGGGTGTCGGTCAGGCCGTGCGGCGCACCCGGGTAGACAATCAGCTTTGCGCCCTTGATCAGCTTTGCCGACTGGCGGCCCGAGATATCGATCGGCACGATCTGATCGTCGTCACCGTGGATCACCAGGGTAGGAACATCGAACTTCTTCAGGTCGGCGCGGAAATCGGTGGCCGAGAACGCGGCGATCGAATCGTAGGTGTTCTTGTGGCCGCCCTGCATGCCCTGCGCCCACCACGCATCGATCAGCCCCTGCGACACCTTCGCGCCCGGGCGGTTGAAGCCGTAGAACGGGCCCGACGGAATGTCCTTGTACAGCTGCGCGCGGTTCTCCATCTGTGCCTTGCGGATGCCATCGAACACTTCGATCGGCAGGCCGTTGGGGTTGTCGGCGGTTTTCAGCATGAACGGCGGCACCGAGCTGATCAGCACGGCCTTCTTCACCCGCCCGGTGCCATGCCGGCCGATGTAGCGCGCCACTTCGCCGCCACCGGTGGAGAAGCCCACCAGCGTCACATCGTGCAGGTCCAGCGTATTGATCACCGTGGCCAGGTCATCGGCGTAGTGATCCATGTCGTTGCCGTCCCACGGCTGGCTGGAGCGCCCGTGGCCGCGACGGTCATGGGCAATGACGCGGTAGCCGTGGTTGGCCAGGAAGATCATCTGCGATTCCCAGCTGTCCGAGTTCAACGGCCAGCCGTGGCTGAAGGTCACGACCGGGCCGTTCTTCGGGCCCCAGTCCTTGTAGTACAGCTGCACGCCATCGGCGGTGGTGATGTAGCTGGCGGTGCGCGCGATGCTGGTGACTGCCGCCGGCGTGGCCGGTTCGGCGGCCTGCGCGGACAGGCCGGCCTGGACCGAGAGGGCGAGGGTGGCAACGGCCAGGGTACGGGCGAAGGTGTTCATGCGGGAACTCTCATGGGTGGGTGGTGAGACGTACTTTGCGCCAGCAATCAGGCATCTGGGATATGACAAGTCCGAATTTCTTGATAGATCGTCCTGATTGCGCGGACCCACAGTGGGGTCGACTGGATGATCATCCGAAGCTGCCCGACCTGGGCCTGCGCACTACCGAACGAGCCAGAGGCGCTTGCAATGGTGGCATTGCAGCCGGTTCCGCATTGCTTCCCGGAACGCAACATGACGTACCCCTTCACGGCGCTACCGCACCTGCGGCGTGCTGCCTAGGCTGATCCCACACGGCACCTGCCGTGTCCCGGGCCCACCGCTCACGCAGTGCCCACCTTCCCATGAACCACGCAGTGCTGGCGTGCCAGGCATCCGCGCCCTGGCCGCGCCGCGCCCTGCGTCGTGGGAAAGCGCCCGGAATCGCTAGCGCCAGCCTTCCATTGCTGCCCGCCCAACGCCTCATCGTGGAGATCCCTCATGTTCAGTATGGAAAACACCGCCGCGCCCATTGCTCCCGCCCTCGATGAACTGGTGCCCTCGCGTTACGCCCTGAAAGTGGGCGACGTCGAAGTGCTGGTGATCAGCGATGGCGTCCTGCCGTTGCCCACCCAGATGCTCGGCCACAACGTACCGGCCGCCGACCGTGCCCAATGGTTCGAAGAGATGTACCTGCCCCAGGATGCCTTCGACTGGGCATTGAACGTGATGGTGGTGCACAGCGGTGATCGCACCATCCTCATCGATGCCGGCCTGGGCATGGACCCGGACCTGCAGCTGCCGCGCGCCGGCCAGCTGATCCGCCGCCTCGGTGCCGCCGGCATCAGCCTGGGCGAAATCACCGACGTGGTGATCACCCACATGCACATGGACCACGTCGGCGGCCTGCTGGTTGAAGGCGTAAAGGAACGGCTGCGCCCGGACCTGAAAATCCACGTCGCAGCCGCGGAAGTGGAGTTCTGGAAGTCGCCGGACTTCAGCCGTACCAACATGCCGCAGGGCTTCCCCGATGCACTGCGCGCCACGGCCAAGCACTTCTGGGCCGAGTACAGCAGCTATGTGCACACCTTCCAGGACGAACAGCAGATCGCGCCGGGCGTGACGGCCCGCCGTACCGGTGGGCATACCCCGGGACACTGCGTGGTGCGCGTAGCGTCCGCGGGGCAGGCCCTGACCTTTGCCGGTGACGCGGTGTTCGCGGTCGGCTTCGACCAGCCGAACTGGCACAACGGCTTCGAGCACGATCCGGAGGAATCCGCACGCGTACGCATCGCTCTGCTGAAGGAACTGGCCGGTACCGGCGAAATGCTGGTGGCCACGCATCTTCCGTTCCCGTCAGTGGGCAGGGTGTCGCTGGACGGCGAGACGTTCCGCTGGGTGCCGGTGTTCTGGGACTTCTGATCGGATCCTGCGGATACAGCGCAAGCAAGGGTTTTCGACGGGGCGCATCAGCGCCCCGCTCGAATCCCGTAAGGGCGGCCGACAACAGACCCCATCCCTACCCGGGGAACTACTGAATGGCGGTCGGGCGAGCCAACCGCTGCAGCTTGTGCGGGTTGCGCTGTACCAGGATTTGCGTTATCCGCTCGCCATCGGTCTCGAAGGCCATCGCCGCCTCCAGCACGCCATCGAAATAGCGCAGCAGTCCCAACCGTCCATTGAGCATGGCCGGTACCATCCGCAATTGCGCGCTGCGCCGCAGGTGCGGGGCATACAGCAGCTGGGCAATGCGTGCGCCGCCGAGCAAAGGCCCGGGAAAGCTGGTGACGATACCGCCGCCGTCTCCCACCAGTTCGGCCGATTCGGCCATCAACGCCTTCATCGTGCGGAAATCGCCGCTGGACGCGGCCTCGGCGAAGCGGCGCAGCAGTTTCTGGTGCACGTCCTGCGGGACGTTGTAGCGCGGGCGCTCCTGCCTGAGCTGCTGGCGCGCGCGATGCACGATCTGCCGGCAGGCGGCCTCTGTCTTGTCCAGGGTGCGCGCGACCACGGCGTAATCCTGATCGAACACATCGTGCAGGAGGAAAGCCGCACGCGCATCCGGGGCCAGCCGTTCCAGCACACTGAGGAAGGCGACCGACAGATCGCTGGTGGTTTCCAGCACGTACTCGGGCGTGGCGGTGTCATCGGTCAGCAGCGGCTCGGGCAACCACATGCCTACATAGTGTTCTCGCGCATGCCGGGCCAGGCGCAGGCCATCAATGGCACGACGGGTGGTGGTCGCCACCAGCCAGGCTTCCGGATTCTCGATCTGTGACTGGTCGGCGCCATGCCAGCGCAGCCAGACATCCTGCACCACGTCTTCGGCTTCGTGCGAAGACCCGAGCATGCGGTAGGCCACGCCGAACAGGCGCGGGCGGAGGCGTGAGAACAGCGCAGTGGATTCGTCCATGCCAGCGTAGACGGGACAGGTCCCCGGATTGTGACACCCGGGAACCTGTCGTTGGTGCCAGCGCCGGACGTGCGATCAGTGCGGCGGCAGCACCGCCGGCTTGCCGATGTCCTTGATCAGGAACACCACGAACTTCGCCGGCTCGGTGGCGCTGGCGTTGCGGCCTACGGTGTGCAGATCGGCCGGGCCTTCATGGAAGGCCTCGCCCGGGCCAAGGGTGACTTCCTTGCCACCAGCAACACCCATCACGATCCGCCCTTCCAGGACATAGACGAAGCCATGGGCATCGTGGCGGTGGACAGGATCGGCGCCACCCGGCGGATACTCCACGGTAAGGATCAGCGCTTCCTTGCCGGGCTGCTCCGGCAGGGCGCGGGTCATCACCTCGCGCACCAGGGGCTGGGGCGCAGCAGAGGGCGGGGTGGCGGCAGCGCCGCACAGTGGCAGCAGCGCAAACAGGGCCAGAACAGAACGACGCATGGCAGGTCTCCAAAGCGGTAGAGCAGGGCCGCAGCATGGGGCAGCGGCGGAAGGATCAGGCCAGGCCGGCCTTGTCCAGGCCAAAGGCCGCGTCCAGCGTGCCGGGCGTGGTACGGAAGGCAACGTTGGCGCGGTTCCAGGCGTTGATCGCCATCACCGCGTGGGTGAGGTCGACCATTTCCTGATCGGACAGCTGGCCGCGCACGCGCGCGTACAGCTCGTCGGGCACACCCTGCGCCGGCAGCTGGGTCAGTACTTCGGTCCAGGCCAGGCAGGCGCGCTCGCGCGGGCTGAACAGCGTTGATTCACGCCATGCCGCCAGGTGATGCAGGCGCAGCGGGCGCTCACCACGCAGGGTGGCCTCCTTCACGTGCATGTCCAGGCAGAAGCCACAGCCGTTGAGCTGCGATGCACGGATGTTGACCAGATCGATGATGGCCGCTTCGATCGAGGCGGTGTGGGCGGCATGCGAGTACAGGCCGAGCTTCTTGAACAGTTCGGGGGATTGCGCGGCGTAATCCAGGCGTGCGGTCATGGTGTGTTCCTGTAGCGTGTGAAGGGCACAGCGAGGCTAGGCCTGCATTCGCAATGCCGGTAGGCGGGGGCCGGGCCGCACGCTGTTGCATGAAAAGCACCAATGTCCTGTCACAGCGGGCGATGCTCGGCCGTCTGCCGGGCATGGACACCTCATCGCACCTGCGCACCGCATCGCGCCCTGCCAGCGAACAGGTCTGGCAGGCCTTCCTCGCCGCATTGCGCGAATTGCCGCCCGATGCACGTGCGGTACTGTTGCTGCACGACGTGCTGGGCGCCGGATTCGAGGACATCGTGCCCCTGCTGGCGCTCGATCTTGCCGCGTGCAGGCAACGGTTGGCGCTGGCGCGGAGCCACCTGCACGCACAACGTGCCCGCCTGGAGCCAGGCCACCCATGAACGCCGCAACGACCCGCCCGGCCAGCGACGGCCACGATGCGCTCAATGCGTCCTTCTCCACCAGCTACGCCGGCGTGCTGGCCTTCATTGCAGTGGCGTCCGAGGGCAGCTTCGCGCGCGCGGCCGACCGCCTCGGCATCGGCCGCTCGGCCGTCAGCCGCAGCGTGCAGAAGCTGGAAAGCCAGCTGGGCGTGCGGTTGTTCCTGCGCACCACGCGCTCGACCACGCTCACCCGCGAAGGCGAGCTGTTCCTGGAGGGCTGCAACCCGGGCGTGACCTGCATCCTGCAGGCGCTGGAGGAAATGCGCGACCTGCGCGAGGGCCCGCCGCGCGGGCACCTGCGCATCAGTGCCAGCCACGGCTTCGGCCGGCGGGTGATTGCCCCTTTGCTGGCAGCCTTCCGTGCCGAGTACCCGCAGGTATCCGTGGAGCTGCTGCTGGACGAGCAGGCCCCCGACCTGGCCGGTGACCGCATCGACGTGGCGTTTCGCGATGGCCTGCTGGAAGACAGCCAGGTGATCGCCAAGCAGCTGGTGCCGATGCAGCTGGTCGTATGTGCATCACCGGCGTACGTGCAGGTGCACGGCCTACCCGCGTCGGTGGACGCGCTGCCCACGCATGCCTGCATCGGGCGGCGCCTGCCGGGCGGACGCATGCAGCCCTGGGAATTCCGTGTCGACGGTGCCGAAGTACACCTTCAGCCGCCTTCCGCAATGGTGTTCAACGATGCCGACCTGGCCCTGCAGGCCGTGATCGACGGGCTGGGCATCGCCCAGCTGCCCAGCTATCAGGTGCGTGAAGCGCTGTGGGCGGGCAGGGTGGTGACCTGCCTGGATCGGCATGCGCCGCTCGATCGCGGTCACTACCTGTGCTATCTCAGCCGCCGCCAGCTGCCCAAGCGCGTGCGGGCCTTCATCGACTTCAGCACGCAGCGGGTGCGCGCGCTCGAACTGGATGTGATCTCGCACTGGGAAGCTCGCCAGCAGGCCACCCCTCTGAAGCCAGTCGCACAGCCTGCCTGGGCCTGAGCACACTGGTGCGTGCCGGGCAACAGTGCGCGGCCCTTCAAGGGCCTACTGCCTCGCGCCCGCGCCACCTACGATGCCTGCGCCCGGCCACACCCCGGTAGCCCTTTTCATTCCAGGAGACGCGCAATGAAGTTCCTCGTCATCGGTGGTACCGGCCGCATCGGCAGCAAGGTGGTGGAGCGCCTGCGTGTCGCCGGGCATGCGGTCGTGGTGGCAGCGCCCTCCACCGGGGTGGATGTGCTGACCGGCGAGGGCCTGGATGCCGCCATGGACGGCGTCGACGTGGTGGTGGACCTGGCCAACTCGCCCTCGTTCGAAGATGCGGCTGTGCTTTCGTTCTTCGTAACCGCCGGCCACAACATCCTTACCGCCGCTGCCCGTGCCGGCGTACATCACCACGTTGCGCTTTCCGTCGTAGGCACCGGCAAGCTGGCAGCCAGTGGCTACTTCCGCGGCAAGATTGCCCAGGAGCGGCTGATCCGCGACTCGGGCCTGCCGTACACCATCATCCATTCCACGCAGTTCTTCGAGTTCCTGCCGGGCATCATCCAGTCCGCCGGCGATGGGGAGACCCTGCGGCTACCGGCCGCCGACGTGCAGCCGATTGCCGCCGAGGATGTTGCCGAAGCGGTGGCACGCATCGCGCAGCAGGCGCCAGCCAATGGCGTGCTGGAGATCGCCGGGCCGCAGCGCAGCGCGATGGCGGATCTGGCCAGGCGCTATCTGCAACTGACGGGTGATTCCCGGCAGGTCGTTGCGGATACCGAGGCGCTGTACTTCGGCGCGCCGCTGCAGATCGACACGCTGGTGCCGATCGGGCACGCGTGGCTGGGGCAGGTCGATTTCGAAGCCTGGCTGCAGCAGTCCGGCCTGTTGCAGCGGCAGCCTGCCTGAGCGGCCATCGATCGCCTGCCAATGACCGAGCTGAAGCCTCCTTCGCCCGCCATGCTGGACCGCTACCAGGGCGACGACGTGAAGCCGCTGTACACCGGCCGCGTGCGGGTGAGCGGTGGCCAGGCCCAGCACGGGCGGGCGTCCGGCGTCGTGCGGTCGGACGACGGTGCACTGGCGGTGGACCTGCGCCTGCCGCCGGAACTCGGCGGGCCTGGCGGCGGCGCCAATCCCGAGCAGCTGCTGGCCGCAAGCTACGCTGGCTGCTTCCACGGTGCCATGGTGCTGGTGGCCGCGCGTGCCGGCCTGCTGCTGCACAACCCCAGCATCGAAGTGGCGGTCACCTTCGCCCGTGATCCGGCAGATGGGCTGTACCTGCTGTCGGCCGAGATCGTGGTACATCTTCCCGGCATGGATGAGAACCTCGCCTGCGAACTGGTGCGCAACACCGAACGCGTCTGCCCATACGCCAAGATGTTCCATCGTGGCATCAGCCATGCGGTGCATGTTCGGGTCGGCCCGCAGGCTCCGCCTCTGTAGAATCGAGCCATGCTCGACTCCGGGAAGGTCCTGGCCTGACGATTACACGGCTAGGCCGTATTCCGCCACAACCCAGCTCGGCTACGATGGTGGCGCCGGCAACCTGGCCGGCGGGGCAGGGGGCGCAATGGACATGCAGGCACGGGGCGGATTCGAACCGCCCGCGAAGACCGATTCGCAGGAACTCACGTTCCACTGGCTCTACCAGCGGGTGCAGGGGCTGGTTGAGCACAGCATCTACCCCAAGGCGGGCAGGGTGGAGACGTGGGCGTTCCGCATCGGCATGGGTGCGGCGATCATCGGCATTCTCATGGGTCAGCTTCCGGATCGATGGCTGCCTTTTGGCGCAGTGCTCCAGGTGGTGGTTGCCTGCCTGGCAATCGAAATCGGAGGGTTCATTGTCGGTGGCGTCCTGGCCGCCCGCAGGGGCATTCGCCAGTTCAGCCAGCCGCGGCTCTCGCACGCCCGGGAGATGGATGAAGACTTTGCCCACTGGCAAGCAGTGGTGAGCGAGCTTCGCGACTTCCCGCGCGTCCAGCGCGAGCGGCGACTCAAGTTCGTCAGCACCTTGCGCACAAACATGATGGAGCGCATGGGCATGATGTATGGCGGCCTGCAGCGGCTGGGACCATTCCCGCTGTTGATTGCCCTCTACCTGCAGTTCCGTGGATGGAAATGGGGTGACTGGGCAGGCGCTTTCGATGTTGGCCTGCTAGGCGCACTGCTCATCTTCGCCATGGTGCTGCTGTACCTGCTGGGCTGGATGCTGATCGGCCTTCGCACCAGGCTCGATACCTACGTTGCCTTGTTGGAAGGCTCCATCCACGAGCCCGAGCCCTCCCAGTCAACGCCCTTGTAGCGTCGGGCCATCATGTTCTTCATGTTGAGGGACAAACAGGATTGTGAGCCATCCAGTGAGGCATACACATGGCCCAAGTTGGCAGGGTCGTACATTTCGCCGACTTCACAGATCTGTACCCCGCAGATGGGCATAGTGGCCCTTCGGTAGTGTGAGCGCGTCCATCCAGCCACGGGGTTTCCCCGAACGCCAGGAGGTCACTGTGCCAAGTTGTGATGAAGGAATGAAGTTGACGCGTCGCCAGGTGATCGCCGGCGGCGTCACGACCGTGGCGATGTCCGCCGCACCGGGGGCATCATCGCTCGCCGCCGAACTGGCGGCGCCCCCGCCGCCCAGGCCGCCGGTCATCAGCACGGTGGCCTTGACCGTCAACGGCGAGCGGCGGGAGCTTGAGCTCGACACCCGGACCACGCTGCTCGATGCCCTGCGCGAACATCTGAAGCTGACTGGAACGAAAAAGGGCTGCGACCACGGTCAATGCGGCGCCTGTACCGTGCTGGTCAACGGTGAGCGCATCAATGCCTGCCTCAGCCTGGCGGTACAGCACCAGGGCGATGCCATCACCACCATCGAAGGCCTCGGAACGCCCGATGACCTGCATCCGATGCAGGCCGCCTTCATCAAGCATGATGGCTACCAGTGCGGGTATTGCACGCCGGGGCAGATCTGTTCGGCGGTGGCGGTACTGGACGAGATCAAGCGGGGTGTGCCCAGCCATGTGCAGGCGGATGTCAGCGCACGCCCCCGGGCCACCAACATGGAAATGCGCGAACGCATGAGCGGCAACCTCTGCCGCTGCGGCGCCTATTCCAATATTGCCGAGGCGATGGCAGAGGTCGCTGGCGTGACCTCTGCAGGGAGGCGCTCATGAGGGCCTTCAGTTACGAACGCGCGAAATCCCCGGCCGAGGCCGCCAGGGCCGTCGCCGGTACCGAGGGCGCGAAATTCCTGGCTGGAGGGACCAATCTGCTCGACCTGATGAAGCTGGAGGTCGAGACGCCAGCGCACCTGGTCGACGTGCAGGACATCGGCCTGGACAGGATCGAACCCACCGACGAAGGCGGCCTGCGCATCGGCACGCTGGTCACCAATACCGCACTGGCCTCGCATGAGCGCGTGCGCCGCGACTACGCGGTGCTGACCCGCGCGATCGTGGCAGGTGCTTCCGGGCAGTTGCGCAACAAAGCCACCACCGGCGGCAACCTGCTGCAGCGCACGCGCTGCCCGTATTTCTACGATCCCAATCTGCCCTGCAACAAGCGCCTGCCCGGATCCGGCTGCGGCGCACTCGAGGGGTTCTCCCGGCAGATGGGCGTGATCGGCACCTCGGACAGCTGCATCGCGACCTATCCGGGTGACATGGCGGTGGCCCTGCGGGTGCTGGACGCCTCGATCCAGACCGTCAGGGGTGACGGCAGTACGCGCAGCATCCCGATTGCCGATTTCCATCGTTCCCCCGGCGACAAGCCGCAGCAGGACAACGTGCTGCAGCGCGGTGAGCTGATCACCCACGTCACGCTGCCACAACCCCTGGGCGGTCGGCACGTGTACCACAAGGTACGTGACCGCGCGTCCTATGCGTTCGCACTGGTGTCGGTCGCCGCGGTCGTGCAGCGTGACGGCTCGGCGCGGTTCGCCTTCGGTGGGGTCGCGCCGAAACCGTGGCGCGTCGAGGCAGCCGAACCGCTGCTGCGCGACGGCGTAAAGGCCGCGACCCGGCAGGTGTTCGCCGGTGCCCGCCCGACGCGGGAGAACGCGTTCAAGATCGCGCTCGCCGAGCGCACCCTCGCGGCGGTGCTGGTGGAAGGAGAGCGCTGATGCCCCTTGAATTCAACGCCCCCGCCGGCGACAACCTGTTCGACAAGGCCAAGGTCGTCGGCAAGTCGACGCCGCGCATCGACGGTCCACGCAAGACCACCGGCACCGCCCCCTACGCCTACGAGCGCCATGACGTGGCGCCGAACCAGGCCTACGGCTACATCGTCGGTGCGGGTATCGGCAAGGGGCGCATCATTTCGATGGATGCCTCCCGCGCACGTGCCGCGCCCGGCGTACTGGCGGTCATCACCGCACCGGAAACCAAGCCGGTCGGCACATCGAACTGGAACAATGCACCGTTGTTCGGCGGAGCCGAGGTGGCCCACTACCACCAGGCCATCGCCTGCGTGGTGGCAGAGACCTTCGAGCAGGCCCGCGCCGCCGCGGCGCTGATCCGCACCCGCTACGAGCGCAGCAAGGGCCGCTTCGATTTCCCGGCCCTGGCACCGTCCGCGCCGCTGGCAAAGGGGCGTGACGGCAAGCCCGACCGGCAGGCGCTGGGCGATTTCGACACTGCCTACGCGAGCGCCGCGGTCAAGCTCGACGAGACTTACCACACCTCCGACGAAAGTCATTCGATGATGGAGCCGCACGCCACCATCGCCGCCTGGGAGGGCGACACGCTCACGCTGTGGACGGCGAACCAGATGATCGACTGGGCCAGGCAGGGCATGGCGGCGATCCTCGGCATCGATCCTGCCAAGGTGCGCGTGGACTCGCCCTATATCGGCGGCGGCTTCGGCGGCAAGCTGTTCATCCGTGCCGACGCGGTGCTGGCCGCGCTGGCGGCCAAGCAGGTCGGGCGGCCGGTGAAGATCGCGCTGCAACGCCCGTTGATGCCCAACAACACCACGCACCGGCACGCCACCCTCCAGCGCGTGCGGATCGGCTGCGGAAAGGATGGCCGGATCTCCGCCATCGCCCATGAGAACTGGTCGGGCAACATCAACGGCGAGGATGGCGAAAACGGCACCCTGCAGACGCCCAAGCTCTATGCAGGCGCCAATCGCCTGGTGGCCAATTACATTGCCACGCTCGACATGCCCGAAGGCAATGCGATGCGCGCACCGGGCGAAGCACCGGGCCACATGGCGCTGGAAGTGGCGATGGACGAAATGGCCGAGAAGCTGGGTCTCGACCCGATCGCGTTCCGCATCCTCAACGAGCCCGAGGTGGTACCCGGCGATCCGTCCAAGAAGTTCTCCGACCGCAACCTGGTGCGCTGCCTGCGCGAAGGCGCGGAGCGCTTCAACTGGAACAAGCGCAACCCCAGGCCGGCGCAGGTCAGGGAAGGGGACTGGCTGGTCGGCATGGGCGTGTCTGCGGGCTATCGCGGTGCACCGACGATGAAGTCGGCGGCGCGGGTCCGGCTTGACGGCCAGGGCGGGGTGATTGTGGAGACCGACATGACCGACATCGGCACCGGCTCCTACACAATCATCGCGCAGACGGCAGCCGAGACCATGGGCGTGCCGCTGGAGCGGGTCCAGGTGACCCTCGGCGACTCCCGTCATCCCGCCTCCGCCGGTTCCGGCGGCCAGTGGGGCGCGGCAAGCTCCACCGCAGGCGTGTACGCGGCGTGCGTCAGCCTGCGCCGCAAAGTGGGCGAGAAACTGGGCTTCGACGGCGACACCGCAGACTTCGCCAACGGCCGCATCCAGGCGGATGGGCGGACGATCAAGCTGGCGGAGGCGGGCACACTGTCGGCGGAGGACGGCATTGCCTTCGGCGACTTCAAGCAAGGCTACGACGTCGGCACCTATGCAGGGCATTTCTGCGAGGTTGCCGTGCATGCCTACACGGGAGAGACGCGCATCCGCCGCATGCTTGCCGTATGCGATGGCGGCCGGATCCTCAATCCGCTGTCTGCACGCAGCCAGGTCATCGGCGGGATGGTGATGGGTGCGGGCGCGACCCTCATGGAGGAGCTGGTGGTCGACAAACGGCTTGGCTTGTTCATCAACCACGACCTGGCCGGCTACGAGGTTCCCGTGCATGCCGACATCCCGTACCAGGAAGTGGTCTTCCTCGACACGCTGGATCCGGTGATCTCGCCGATGAAGGCCAAGGGTGTGGGTGAACTGGGCATCTGCGGGGTCGGCGCCGCGATCGCCAATGCGGTCTACAACGCAACCGGCGTGCGCGTGCGCAACTATCCCATTACCCTGGACAAGCTGCTGCCCGGCTTGCCTGACGTGGGCTGACCCTTGCGCATGGACCGACCCGCAGCCTCGCCCAATCTGGACGTCTCCGCCGCAGGCGGAGGGGAGCCCGGCGATCTTGCCGAGGACCTGTCCGCAGCGCCGGGCTTCCTCGCCGAAGGCAGCCCGCGCGGCGTACTCGAGACGGCCTTGACGCGCGTGCGCGCGGGGGAGCACGCCGTGCTCGCGCTGGTGCTGGAAACCGATGGCTCCACCTACGCCGGTGCCGGCGACATGGTGCTGTTCTGCAACGGCGGCCAGGTCGGCTGGCTGAGCGGCGGATGCCTGGAGCCCGAGCTCGCGCGACGCGCGGAGCAGGTGGGCGCGGCAGGGCGGGTCGACTGGATCGAGATCGACACCCGCAGTGACGACGACCTGTTGAGCGGGTCCGCGCTCGGCTGCCGCGGCCGGCTGCGGATTGCGCTCCTGCCATTGCGTGCCATGGCAGGCATCGACGACGTCATCGAGGCTTGGTTGCGCGAGGGTGTGTCACTCCAGCGCGACCTTCGTACGTCGGGGCAGGTCATTTTCCGTGCCGGCCATCGCGAGCAGGCATGGCAGCTGCATCCGATGGACGGAGCGCAGTCCTTTGGCGAGGGCGCATGGCATTTGCCGTTGCTCCGGCTTCCGCGGGCCCTGGTGTTGGGAGGCGGTCCCGAAACGCCCTCCCTGGTTCCGTTGCTGCGCGGCCTGGGGTGGCGGGTCAGCGTGGCCGAACGGCGAGCGCGCTGGGCCTCAGCCGGGCAGGGCGCGGATGCGCATCTTCAGGCTAGCCCGGCCGAGGCCCTTCATGGCGACCCGTGCGACGCGGTACTGGTGATGCATCACGATTTCGAACTGGACCGGGAGGCGCTGGTGGCCCTGGCTGATATCAAAGTTGCGTTCATTGGACTGCTGGGTCCGCGGCGAAGGCGCGAGGACCTGTTCAAGCTGCTGACACCGGATCAGCGCCACCGCCTTTCCCCGAGACTTCGATCACCGGTCGGCCTGGACATCGGCGGCCGAGGGCCAGAGGCGATTTCGCTCAGCATCGCCGCGCAGCTGCAGCAATGGCGAAGCGCGCACGGCAGGTGACTGACGGGCATGCGGTCGTCGTGCTGGCTGCGGGCGGGAGCACCCGACTTGGCCAGCCCAAGCAGCTCCTGACCCGGCAGGGCGAAACCCTGGTACATCGCGTGGTGCGGTTGGCGCGCGAGCTCGCGCCAGCGCAGGTGCTGGTCGTGGTGGGCGCGAACGCACAGGCCGTGACATCCAGCATTGCCGGGCTGGAGGCCACTCCGGTAACCAACCACCACTGGGAACGCGGCCTGGCGAGCAGCCTGCAGGTTGCCAGCGCACACCTGCTGCCCACGGTGACTGCGGTGATGGTCGTGGCATGCGACCAGCCCGCAATCGAGCGCTCCCATCTGCAGGCGCTGCTTTCGGGTGCCCGCTCCTCGGCGTCAGGGTGCGCTGGCACCCGTCATGGAGACGCGCTTGGCATTCCTGCAGTAGTGCCGCGTGCATGGTTCAACTCTGCGGGTGCAAGCGGTGACCGCGGCTTTGGAGCGCGCCTGCGGCAACTTCCCGTCGATACGGTGCATGTCCTACAGGCACCGGAACTGGGCCTGGATATCGATACACCAGAAGATCTTGCGCGTGTGCGCGATGCGGGCTGGATCGATGCCGAGGTTGAGTTGCACGATCACGGTGCCAACGCCCGTCGCGCAGATGACTAGCGGCAGAGCCGGAGCCCGAACCCTCGCTGCCCTCAGCCCTGTAGAGTCGAGCCATGCTCGACTACGGCACGCCACATCGCGCCCCATCAGGCACATCACCAGCAAGAATCTGCAGCACCCGATCCAACAGAACAGGCTCCGGCACGTCAGCCAGTACCTGCTCCAGGTAATCCAACGGCTCCAACTGCCATTGGAGGAGCGCCCGCAACCGCACAACGGCAGGCGCCCGCAGCTCCGCGTCCAGTGAGACCTGCAACAGCAGATGTTGCGGGCGCCTCTCCAGCCACAGCACGGGTATGCCTCGGCAATGAACCTGGAACTCGGCATCTCGATGCCGCTCGACGAACTGGAAGCCCTGTTGTGGCCGAGCCTCCGCGAACTGCATGGCTTGGCGGCGCAATTGCAGAAAGCGATCGCCGGGGATGCTGTGGAAACCGATAGGCGAGGGCTTGGGCGGTGCCAGCCACTGCGTCTGTGCCGCAACCACCACCACAAGACAGAGCGCGGTGGCCACCCAGCGCCACCAGGCCACTCAGCCCTCCGGATGCAGTCGGGTACTGGCGTGTGCGGCAAGGCCGATTCCGGCCATGATCAGCCCCTCCATCACGCGCGGGCCAACGTACTGCTCCAGCTCGCCATTTTCGCGGGCGCGCTGCGCGGCCAGCAGAATCTCCAGGACCACGCGAAGCCCGGCCAGCGAGCAATCGGTATCCGCCAAGGCGATGCGTCGGCCCGGCATCTGATGGCGTTCTGGCCACGGTTGACCATCGGAGGCGGCGCCGGAGCCGATGCTGTGCAGCAGGGCGATGAGGGTGTTCGGGTCCAGCGCCGGGCCGTTGGCAGGCGCGTCGTGGATGGGGTGCGGGGCAGGGGAGTGGGGCTGGGTCATGGCGGGGCTCCTTGCGTGCATGCAGAAGCCGCCACCGATAAAGGTGGCGGACGGTGCGAGGTTCGAAACCCGGTCTACGCTAAAACCGGCAGGCACAAGGCCTCCGCGCACCGCCCGCCATAGCCGGCCGACGGATTGCCAGCCGGCACCACCTGATGGGTGATGCCGGCTGGCAAGCGTTTACTTCAGCGTAGAACCGGGGTTTCGAATCCCGACCACCGATGCGCGGTGGCAGGGCAAGGAATACGCGGACCTATGCGTGATGCCAATGCAGTAGGGCTGATGACGTCACTACTTTCAACATTTTCAGAATCGTTGCATACGACGAAACCAAGCTGGAGCCTTGCGCTGCAACGCTATCGACCATGTCGGTGGTGCAGCTCTGCGCGCTGTCGGCATCCGCCCGGTGGGGCTGTGAGCAAGGCGAATGCGACATGCCTGTCCAGCAATGCGCTTCCGATTGCGCGTGACGCGTCACGTTAATACGTGAAATCTGCGAAGCAAAGCGCTGCGTGTCACCATGTGGCGGGGCGGATCATCAGCAAAATGCCCCTTGGTACCTTATGGACACATCGGCCCAAGAAAGTTTTCATGTCTGGCATGACTGACGGGCAGCAACTACGCAACGCGCAATGGGGCAAGGTGTCGCGCCTGTTCAAGCCTGCGTTGATCATTAGCGCGGCGCTGGCGGCAAGCGCAGAAACGCTCTATCGCACAGGGGTATACCCGCGAGCCATCTTCGAGGCGGGCAGCGCTGATGCTCGAACCTGGTTGTATGTGGCATTGATGTACCTGATCGCCTTTCCAGTACTGTTTCTTTGGATGAGGCGACTGCTCGCAGGCTACCCCATGCCATGGAACCCGCCACTCAAGCGCTGGTTGCTGGGCGCGTTCTCCCTGATCCTCTGCAGCGGAATGATCATGCTGCCGGTCATCGTGCTGACTGTTGGAGGCAGCGCTGCAGGTCGCGGCAAAGGGCTGTATCAGCTGTTCACCGGCAGCCTCTTCGGCACATTCCTTGTGGGAACGGTGCTCGCCTACGGAGCGGCCCTGGGTGCATGGCTGCTGTTTATCGGAACCCCCAAGCTGCTCTTCCCCAAGCTGGCCTCGCGCTAGGCCCCTGCCATAGCTTCCTGGAAGTCCCGATGTTCGAGCCTGTCACCTGCTTCCAGGTCGTCAGTAGCCCTTCAACGCCGCCTTGGTCCGTTCCAACCAGGCGGCATTGTGGCTGCGCGCGTGGCGCGACCAGTGCTGGACATCGTCGATGATGCTGGCGAACATGCTGCGGGCTTGCTCCGCCAATACAGCTCAGGTATGCCACCTCGTCCTTGGCGAGGGAGGATGCGTTCGCAGATGCGGCATTGAGCATGACCGTACATGGCCTTAACCACCTAGGCCTCAGCCGCCAACTAAAAATAGAAATTGGACTACTTACTCTTACGCACATTCTGCCAGGTTGACTTTATCCAATCGTAGGGCGACTTCTTGGCTGTGGCGGCAGACGGCATGTAGCCAGCCCAAGACGTCTCACCCACAACCTCAATTACCATGACAGCCTTTTTATTGAAGGCAACCTTTGCCTTGTCGCGGATATCCGATGGCCCCACTTCATCTTTGGTTACCAGAAGCCACATTGGCTCCACCCAATGCCACCATCCAAATTTTTCCGATTTGATCCACGAGTGAAATTCGGCAGCTTCATCTTTCGAAGGTGACTCAACAGTTACGACGAACTTTCTCATTCAGGATCATCCTCTGACGAAGCTTCGATTCTGGCATTCGACTTAACTGGCAGGCGCCTTGAGGAAGCCTGCGGAAGGATGCCCTGACTATCGTCGCCACGATAGGCACTCTCTATCTGCAGCTTCTGCAATGAGAATGTCTCACTGCGAAGTGCGTCAGGGTTTTTAAGGGCGAAATACACATACGCCGCGAGGTACAGCGCCACAGATAAACCCAAGAAGACCCCAAACATTACAGTTAGCCAGTTTGTTCCTGTCACTGACATTGAGCCGATAGCTCCTGCGGCCATCAATGCTATCAACCACGCAAGAGATTTTAGGACGGTCGACCTCGATCCACTTGAAAGAGCTTGACTGAGCAAGTTCCACACCTCGTGAGACATTTAACCCCCTGACAAATATGCGTTGCCACACATGGCGAGTTACTCGAGATTCGGCGAATAGGCATAGCTCCAACCCATTACGGAGCTTTACTGCTACTTTGTAATCATAGCAGTAGAGCGGGGCGAATGGAGGGCACCCAGGTCGCTTCGTAGCCGAGGCGTCCTGCGCACCAGGATCTGCCATCCACGCGCCGATTGAACGGAACGACGCCGATCTGGAGCGATTGCGCGAATCCGACCCATTTGCACTGAAATTGAGCGTCCGCCAGCATCTGGCGAGATTGGCACCAAGAATGGCAAGGAGCAGGCTCTGTTCTTCCGGTCCGGAAATGAGTAGCAGTGGCCCGATCGCACAGCACGTGCATGCGTTGGCGTTCGGGTACTCGTTGCCGGTTAACATTTTCGTGGACTACCAATGGGCCGGGGTAGGGTTGTGTTGCTGGCGTGGCTGGCCTTTCATCAGCAGCAGTACTGGCTACTGGTCCCGGCTTTCGCCGCGATCTGCTGATTCAACGGCACCCTGCGGGCGCTGGCAGCGGCTCCGGTGGCGTTGGGCCTGTCTCGGGTGGAGCCCTGTGCACGACGGGACTTCTACGGCTACTAGGTGGGCCATCTGGCGTGCCTTGGGCTGGTGGCGCTTATACTGCCGCCGTGAGCACCGGCCAATTCCTTGGTGCTCAAGCATCAGGGGGATGCTATGTTCACAAGGATTGCAGCCGGATTGCTGCTGTGTGCACTCGCCGCGCCTGCGGCAGCCCAGCAGATTTACAAGTGCGTTACCAAGGCCGGGACCGAATACCAGTCAACGCCGTGCGTGAACGGTGAGGCGGCCAAGACGTGGGCAGTGGAGGTTGCACCTCGATCTGAGGGCGTCATTGAGAATGAGCGCCGCCTTGACGCTATTCGACAGCAGAATTCAGCGTCTATCGCGCCTCGGTCTGCACCAACGCGGCCCGTCTATCGGAACGGCGGTGGCGGTGCTCGTCTCCACAGCATTTCCCAGTACAAGGATCCGGACGCATGCGAAGCCGCCAAGGCCGAGCGAGAGCGTGTTTTCCGCATGTACGGCTCCAATCGGCCCTATATGGTGGGTCGCCACATGGACGATATGGTCTGGTCGGCCTGCAAATAGCCGACCCTGAAGAGCTCTTCGTATGGGTGAGTGAGAAATGAAAGACATAGACGAACGTCTCGAACACGCTGACGAGCGCGCCAGAGAATTCTTTGCCCGATTCAATCAGCAGAATGAGTACGCGATCCCGCTGCTCCAAGGTCATCTTTACGCCGAGGAGCAACTTGAAACCATCGTTCTTTCAGTTTTCGATCATCCAGATTGCGTGATCGACGCAAGATTGAATTTTTGGACTAAGACGAAGCTCGCGATGGCGGTAGTCGGGGGAGACCCTCAGTTGTGGAAGGCTGTTGAGAAGCTGAATTCTGCCCGAAATGAGCTGGCCCACGGCAGAGACGCTGCCCACTTGGAGCGTAAGATCGATTCTCTCGTCGCAGCTATGCCACTTAGGCGCGTAGAGCAACTACTCAATGCTCAAACGAGACTGGATCGGATGAAGATCTCAGTAGCCCTCATTTGCGGCTCTCTCGCACGCATGGCTGACAACTGCCAGAGAGCATGACTGGGGTGTAGAAGCAGCGCCCCTACGGAAGCGCCTCACATGCGCTGACGGCGTTTCGGCCCCGGTACCGGCAAGGCCACCAGCAGGTGGCCCGGCGTCAGGGCCAGCCATCACCACTGCCGACCGCTGTTTGCGCCGGCTCACCACGTCCCGCAGATTGACCACAGTGGAAGGATGATGGCGAACGCCGACATTGCGATACCGAGGAAAGAAAAGCCGGCCCAAGGGCATGCCGCGATCTCATCCTTGGCCGGGGACTGAGGGCGCAGGCAAGAGCCGGGCCAGAGGCCCAGCCATTGCCAAGCAGAGGACACGAACGCCGCGATAGCCCGATACAGCATTTCGCATAATGTATATTATGTTCAAAGCATCCCCGGGGACGCTGGCGTACCGTTCGCCTCAATCCCCTCGCGGCCTGGCAGCTACGGCTTCCTCCATCGTTCGATCAGGGTCTTATGCATGCCCCAGGCGATCCAGCCGCAGACCAAGCCGCCCCCCCGCGACAATGATCTCTTCCTCTTCAAAGGCGGCTCCATTCAGTCCTTGATAGGTCACGAAAGCCAACGCTCTCAATGACAGCAAGGCAAACAAAGCTGTAGGCGCCCAAAGCAGGACCTTCATCGTTCTCCCGCCTCCAATTGCATCGGCCGGTCACTTGCCCTGACAGGAACGTGATTTCCGCCCGGCGTGACGCGTCACGTTAATGGTCTATGGCAGTCCGCTGCCGCAGGCCCTCTATCTCAACCTGGCGCCCCTTTCTGCACTAGCTCGAAAGCAGCCCCTTCGCCAGAAGCGTGATTCGGGTCGCCGCATTGAGGTCGTACGCACCCAGATCCTTCGGTTCCACCCAGGCATGGGCATCAAACTCTTCGTTGATCGTAACGTCACGGTTCAGTGCTTCGCAGTCGAAGATCAGGTAGATCATGTGGATCTGCTCGCTGGAACCGTCCGGATAGAGCTTGGTGCGGATGTCGTCGCGGAAGGTCCATGGTTGAACGGCATCGATCTGCAGCGCGTGCCCCAGCTCTTCGCGGATCTCCCGGCGCAGGCCTTCCTCGATGCGTTCGGCGGGCTCCAGCCCGCCGCCGGACAGTCCCCATTGGCCTGGGAATGCACCACGGTCCAACGGCATGCGGCACAGCAGATAGGCGCCCTGGTTCTGGATCAGCGGGCATACGATGACGCGTTGTCTCACAGGGTCTTCCTTGGATGTTGGGCAGATGACGGAAGGATTGTATGAAACCCCGCGGCATCCCGATGGGTTGCAATTGATTTAGCGTGGCAGGTCACAACGAATCTGCGCGACGCGCCGGCTTCACACCCTGCCGCCGGTCACTTCGCAATAGTGCGGGGGTCCTCGTTGTTCGAGTGGTTCATGTCCCCTCCTCCTGCGCCCGTACATCACCTGCCCTGGCGACGGCGCATTGCCATCTACATCCTGCTGGGCTTGTATGTTGCCTACCTCCTGGCCGGCAACATCTTCCTCAACACCCCGCTGTTCGACCAGGTCACCAACCGCAAGCCGCACAAGTTCGTGATGACTACCGGCCCAGCCGTCACCTTGCTGCCCGGCCACGTGATCGCCTGGAACGTGCACATGCGCGGCCACGTCAACCACACCGTCTACGTGCTGCATGCCGACCGGGCAAGCGCCAGGCTGGCAGTCCTGCCGCTGTTCCAGCGCGAAGTTCGGGTTCCGCGCCTGCAGGCCACGGGCGTATCGGCCGAGATCAGCCGTGTTGAAGAGGCCATCCCGCCGCCCCCGCGCAGCGACCAGGGCTGGACGCTGCGTTTCGATGCCATCCACAGCGACAGCATCCGCAGCGCCCGTTTCGGCAAGCTGCTGATCATCGGCAAGGGTCAGGGCACGGTCGGCTTCGTCAAGCAGCTACGCGGCGGTCCTTCGGAACTGCTGGATTCAACCGTCACGTTCAAGGGGGCGGACACCAGCTTCGATGGCGTGCAGCTGCTGGGTGACATGAACCTGGCTGCACGCTTCAGCTACCCGCGCCATTACCGGGACCAGGCACCTGGGCTCGCCAAACTGAAGATACTGCATGCCCAGCTGGATGTTGATGCACGCAGCCAGGGCCTGCGCATGGATACGGATGCCACCACCCCGAAGATCTCCAGCGCACCGGTGCCGGGCCACCTGCAGCTCTCGGCACACCTGATCGCCGGCCAGCTGCAGCCCGGCGACCACGCTCTATGGCAGGTGCCGCTCTATCTTGGGGACGGCGCTCCCGATCGCGGCGTGCTGGCCCTTCAGCTCAATGTGGCCAATGACCTGCGCCTGCAGGCACGCCTGCCAGCCCGACCCGGCTCGGGCAGCGAAGTGGATGCGGACCTGCACGTCACCGGTCGTGACATTCCCTTCCAGGATCCGGCGCAGTTGCTGGAGCGAAGTTCCGGCACGGTGCGCGGCGAATGGACGTTCACCTCGCTCAACTGGATCCCTGCCCTGTTCGTCCGCAAGCCGTGGCTGCAACTGGACGGTGGCGGCACGCTGAAGGCCGACCTGCGGCTGCGCAATGGCGAGCTGAGCGAAGGCAGCACGGTGGACATTCCCTCTGCCGAAGCAGTCGCCGAGGTCGCCGGCGTCCGGCTTGCCGGTACCGCCAGCGCGCATGGGGAACTGAAGGCGGGCTCTCCCAACCAGGCCCTGCTTGCCGTCCGCCTCCCCCGCTTCACCGCGCGTCCCACCGATGCCAAGGACGTTCGGCTGTTCGATGGTCGTGATCTGGCGCTGGATCTGACCGGCGACGGTCGCCTGCAGGAGCTGCGCAAGGGCGTGCGCGCGCACCTGAGCTTCAGCGAAGCCACCATTCCAGATCTGTCGGCCTACAACCGTTATCTCGGTTCAAAACAGGTGCGCCTGCTGCGCGGCACCGGCTCACTCAGCGGTGATGCCACCCTCGATACCGATGGCCGCGTTGGCCATGGCACGGCCCGGCTGTTGGGGCGCAACGCCAGTGCCAAGGTGGCGGGGCTGGACATGGGCGGCGACGTCGACGTGAACGCTACGCTGCGCCGTGGCGACTTCAACCAGCGCCACTTTGATCTGTCCGGCACCACGGTCGAGCTACGCAACGTGCAGGTGGCGGGTACGGAGCGCGCAACCGCCTGGAAAGGCCGCGCGGCCTTCAAACGTGGCCGTATCGATGCGCAGTCGCCATTCCAGGTGGATGCCACCACGGATCTGGATCTCAGCGATGCCCGTCCGTTGCTCGCGCTGTTCGCAGAGCGCACCGACTACCCACGCTGGACGCTGTCCCTCCTCGATTCCGGTCAGGTGCAGGCACAGGCGACGCTGCGCTGGCGCCCTGGCCATCTGGTCATCGATGGACTGCAGGCCGAGAATGATCGCCTGTCGGTACGCGCGCGGCTGGATCTTCTGGAACAGCGCAAACGCGGCGATCTCTACCTGCGCTGGGGACTGCTGGGTGCGGGCATCGAGCTGGACGGTGACCGGCGCCAATGGCATCTGTCCAAGGCACGTGAGTGGTTTGATCAACAGCCTTCCCTGCTGCCGGCAAGCCAGGGCACGAGCGCCGCCGGCTCTTCAGACTGAGAAGGCCCGCAGCCTGCATCCATTCGCGGCCTCTGCGCGTACACGGGATCATGCGCATCAGGGATGCTGGACGGTATGAAGCGGAGTATGAAGCGGAGTTCGCAGGTTTTCGGGCTGCTGGGATGGGTGGCGATCACCTTCGTCGCGGCCGCCCTGGGCGCGTGGGCGTCCACATCCGCAGCCAGCTTCTACGCCACCCTCGATCTTCCCCCGTGGGCACCACAGGCCAGTGTCTTTGGTCCGGTGTGGACCCTGCTCTACGCCATGATGGCGATTGCCGCGTGGCTGGTGTGGCGCGAACGCGGCTGGCGCGGGGCACGACCGGCGCTGATGCTCTACCTGGTGCAGCTTGCCGTCAATGCGCTGTGGAGCTGGCTGTTCTTCGGCTGGAAGCTGGGCGCCCTGGCCTTCGTTGACATTCTTGTATTGATTGCGCTGGTTTGCGCAGCGATCGTCGCGTTTGCGCGCATCCGTCCGACTGCGGCGGCGCTGCTGCTTCCCTATCTGGCCTGGATCTCGTTCGCCTCGGCGCTCAACTTCGCGGTATGGCGAGCCAATCCCGGGCTGCTGTGATCTCCGCCGCTTACGCCTGGGCAACGGCCTGCGGGCGCCAGGTCCGCAGCAGGGCCGGCTTGAACGCCTGCTGCCCGCAGCCGGTAGGGCATCGCACCACCCGCGCCGCAGTATGGCTGACCAGGCCCTGCCCTTCTTCGGCCTTGAAGATCGTCTCGCAGGACAGGCAGCGGGCAACCAGCGAATACAGGTGCAGCAGCCGGCCACTGGCCGGGTCCTGCAGCGCATCCACATCCAGCAGTTCAAACTGGCAGCTGTCAGCCAGCATGCGGTACGGGGACAGGGGCGCGGGCTGCAGGTTCACGGGGCGGTCGCTCAGGGAAGTGGATCCACTCTAGGCAATGATCTGTCGAGCTGATGTGCAGCGTAGATGTATTCTTCGCGAAAACCTCAAGTGCTCGACCTCGTCCCTACATGAAGAATTCAGCTTGGACAGAAGCACGCTTCATACGCATACACTGGTAGGCGAATGCACGATTTTGCTTCACCATTGATGGGTACCGGATGTACCACTGGGCCTTCCAGCCATCCACGAATGATGAGTCCCGCCCTTGATGCCTTCTGCTGAGTCCGCGCACGACACTGCCTTGTCCAGTTGCGCGCGCGAACCGATCCACACCCCCGGCGCGATCCAGCCCTACGGTGTGCTTCTGGTCGTTGAACCGCAGTCCCTGCAGGTGCGCGAGCGCGCCATCAGCCAGCCCGGGCTGCTGCTGCAGTTCGGCGAACCGTTGATGCGGCACGTCAGTGAGGTGTTCGGCGGCGTGCTGGCGCCGTTCCAAGGCTTGTTCCAGCAGGCCGTGATCGGCAGCAGTGCCCATGTCGGTGCCGTGCATCTGGATGGCCACGGCCGGCATCAGCTGCTGGTGCACCGTTCCGCCACCGATCTGCTGGTCGAGCTGGAAGCACCGGTTCCGGGCCAGCCCGGCTCGCTGGAAGAGCTGTATCCGGCCATCCGCGAGCTGATGGCCGGCATCGAGTCGGCCAGCACCGTGGAAGATCTCTGCCAGCTGGCTGCCGCGCACATGCGCCGGCTCACCGGCTTCGACCGCACCCTGGTCTACCAGTTCGATGCTGGCTGGAACGGTGTCGTGGTGGCCGAGGATGGCAACGGCCTGTTGCCGTCCTACCTGGACCTGCGCTTCCCCGAATCGGATATTCCAGCACAGGCGCGCGAACTCTACCGCCGCAACCGGGTGCGCCTGATCGCGGACAACAGCTACACCCCGGCCCCGCTGATGCGGACCGAGGATCAACGCGACGCGCCGCCCACCGACCTGAGCATGGCGGTGCTGCGCAGCGTCTCGCCGGTGCACCTGCGCTACATGCGCAACATGGGGACCGGCGCGTCGATGTCGGTATCTCTGGTGCATGAAGGCCGCTTGTGGGGCCTGGTGTCCTGCCACACCGTGCAGCCACGCCGCCTGCCCTACCACGTGCGCACTGCCTGCGAGTTCATGGGCCAGATCCTGTCGCTGCAGATTGCGTTGAAGGAGCGAGCGCGTGCGATCGAAGAGCGCGTTGCCCGTCGTTCCATACTGGTCAAGCTACTGGGTCGCATGGCCGGCGACGAGGACTTCATGGCGGCCCTGCGCCAGGACGAGGCCAGCCTGCTGTCGCTGACCGGCGCGGCCGGCGCGGCGATCGTGCACAAGGGCGATTGCCTGCGTGTTGGCCAGTGCCCTTCCTCCAGCGACGTGCTGGCCCTGGCGAACTGGCTGGCCACGCAGCAGGCCGGCCAGGAAACCTACTGCACCGATCACCTGGCAGCCGACTGGTCGCCTGCCGCGCACCTCGCCGACGTCGCCAGTGGCCTGCTGGCGGTGTCCATTTCGCAGTTGCATGACAGTTACCTGATGTGGTTCCGCCCGGAAGTGGTGCGCACCGTGCGCTGGGGTGGCGATCCCCGCAAGGAAGCAGCACCGGGCGTGGCGCTGTCCCCGCGCAACTCGTTCGAGGCCTGGAAGGAGACCGTGCAGCAGCGCAGCCTGCCGTGGAGCGACGCTGACTGCGACGCGGCACACGAGATGCGCACGGCCATCGTCGATATCGTGTTGCGCAAGGCCGAGGAAATGGCCGAACTGAACGAGCAGCTGCTCCGCAGCAACAAGGAACTGGAAGCCTTCTCCTATTCGGTCAGCCACGACTTGCGCGCTCCCTTCCGTCACATTGTCGGCTATTCCGAGCTGCTGGGCAGCTCGGCGGGCGAACGCCTGAACGATACCGAGCGCCGCTTCCTGGACACGATCGTGGAATCGGCCAAGTCCGCCGGCACGCTGGTGGATGACCTGCTCAGCTTCTCGCAGATGGGACGCTCCACGCTGGGGCGTGTGCGGCTGGACATGACCGCGCTGGCCGAGGATGTGCGCCGGAGCCTGGCCCTGGACTACACCGGCCGCGACGTGCAGTGGACGCTCGCACCGCTGCCGGAGGTTGAAGCCGATCCGACGATGCTGCGCCTGGTCTGGCAGAACCTGCTGGCCAACGCGATCAAGTTCACCCGCGAGCGCGAACATGCAGTGATCGAGGTTGGTCACGAGCGAAACGACGAGGAAGACCACTTCTTCGTGCGCGACAACGGCTGCGGCTTCGACATGCGCTACGTGGACAAGCTGTTCGGCGTGTTCCAGCGCCTGCACCACGTCGAAGAGTTCGAAGGCACCGGCATCGGCCTGGCCAATGTCCGCCGCATCATCGGCCGCCATGGCGGCCGCACCTGGGCCGAGGGCGAGCCCGGCAAGGGCGCGACCATTCACTTCACCCTACCCCGCTCCACAGGAGAACACCCATGAGGGACCTGCGGCCGATCCTCCTGGTAGAGGACAGCCCCAAGGATGCAGAGCTGACGATGGCCGCGCTTGAGCGCTGCCAGCTGTTGAACGATGTCATCCATGTACGCGACGGCGCCGAAGCGCTGGATTACCTGCGCTGCGAAGGCAAGTTCGCCGGTGCCATGCACGGCGGCCCGGTGGTGGTGCTGCTGGACCTGAAGCTGCCCAAAGTCAATGGCTTGGAGGTACTGGAGCAGGTCCGTGGCGACCCGTACCTGAGCAGCACCCCGGTTGTGATGCTGACCTCTTCGCGCGAGGAGCAGGATCTGGTGCGCAGTTACGAACTGGGCGTCAACGCATTCGTGGTCAAGCCGGTCGACTTCAAGGAGTTCTTTGACGCCATCCAAGGACTGGGCATGTTCTGGGGCATCACCAACCAGCCACCACCGCACCGGCCCAGCGGCTCGGGGCAGCACAATGCGTGATGGATCGCGCCGCAGCGAGCGCCTGCGCATCCTCATGCTGGAGGACAGCGCGCTTGATGCGGAGCTGATCACCGCACAGCTGCGGCGTGCCGGCCTGGAGTTCGAGGTCGAGCGCCTGTGGACGCGCAATGCGTTCATCGAGGCCATCGACAGCCGTGCGTTCGACGTGATCCTCGCCGACCACGTGCTGCCCGGATTCGATGGCGATGCGGCCCTCGCACTGGCACGCGAGCGGATTCCGCAGACCCCTTTCATCTTCGTCTCCGGCACGCTGACCGAAGAGCTGGCGGTGCAGGCGCTGACCCGTGGCGCGCGCGACTATGTAGTCAAGCAGCGCCTGCAGCGCCTGCCGGATGCGATCCGTCGCGCCCGTCAGGAAGCCCATGAGCGCAACCAGCTGCTTCATGCGCAGGCTGCGCTGAATGAGAGCCAGGCGCAGCTGCAGCAGGTGACGGATGCCGTACCCGCGCTGATCGCCCAGCTCGACAACGCGCATCGCTACCGGTTCGCCAACAAGGCGTTCCTGGACTGGCATGGATTCAGCCTGGCCGAGTTGCTGGGCCGGACAGCGCGCGATGTCAGCGGCATTTCCGCCTTCGAACACGCCCTGCCGAGCCTGGAACGGGTGCTGCAGGGCGAACGCACCAGCTTCCAGGTCGAACTGGTGCACCGCAGCGGCCAATCACGATTCGTGCAGATGGACTGCGTGCCGGAGCATGCGGCCGATGGCAGCGTGGCCGGCTACATCTGCCTGGGTAGCGACGTCTCGCAGCTGAAACAGGCCGAGCTGGCCCTGCGCGAGGACAACCAGCTGCTCGAGCAGCAGGTGCAGGCGCGCACGGCCGAGTTGCGCGCCAGCAAGCGGCGCCTGCAGGCGATCTTCGAATCCAGCTTCCAGCATCAGATGCTGCTGGATCTGTCCGGGCGCGTGGTGGATGCCAATGACGCGTCACTGGCCGCAGTACTGGCGGACAAGAAGGACGTCGTTGGCCAACGCTTCGGTGAATCGCTCTGGTTCGCCACAACCGATGGCATCGGCGCGCTGATCGATCGGGCCGTCGCTGCAGCCGTGCAGGGCCGGAGTTCGCTGCATTCACTGGAGCTGGAACTCCCGACCGGGCCGCGCAGCTTCGATTTTTCGTTCCGTCCGCTGCTGGATGCCGAAGGCGTGGTCACCGCCGTGGTCTCCGAGGCCGTGGAAACCACGGCGCGCCTCCAGGCCGAACACGCACTGCGCCAATCACAGAAGATCGAGGCGGTCGGCCAGCTCACCGGCGGCATCGCGCATGATTTCAACAACATCCTGACGGTCATCTCCGGCAACATCGAGCACGCCATGCTGCTGAACGAGCGCGCGGGCGAAGCCGGAGCGACGGTCAGCCGCGCCCTGGACAACGCGCTGAAGGGTGTCGGGCGTGCCGCCAGCCTGACCCAGCGCCTGCTGGCGTTTGCCCGACGCCAGCCGCTGCACAGCCAGGCCGCCAACCTCCACGAGCGCCTGCTGGACATGCACGACATGCTGCAGCGTGCACTGGGTGAGCTGGTGCAGCTGGAGATCCGCAGCGCCGAGGACATCTGGTGCGTGGAGATCGACATCAGCCAGCTGGAGGCCTCCGTACTGAACCTGGCGGTGAATGCCCGCGATGCGATGCCGCACGGCGGCCGGCTGGTGATCGAGGTCGACAACAGCCACCTCGACCACGACTACGCTGCCCTGTTCCCGGATGCAACACCAGGCCAGTACGTGATGTTGCGGGTGCGCGACAACGGCCATGGCATGGACGCGGCCACCCTGGCCCGCGTGTTCGAACCGTTCTTCACCACCAAGCAGGTCGGCCGCGGCACCGGGCTGGGACTGTCGATGGTACATGGGTTCGTCAAACAGTCCGGCGGCCACGTGCTGATCGATTCGGTGGAAGGCGGCGGCACCAGCATCACCATGATGTTCCCGCGCTCGCCGCTGGCCCTGCCCCGCGAAGCACACATCCCGCAGACCGGCCTGGCCGGCTACTCATCGCGCGAGGAAACCATCCTGGTGGCCGAGGACAACGACGATGTCCGCGCCCACACGGTGGATTCGCTGCGGCTGCTCGGCTACCGCGTGCTGGAAGCCCACGACGGCCCCTCCGCACTGCGGTTGCTGGAGCGCCCCGATACCAGGGTGGACCTGCTGTTTTCGGACGTGGTGATGCCCGGCATGTCGGGCTGGGAACTGGTCCGTCAAGTCCGCGAACGCTGGCCGGAAGTGGCCGTCCTGTTCACGTCGGGCTATCCACGTGCCCACGATCAGGCGGGGAGCCAGGGACGCGCGGTTGCCCTGCTGCCGAAGCCGTTTACGCGAAGTGACCTGGCGCTGGCGGTACGCACTGCGCTGGAGGCCGCGCCACACTGAGCTCAGGAGGCCGGGTCGCCTGCGCCAGCGGCGATCCGGTTGATGTCCGCGCACTCCACCGTGGCCGGCGGATGCTCCCTGCCGGCCAGTGCAATCATCGCCTGACCGAGAGCCAGATTGCTGGTCATCAGCGATGGCGCAATCGCGCTGGCCAGCTTCATCAACGGCGCACCGCTCCAGTACAGGGGCTTCAACAGGGCATGACGGGTGCCGGTGCCCGGGACCGGCCTGACACCGCCCGGGCGCAGCATCACGGTGCGCACCGGCAGGCCCTGCAATGCGACCTCGGTCTCGCCCTTGATCGTCAACGGCATCAGCCGGCTCCGAGGGTCCGCGCCGGCACCGGATACATACAAAAAGCACCCTTCGGGATTCGCAGCCGCCCAGGCACGGGCCACCGCCAGGGTGGTATCCAGGGTCACGCGTCGGTACTCGGCCTCTGCCGTGCCAACCGGAGGCGCCCCGGCACAGTAGAAGCAGGCATCGAACCCGGCCAGTTCATCCGACCGGTCCTGGATACGCAGGAAGTCCGGAACGATCAGTTCGCTGCCGGCGCCGCTCAGACTTCCCGGATGGCGGACCAGCGCTGTCAGGCCGGACACCTGTGGTGAGCGTTGGCAGGCCAGCGCCACACCCTGCCCGACCAGGCCTGCGGCACCGGTCAACAGAATCCGTAATGCGCCCGTCCCGGCCATCGTCATCCCCGCTAGAGTTTCACGAAACGCTGGATCTTCCGCGCCAGCCAGCCACTGAACACCAGCGGCGCATCCAGCGATGACACGCAGATGCAGGGGACACCGGGCGCGGTCACCGGTTGATGTTCCACGTCTTCGTCCAGATCTGCCACGTCACCCGGTGCGAACAGCCCCAGCGCATCGTTGTAAGAACCCCGCAGGATCTGGGTCAGTTCGCTGCGGCCATGGCTGTGCATGGGCAGGCATTTGCCCGGGGCGATCTTCAGCATGATCAGCGAAGGCATCTGCTCTGCACGGATGCAGTGCACGCCCGGCGCCATCCAGCGCCAGCGCAGGTCGCTGAGCGAGGCGCCGAAGTACGGATGCAGCGATGCAGGCAGACGGTCCGGATTGGCCTCGGGGCGCTCCTTCGGCACGGGGCGTGCGACCCCAGCCATGGGCACCGGCGCCTCCGTGGCCAGCTGCATCAGCATTGCCTCGCGCAGTTGTTCGCGTCGCGTCTCCGCTGCAGGTGGTTGGGTCTGCTCCAGCAGCACCGAGCCGATCGCTTCGGCGTCACGCAGGCGCTGACGGCAATGCGGGCACTGCTCCAGATGGGCACCGGCGACGATGCTCAACGGCGCCGGCAGCGCGCCGGCGGCATAGCTCATCAGGGTCGATTCGTGCAGATGGTGGTGCGGATTCACAGCGCACCTCCCACTTTGGCCTGAAGCTGCAGAAAGGCGCGGCGCAGGTGCGATTTGACCGTTCCCAGCGGCATGCCCAGCGCCTCTGCGATCTCGCTGTGGCTCTTGGCCTCGAAATAGGACATCCGCACCAGCCGCGCCTGTACCGCGGGCAGTTCGTTGATGCGCTGACGCAGACGTGCCTGGTCGGCGAACTGCTCGGCACTGCTGCGCTCGATCACATCCAGTGTGGCAGCGTCCTCCACCGCTGCCTGCACCTGCATCCAGCTGCGCTCGCGACGGATGCGATCGATATGCAGGTTTCGCGCAATCCGGTACAGCCACGTACTGAGGGCGCCTTGGGCTGCGTCGTAGTCGGCGGCCCGCAGCCACAGGCGCAGCAGGCATTCCTGGGCCAGTTCCTCGGCGACGCCGTCGGGTGCACCCAGGCCGCGCA
Source organism: Stenotrophomonas sp. YJH_SMC_64 (assembly GCF_059371375.1). Classification (NCBI taxonomy): domain Bacteria; kingdom Pseudomonadati; phylum Pseudomonadota; class Gammaproteobacteria; order Lysobacterales; family Lysobacteraceae; genus Stenotrophomonas; species Stenotrophomonas sp. YJH_SMC_64. The sequence continues at coordinate 52,155 of NZ_JCAFUN010000009.1, read as the reverse complement.
GGTACACGCACAGCCGCGGCATGAAGTAGTCATAGATCCGCATGAAACAGTCGCGGTCGCGCAGGCGCGCCACGCCGTCCATGTCACCGGCCCAGTTCGTCGGCTCGCTGCTCGGCTGCTGGGAACTGGACACGGTGCGTGCGCTATCGAAGTTGAGGAGTGTGCTGGCGGCGTCAGGGTACATCCGGGTTCGCGGCGGGCGGGTGAAGGTCTGTCCTCTGTACGCGCAGGGGCAGCAATTGGATGCAGACGGCACGACGCATCCAACCGGCCGCCCCCGCCGTATGACCTGGGCCCTCCTCTTCCGGATGAAGACCCATGCGCACTGCCTGGCTGCTGCTGTGCCTGCCCCAAGCCGCGCTGGCGGCACCCTGGTTGCGAAGCGAGGGCGTGGCCACCTCCGCGCAGGGCGACCTCCTCTACCGTGAAGTGCACTGGCGACGCGAGGCAACGGAGGGCGCCGAGCGCTGGGTGCTGTACCAGTGCCCGGATGGCCAACCCTTCGCCCGCAAGCATCTGCCCGCCAGCGCCCGCCCACAGGCACGGGGATATTCGCTGGAGGACCGCCGCAGCGGCCAGACCGCCGAGGTCGACGCCGCTGGCGACTCGGTGTCGATTGCATGGAAGGAGGATGCCGCCAGTGAGCTGCGCAGGCGCCGGCTTGAACAGCCGGCGGACGCGGTGATCGATGCGGGGTTTGATGCCGCAGTACGCCTGCACTGGCCGGCGCTGCTGCGCGGCGAGCGCATCACACTGCCGTTCCTGGTGCCTGCACGCCAGCGCTACTTCCCGGTGCAGGTGCGGCGCATCGGCCCGGTACGCTGGCAGGGCATCGACGCCCAGGCCATCGAGGTCAGCCTGGACACCTGGTACGGCGGCATCGCGCCGCGCCTGGCCCTGGTCTACGCCACGGCCGACCGTCGCCTGCTGGAGTTCCGCGGCACCAGCAATCTGCGCGATGCGCGCGGCACTTATCCGCAGGTGACGGTACGCTTCCGCTCGCCAGCTGCCGAGCGACCGGCAGGTGACTGGCAACAGGCGTGGGCGCAGCCCCTGGCCGAGCGTTGCGCCGTGACGCCCAGGTGAAGCGAAATTCAGTTCGAAGTGGCGCATCCATTGCGCACCCTGCTGCGTAAAGGAAGACACGACACCCGCCGAGATCCGCCATGGCCTCTGTAGCGCCCCTCCCCCGTCGACGCTGGCGCCTGCTGCGTACGTTGCAGCGGTGGGTGGATACCAGCAACGCCACAGAGACCACCGGCGAACAGCCAGGACGCATCGACTGGGTGCGCGCGGTACCCTTTGCACTGATGCACCTGGCCTGCATCGCGGTGATCTGGGTGGGCGTGTCATGGACGGCGGTCGTCGTGGCCACGGCGCTCTACGCCGTGCGCATGTTCGCCATCACGGCGTTCTATCACCGCTACTTCTCGCACCGCACCTTCCAGGCATCGCGTCCGGTGCAGTTCGTGTTCGCAGTCATCGGCGCGTCCAGCGTGCAGCGCGGCCCGCTGTGGTGGGCCGCCCATCATCGCCACCACCATCGGCATGCCGACCAGCCACGGGACCCGCATTCGCCGCGCGAAGGCGGCTTCTGGCGCAGCCACATGGGCTGGTTCCTCACCCGCGAGGCATTCGCGACCGATCTGTCGCGGGTACCTGACCTGGCGCGCTTCCCCGAACTGCGCTGGCTCGACCGTTTCGATACCGCCATTCCCGTGCTGCTGGCCGTCGGACTGTATGCATTGGGTGCAGCACTGGAACGCTGGGCGCCTGGCCTGCACACCACGGGCCCGCAATTGCTGGTGTGGGGCTTCTTCATCTCCACCATCGTGCTGTTCCACGCCACCGTCACCATCAATTCGCTGGCCCACCGTTTCGGCCGCCGCCGCTTCGAGACCCGCGACGACAGCCGCAACAACCTGTGGCTGGCGCTGCTCACCTTCGGTGAGGGCTGGCACAACAACCATCACTTTTTCCCCGGCACCGTGCGCCAGGGCTTCCGCTGGTGGGAGGTGGACCTGACCTGGTACGGACTGCGCGCGATGGCGGCGCTGGGCCTGGTCAAAGGGCTCAAGCCCATCCCCGGGTGGGTTCTGGCCAAGGCGAGGTACTGAGATGCGCATCGCGGTCATCGGCTCGGGTATCGCGGGGCTGGCCAGTGCCTGGTGGCTGGATGGCCAGCACGACGTCACGCTGTTCGAGGCCAACGATTACCTCGGCGGCCACACCCATACCCACGACGTGCAGGTGGCGGGCCGAGGCATGGCGGTGGATACCGGTTTCATCGTCTTCAACCCCCAGCACTATCCCTTGCTGTCGGCGCTGTTCGACGAGTTGGGCGTGGCCTCGCAACCGACCACGATGAGTTTCTCCATGCACAGTGAGCGCAGCGGCGTGGAGTACAACGCCACCTCGCTGGATGGGCTGTTCTGCCAGCGCCGCAACCTGGTATCGCCGCGCTTCTGGGGCATGCTGGCCGACCTGCGCCGGTTCTATCGCGACGCGCCGTTGCTGCTGGCCGAAGAAGACGGCCCCACGCTCGGCGATTACCTGCGCAGCCAGCGCTATGGCGAGGCATTCATCGACGAGCACCTGCTGCCGATGGCCTCGGCGCTGTGGTCCTCGCCGACGGCCACCGTGCAGGCGTTCCCGGCGCGCTACCTGGCCCAGTTCATGGCCAACCACCAGATGCTGCAGATGACCGGGCGGCCAAGCTGGCGGGTGGTCAGCGGGGGATCGACGCGCTACGTGGATGCGCTGCGTCGCCGCTGGCGCGTGCATGAGCGGCTGCAATGCCCGGTCAGCAGGGTCGAGCGCATGCCCTGGGGTGCACGCGTGCACAGCAGCGCCGGCGTGGAGGCCTTCGACGAAGTGATCCTGGCCTGCCACAGCGACCAGGCACTGGCGTTGCTTGCCGACGCAGATACCGTCGAGCGTGAGGTCCTCGGCGCCATCCGCTATCAGTCCAACGAAGCGGTGCTGCATACCGATGCGTCGTTGCTGCCGCGCAACCGCAAGGCGTGGGCGGCCTGGAACGCGCACGTACCACAGGATCGCGCGGCGCCCTGCACGGTCAGCTACTGCATGAACCTGCTGCAGGGCCTGCCGGGCGACATCCCCCTGGTAGTGACCCTCAACCGCAGCGAGGCAATCGATCCGGCCAAGGTGCTGCGGACCCTGCATTACGCGCACCCGGTACACGACCACGCTGCAGTGCGCGCACAGCAGCGCTGGGCGGAACTGCAGGGCCGCCGCCACACATGGTTTGCTGGCGCCTATTGGGGCTGGGGATTCCACGAGGATGGCATCCGTAGTGCCCGCCACGTGGTCGATGCCCTGCAGGCCTGCGCTCCGCATCGGAACGTATCGGCCTCGGATGAGGTGGCGGCATGAGTGCCAGCGCGCTCTACATCGGGCAGGTGATGCATCGCCGGCATCATCCGCATCCGCATGCATTCCGTTACCGCATCGCGCAGCTGCTGCTCGACCTGGATGAACTCGACACGGTGTTCGCCGGGCGCTGGTTGTGGTCGGTCAATCGCCGCAACCTGGCCGAGTTCCGCCGCAGCGACTACTTCGGTGATCCCGCGCGGCCGCTGGCCGATGCGGTACGCGACCACGCTGCAGGCACGCTTGGCTACCGGCCAGCCGGTCCGGTGCGCCTGCTCACCCACCTCCGCTTCGCCGGGCATGTCTTCAACCCGGTCAGCTTCTACTACTGCTACCAGGCCGACGGCAGCACGCTGGACTGCATCGTGGCCGAGATCACCAATACCCCCTGGAAGGAACGGCACGCCTATGTGCTGCCGGTTGCCACGGCGCTCCACGAAGGGGCGTCATTGCGTTGGCAGTTCGACAAGCGCTTCCATGTCTCGCCGTTCATGCCGATGGATTGCCGCTACGACTGGCGCTTCAACCGACCGGACCAGGACCTGCGCGTGCACATGCAGGTATGGCGCGACGGGGTGCGCCAGTTTGATGCCACCCAGGCCATGCAGCGACATGCCTTGAACGGCCGTGGGCTGGCCCGGGTGCTGGCCTGCTATCCGCTGATGACCACCCAGGTGGTGGCCGCCATCCACTGGCATGCACTTCGGCTGTGGATGAAACGCAACCCCGTGTACGACCACCCTGCTCTTGCCGAGAAACCACGATGAACTCGATGACCCCTCTGGTCGCCCTGCCGCGCCCCGGCGCCCTGGATGCGCTCCTGCGCCGCCGCCTGCTGGCCCAGCTTGCCCCCATGCGCGACGGTCGCCTGTGCGTACGTGACGCATTGGGCGAGGTCTGGCTGGGCGATGCCCGTGGCGAACTGCATGTCACCGTCACCATCGATGACCCGGGGTTCTATCGCAAGGTTGCAGCGCAAGGCAGTGTGGGCGCAGGTGAAAGCTACATCCAGGGCGAATGGCACTGTGATGATCTGGTGGCACTGATCCGGCTGCTGGTACGCAATCGCGACCTGCTGGACGGCATGGAGCGTGGCCCGGCCCGCGTGGGTGGCTGGCTGCTGCGGGGCTGGAACCGCCTGCGCCGCAACAGCCGTGAGGGCAGCCGCCGCAACATCGCCGCGCACTATGACCTGGGCAACGATTTCTTTGCCCTGTTCCTGTCGCCGGACCTGATGTACTCGTCGGCGTTGTTCGCCCGTGAGTCCGAACCGCTGGAATCGGCCTCGCGGCGCAAGCTCGACCGCATCTGCCAGCAGCTGCAGCTCAAACCCGGCGACCGCGTGGTGGAAATCGGCACCGGCTGGGGTGGTTTCGCGGTCCATGCCGCCCGGCACTACGGCTGCCATGTCACGACCACCACCATCTCTGCGGAACAGCATGCGCTGGCCGCCCGGCGCGTACGGGAGGCGGGCCTGCAGGACCAGGTCACGCTGCTGATGCAGGACTACCGCGACCTGCAGGGCCAGTTCGACAAGCTGGTGTCGATCGAGATGATCGAAGCGATCGGCGCCGAATACCTGGACACCTACATGGCCACGCTGCAGCGCCTGCTCAAGCCTGATGGCGTTGCCCTGCTGCAGGCCATCACCATCGAGGACCACCGCTACGAACAGGCCCGGCGCAGCGTCGATTACATCAAGCGCTATGTGTTCCCGGGCAGCTTCATCCCATCGATCAACGCGATCATGGCCGCCAAGAGCCGATCCAGCGACCTGCAGCTGATCGCCCAGCAGGATTTCGGCCACTCCTACGCATTGACCCTTCGCGCCTGGCGCCAACGTTTCCTGGCCCAGCTGCCGGCAGTGCAGGCGCAGGGCTTTGACGCGCGCTTCTGCCGGCTGTGGGAATTCTACCTGGCCTATTGCGAGGGTGGCTTCCTGGAACGTTCGATCGGCGTCTCGCATCTGCTGCTGGCCCGTCCGGACCACCGGCCCATTTTCGCTGCGACCGACAGCCACTGACATGCATCGCTTCTGGGCCAATCTGCTCGGCAACCAGCTGGTCTGGCTGTGTGCCGTGGCCGGCGCGGGCCGCGGCTGGCAGTGGCCCGCGCTACTGGCCGCGTCGCTCTACGTCGGCAGCCAGCTGTTGACCTCACCGCGCCCCCGGCTGGATCTGCGGCTGTTGATGTTGGCACTGGCCTGCGCATGGCTGGTCGACGCCAGTGCCGCCGCCAGCGGCACGGTGCGCTACGCGGCGGCCCCACTGGATTGGGCGCCACCGCCGTGGATCATGGCGTTGTGGGCGGCGTTCGCGATGACGCTGACCACGTCGATGCGCTTCCTGCAGCACCACCCGGCCCTGCCGGCCCTGTTCGGCCTGCTGCTGGCACCGCTGGCCTATCTGTCTGCCGCACGCGGTTTCGACGCAGTGCGGTTCGCAGATCCCGTATGGCCAGGACTGCTGGTACTGGGCGCGGGCTGGAGCATTGCGCTTTCCCTGCTGTGCCGGACCGCCCGTCGCGGCATGCACATCCCGCAGCCGCCCTTCGCAGGAGCGTCGTCATGATCAATCTGATGTGGGTCCTGCTGTACGCCGTACTGGTGATGAGCTGGGGCTGGGCCTGGCAGCGCCGCAGCCACAACATCGGCGTGGTCGATGTGCTCTGGGCAAAGGGCGTGGGCGCCTCGGCGCTGTTGCTGGCGCTGCTCGGCGACGGTGCGGTGATGCCGCGGATCGCGCTGGGCGTGCTCGGCGGCCTGTGGGGCAGTCGACTCGCCCTGCACCTGTGGCACCGGGTCCGTCACGAAGAAGAGGACGGACGCTACCGCTACCTGCGCCAATACTGGCACGGCCACCAGGGCAAGATCTTCGGCTTCTTCATGGCGCAGGCGTTGCTGATCGTCCTGTTCGCCCTGCCCTTCGTGGCGGTGGCTGCCAATCCTCGGGCCGACCTGACCCTGTGGGTGGTGGCCGCAGCGCTGGTCTGGCTGCTGAGCGTCGGCGGCGAAAGCCTGGCCGACCGCCAGCTGGCGCGTTTCCGCGCCGACCCGGCGAACAGGGGCCGCACCTGCCGCGTCGGACTCTGGCGCTATTCCCGCCACCCCAACTACTTCTTCGAGTGGCTGCACTGGTTCACCTATGTCCTGCTCGCGGTCGGCTCGCCACTGTGGTGGCTGGCCTGGGCCGGCCCGCTGCTGATGTACGTGTTCCTGCGCTATCTGAGCGGCATTCCATTCACCGAGAAACAGGCGCTGCGCAGCCGCGGCGACGACTATCGCGCCTACCAGCGCAGTACACCGATGTTCTTTCCCTGGTTTCCCCGTTCTTCCAAGGAGCATTCCGCATGAGCGCGATCCCGTCACTGAACCCAGCCGAAGATGCGGAAACCGGGCTGATCGCCTGGGCCGAACGCGGGCTGGTCCCCGATGCGGCGCTGCGTGCGGGCATCCGCCGCTTGTGCGCGCAGCGCCTGCATGAGGAGAGCGAGGGTGGCATCGAAGGCCAATCGGCACGCTTCAGCCGGCGCATCGCCGAGCTGGCCGACAGCCCGCTCGCGTTGCATACCGACGCAGCCAACCGCCAACACTATGAAGTGCCGGCAGCCTTCTTCCAGGCCTGCCTGGGCAAGCGACTGAAGTACAGCAGCTGCTACTACCCCACCGGGCGCGAAACGCTGGACCAGGCGGAGGACGCCATGCTGGAACTGTACGGCCAGCGCGCCGGACTGGCCGATGGCCAGCAGATTCTTGAGCTGGGCTGCGGCTGGGGCTCATTGACCCTGTGGATGGCCGAACGCTACCCGCAGGCGCATATCACCGCCGTCTCCAACTCGCACAGCCAACGCCAGCACATCATGGCGCAGTGCCAGGCGCGCGGCCTGGACAACGTCAAGGTGCTGACCTGTGACGTCAACCAACTTGATCTGCCGACAGCCCGGTTCGACCGCTGTGTCTCGGTGGAGATGTTCGAGCACGTACGCAACTACGAGCGCCTGCTGGCAGGCATCGCACGGTGGCTGAAACCGGATGGCGCGTTGTTCGTGCACATCTTCGCCCATCGCACACTGATGTACCCGTTCGAGACAGACGGCCGCGACAACTGGATGGGCCGCCACTTCTTCACCGGCGGACTGATGCCGGCCGCCGACACGCTGCTGCATTTCCAGCGCGACCTGCGCCTGGATCAACGCTGGTTGCTGGACGGCACCCACTACCAGCGCACGGCCGACCACTGGCTGGCCAACCAGGATGCCGCCCGCGAGCAGGTGATGCCGGTGCTGATCGCCACCTACGGCCAGGCTGCAGCGAAGGTCTGGTGGCAGCGCTGGCGGATGTTCTGGATGGCATGTGCCGAACTGTTCGGCTACGACGACGGCCAGCAGTGGCTGGTCGCCCACTATCTGTTCCGACCCCGCTGAGGTGCCCCATGCGCATGTTCTCGCTGCTTCCGCTGATCGCAGTCGGCCTGTTCGGCTCAGGCTGCTCCTCCAGCGACACCCGGCCGCTTCCGCGTGCGCCGTCGGTGGATGTGCCACGCTTCATGGGCGACTGGTACGTGATCGCCCATATTCCGTCCTGGCCCGAACGCGATGCCTACGATGCGGTGGAAAGTTATGCCTTGAAGCCCGACGGGCGCATCCAGACCACCTTCACCTATCGCAAGGGCAGCTTCGATGCGCCGCAGAAGTCGATGCACCCCGTCGGCCGTGTCGAGAAGGAAGGCAATGGCGCGATCTGGGGCATGCAGTTCATCTGGCCGATCCAGGCCGAGTACGTGATCGCCTGGCGGGATGACGACTACCGCCAGACCATCGTGGCGCGCAGCAAGCGCGACTATGTCTGGTACATGGCGCGTACGCCGCAGGTGTCCGACGGCGACTACCAGAAAGCCGTGCAGCGCATCGCCGAAATGGGCTACGACATCCGCCGGCTGCGGCGCGTGCCGCAATCCATCCGGTAGTGCGTGGCAACAACGACCCGATTGCGCCCTGCGTCATGCATCACCCGGCAGAGGATGCCAGAATTCCCGGACAGACCTGAGCCGGGGATCAGCACGATGGGCAGCCACGCAGAAGCGACATGGAACGGGCTTGAAGTGCGGCAGATCCGTGCGAGCGACCTGGATGTGATCTGTGCCCACCGCGAAGCCATGTTCCGCGAGAGTGGGCGGACCGAGGAGGTCCTGCGGGCGATGGCGGCTCCTTTCCGTGCCTGGCTGGCGCCGCGCCTGGCCTCGGGCGAGTACTTCGGCCATGTTCTTGCAGACCAGGGCAGAACCATCGCCGGCATTGGCCTGATGCTGATCGACTGGCCACCCCACCCTGCCCATCCGGAACAGGGCTGCCGCGGCTACGTCCTCAACGTGTATGTGGAACCGGAGTACCGCCGCCGGGGCATCGCCCGGAAGCTGATGGTCCTGGCAGACCACGCCTTCGCCGAGCGTGGCGCCACCTACGCGGTCCTGCATGCCACCGCGCAAGGGAAGCCGCTGTACGCCGACCTTGGCTGGGCCGGAACCAGCGAGATGGCACGCAGCCTGCGCGACGAGGGGCGAACGCCCTGAAGTCGATCCCGGCCGGTGCGGATCGGTGGCATGCCGCACCGGAAGCTTCCCGATGACATCCACGCCAAGCGCCATCACGCTTGCGGAAACGGCTTGTTTCCGCCCTGGCAATCCATCCCGCCAATGGATAGCCCCGAATCGATGGATAAAGCGCATCGATTCTTAGGAATAATCGCAAAAATCAAGCAATTTCGATGTTCGCCGCGACAGCAGCGCCAGAATGGTCATCACGCCCCATGGGCGCCGATCACCTCCCTGCGCATGAATGGACCTCCTGCCCCGCGCCCGCTGCGACTGGCACTACTGGACGACCACGAAGTCGTCCGTCGCGGCACTGCCCTGCACCTCTCCCGCGACGCCCGCTTCCGTATCGTCGCCAGCCACGCCCGCAGCGACGAACTCATCGACAGCCTCCAGCAGATGCGGGTGGATGTCGCGATCATCGATCTGACCCTGGCCCGCGACGATCGCAGCGCGTCCGAGCTGACCCCGCTGCTGCGCGAGCACTTTCCTCGCGTCACCCTGCTCGCTTTTGCGACCCTTTCACCCTCGATCCACATCAACCAGCTCATCGCCACGGGTGTCAGCGGCGTGGTCAGCAAGGCCGAACCACTGCCGATGCTCGCGGACGCGATCGTGCGGGTATCGCAGGGCCTTCCGCGACTGCCACCCGACTGCACGCTGCCGGGAGACTGCGAAGAGCTCAGCCGCAACGAGCGCGAAGTACTGGAGCTCCTGCTGGCGGGCCTGACCGTTTCGGAAATCGCGCTCCGCCGCCATCGCAGCATCAAGACCGTCAGCACACAGAAGGTTGCGGCCCTGCGCAAGCTCAGGCTGCGCAACGATGCCGAGATCTACGCCATGCGGCAGCAGCTGGAATCACCGTGAAGATGCGCGATCGAATGCGTACATCCACCCTCCTGCTGTTGGCGCTCATCCTGCTTCCCGCCGCGTCGGCCGAGGATGCGTCATCACTTGAATGGGGGCCGGGGCGCGAAGTCCGGGTGGCGACCACGCCGTCGCTGCACCCGGTACCCGCTGCACTCGCTGGCGGCACGACGTTGCCAAGCCTGGCCCATGGCTACGCCAATCTGGTTGCACGGCGTTCGCAGCTGCAGTTCCAGGAGCACCAGCATCCCAGCACCGGCGCATCGGTGGCTGCCGTCTGCAGACGCGAAGCGGATCTGGTACTGGTGATTGGCAACCACCTGCAGCCACCCTGCCCCGGCCTGGTGGCATCCAGCACGTTCCGCGGTGGCAAGACGATGCTCGCCGGCCGCAGCGGCGAACGCCTGCCACGCGATATCACGGAACTGGACCACCAGGTCCTGGCCGTGCTCGAAGGGGGGCCGTATGCGGGATGGCTGGCCGCGCGCCATCCGCACGTCCGCCTGCTACACCTGGCCGATCGGCACGCCACGCTGGCAGCTGTTGAAAACGGCACCGCCGATCTGGCAATCGGCCTGGAAACGACCCTGCGGCCCCTGATCCGTCGGCATTTCGCCGGGCACTTGCACCTGCAGCCTTTCGACAGCGATTTCTCCACCGACCTGCACCTGCTTGCGCGCCACGAAGATCGCCAGCTGCTGGAGCGCATCGAGCGGGCATTGCACGACATTACGCTGGAGGAACATGCCGGCCTGTTGCAGCTATGGGCCCAACAGGCGGCCCCCGCCTCGCTGGAGCACGTCCTGGACTGGATGCGTCAGCTGCCCCCGCAGTGGCTGCCGGCCCTGGCTGCCGCATTGGCAGTCGCCCCGTTCCTGTGGCATGCCTGGCACAGGCGCCTGCGTGCTGAAGGCCGTGCCCGCGCCCGCGCGATTGGCATGTTGAGCCACGAGGTGCGCAATTCGGCCCAGGCAGTCCTTGCCTCGATCGACCTGCTCAGCCAGCCGTCGGCGCCCATGGGGCAGCGAGAAGCGCTGGCGGCTGCACATGCCGCGGGCTCCTCGCTGCGCAACCTGCTCAACCGCTCGCTGGAGTTCTCACGCCTGGCCAGCGGCACCTTCAAGCCGCACGTAGAACCTTGCGACATTGCACGACTCTGCCGCCAATCGCTGGATGCAATTCGTCCCCAGGCTCGGCAGCGCGGGCTGGCGCTTCGCTTCGACTGCCTCCCCGAGCCCTGCCCCATTGTCGCCATCGATCCGGAAGGACTGCGCCGGATCATCGACAACCTGCTGGGAAACGCACTCAAGTTCACCGACGTCGGCGGCATCGAGCTGCGCCTTCAACTGACGCCAGGCAACCACCCTCGTGAGCTCATGCTGGATGTGATCGACAGCGGAATCGGCATCACTGCAGAGCAACTCACCGTGCTGTTCCAGCCATTCCAGCAGGGCGAAGACGGCAAGGAGCGCGGAGGCAGCGGATTGGGACTGATGATCGCGCATGCGCTTGCCCGCGCAATGGGCGGCAACCTGTCAGTACACAGCGTCCCCGGGCGCGGCAGTCGCTTCACCCTGCGCCTGCCGGTACGCCCGGCCAAGGCCAAGGTCACGTCAGCCGCCACCGCCGGCGCGGGAACGCCGCTGGGCGGGCTTGAGCTGCTGCTGGTGGAGGACCATGCCCTCAATCGCCGGGTCATCAGCGAGCAGCTGCGCCGCCTGGGTGCCGATGTACACGCGTCTGGCGACGCCGCCAGCGCGCTTGCCGAGCAGGCCGTGAGACCGCGCAGCGTGATCCTGCTCGACATCGGGCTCGGGGACATGGATGGCTATGCGCTGGCCATGCAGTTGCGCAGGCAGGCGCGCGCCCCGCTGCGACTGATCGCGCTGTCGGCACGCCGTGATCGTCGGCATGTGGCGCGCTGCCGGAAAGCAGGGTTCGACGCCACCCTGACCAAGCCACTACAGCTTGAGTCACTGCTGCGGGCGCTGGAGCTGCCGGCGACCGGACAGGCCATCGCAACGGGCACAGCCGCAGGTGACCCCGACTACATCACGGACATCGGCCACGAGCTGCTGCGGATCGAACAGGCCATCGATGACGCCAGTGCCACTGACCTATGCCATCACGCGCATCGGCTTCAGGGGGCCCTGCAGATATACGGGGCTGCCGCAGAGGCGGACACGGCGGGCGACCTGTGGGAGCTGGGTCGCGACGCCACACCCGACTGGGCCGATGCGCGACGCCTGTTGCGCGTCCTTCAGCAATGGCATGGCTCCCGCGCTGCGGAAGCCATGCCCGGGGTCTGATCAGGCCGCCAGACGCTCGACCTGGCGACGGGTCAGGTCGTTGAAGCGACCCAGCGACATCAGATGCTGGTGGATCAGCGCCAGCCAACCACTGCGATGCCACTCGATCACAGTGGCTTCCGGCAGCGCGACGAACTTCTCGACGTCGACGACCTGGAAACCATTGAGGTTGAATTCACGGCCATCCGGGGTACGCACGGTGGCGTTGCGCTCGACCAGCAGGCCGTTGTCGATCAGGGCCTTGGAGAAGGCCTGGGTCTGTTCGTGCTCACGGGTGAACTGGCCACAGAACTCCAGCGCCTGCTGCACCATGTCGGTGGCCTTGCCATCGACGAACAGCGGCTGGCCTTCGTCACCGCCCTTGACCACGCGCGAGCTCTCTTCGTCGATGCCCAGCAGGAAATCATTGTCCGAGCCGGTGTCGATGAAGATGAAGGGGTGGCGACGCAGGTAGGCCGGGATATAGGCCTCGTCTTCCCACAGGCCATCCTTGATGAACAGGTTCTGGTCGGATACGCCAACGGCAGCCATCGGCACTGCGGTCGGGCCAGCGAAGAGGATCGGGAAGTGGTGCAGCGCCAGCGAGAACTCGCCGAGCACCAGCGGAATGGCGTTGTTGCCCGCGGCAAACTCGAGCCTGCCCGGCAGGATGCGCAGGTCGGCGTGCACATCGGCCTGCAGCGGCACCGGACGGGTGTAGAACAGGGGGGCGTTGCTCGGCGCCGCTTCGGTGGTGGTGTCGCTGGTGGTGGTCATCTTGGGAACCGTTCGATCATGCGCGCCTGCCATCCCGGGCGCGCCAGCGGGAACAACCTGAATCCCGCATTATCAACAAGCTCGATGACAACGGCCACCCCATCGTCGGCCTATTTCAGCTGCAGGGGGTAGCGCTGCCAGAGCACATGGACCAGGAAACCGGCCAGTTCGGTGTCACGCGCGCTGACCGCCGCGCGGATCTTGTCCAGCAGCACCATGTCCGAACAGGACCGCACATCCGCGTGGTTGGCCTGCCCTGCCCGGCGCGCGCGGTAGCGCGCGGCCCGTTGCGCGTCACTCATGGCGTACCCGAACTTGGGCGGACGGCCGCGCTTTCGCGGCAGGGTCAGCTCCAGGGTTCCGGGGTCTTTGTCATCACGCATGAGAAGGGTGCGGGCGGCGGCGAGCAACGGGGGGTGCGCAATTTATCGTGAGGCATCACTTTAATCCAGCCTTTTCTGCAGTTTTGTTGCGATGCAATGCAAAAAATCGCATCCCGAGGACCCCATCCACGCATGGCGTGGATCTACTGCAGAGCTCGCGACCCGATCGCCCTGTAGATCACGCCATGCGTGGATGCGCGCCCCCGAACACAAAAAGGGGAGCCCGCGAACGGGCTCCCCCCACGTTTCCTCATGCAGCGCGTACCGGCTCGTAGCCGTGCAGGTGCGCCTCGCTACTCGCCCGCCCCTGGCTGAGCGAACGCAGCGACGTGGTGTAACCCACCAGCTGCGCCAATGGCGCAAAACCACTGACCTCAGCGCGACCGTCCTGGTCCTCGATGCGGGCGATGCGACCGTGGCGCCGGTTGAGGTCGCCGACCACATCGCCCACCGACGCCGACGGCGAATGCACCGTCACCGCCATCACCGGTTCCAGCAGCTGCGTGCCACCTTCGGCCAGCGCGGCCTTGATCGCCTCGGCACCCGCGCGATGGAACGCCATCTCCGAAGAGTCCTTGGCATGGGTCTGGCCATCGACAAGACTGACCTCGATGCCGACCACCGGATGACCCTGCGGCCCTTCCGACAGCGCGGCACGTACACCCTTCTCGACCGCAGCGATGAAGCTGCGCGGCACCACGCCACCGACGATGCGGTCGTTGAACACCACCTGGTCGTCCTCACGCGGCGACACATCCAGCACCACGTGCGCGAACTGGCCCTGTCCACCGGTCTGCTTGACCAGTCGCCCGACGACGCCGGTCATCGCACGCAGCGGCGTCTCCTGGTAGGCCACGCGCGGCGCACCTACGCCCACGTCCACCTTCCACTCACTGCGCAGGCGCTCGACCATCACCTCCAGGTGCAGCTCACCCATGCCCCAGACCAGGGTTTCCGCCGTGTCGCGATCGGTTTCGACGCGGAACGACGGGTCTTCCTGGGCCAGGCTGGCCAGGCCCTGCGCCATCCGGATCAGGTCGGCCGCACGCGCCGGCTCCAGGCGCCACGCCAGCACCGGCGCCTGGGCCTGGATATTCTCCAGGCGCAGCGGCTGCGCACGGCCGCTCAGCGTTTCGCCACTGACCGCATCCTTCCAGCCCAGCACCGCGACAATGTCACCGGCCACGGCCTGCTCGATGTCGTGGGTCTGGTCGGCCTGCACCCGCACCAGCCGGCTGACGCGCCGACCCTGCGGATGCTGCGAACTGGCCACGGCGTCGCCCACCTTCAAGGTGCCCGAGTACAGCCGCACGAAGCTCAGCGCGCCGTGCTGCTGGTGGGTGATCTTGAACAGCAGGCCGGCCAGCGGCCCCTCCGGATCCGGCGGCAGCACCACCTCGCCCTCATCGCTTTCAGCGCTGACGGCAGGGCGATCCAGCGGCGACGGCAGGTAGTCGACCACCGCATCCAGCAGCGTCTCGATGCCCTTGTCCTTGAACGCAGCACCGGCCAGCACAGGCACGCCCGCACCCGCCAGCGTCGCCCGGCGGATCGCCGCGCGCAGCTGTTCGGCATCGATCACGCGACCTTCCAGCCAGGCATCGGCCAGTTGTTCATCGTGATCGGCCACGGCTTCGACCAGCGCATCGCGCTGAGCCTGCCACTGCGCGCGTGCCGCGTCGTCCCACGGGGTCACCGTGGTTACGGCGCCATCCTGCCAGTGCAGTACGCGTTCATCGACCAGGTCGACCCAGCCGTTGAAGCCGCTTTCGCTGCCCAGCGGCACGCCCAATGCCCACGGTCGCGCCTGCAGTTTGTCCTGCAGCTGCTCCAGCACGCGCTCGAACGAAGCGCCTACGCGGTCCATCTTGTTGACGAAGGCGATCAGCGGCACGCGATGGCGACGCGCCTGGCGCCATACCGTCTCGGACTGCGGCTGCACGCCGTCCACGGCCGAGAACACGGCCACGGCACCGTCGAGCACGCGCAGTGAACGTTCGACTTCGATGGCGAAGTCGATATGGCCGGGGGTGTCGATCAGGGTCAGCCGATGCGGCGGCAGATCACGTGGCGCCCACTGCGCCTGCACGGCGGCAGCGCCGATGGTGATGCCGCGTTCGCGCTCGATCGCCGAGAAATCGGTGGTTGCATTGCCGTCGTGCACTTCGCCGACGCGGTGGATCTCGCCGCTTTTCCACAGCAGGCGTTCGGTCAGCGTGGTCTTGCCGGCGTCGATGTGGGCAATGATGCCGAGGTTGCGACGGCGGGAAAGGACGTGGGTGTTCATAAAGAGGTTCCTGCAAAGCCAACTTCAGGGGCCGCACACCCCGGTTGGCGACAGGGTGCGCGGCTAGCGTTCGGTCTCGGCGATCTGGTGCATGGCACGTTCTCCTTCGCAGTACTGGGTAGAGTCGAGCAGGTAGCGTCGACTGGGTAGCGTCGACTGGGTAGAGTCGACTGTTAGTCGACTAACAAAAAACAAAAACGAAAAGAGCGCCCCGGAGGGCGCTCTGTCGAAGGTCCAGCGATGGCCGCTTCAACGGCCTCGTGGGGCTCCAGGCAGACACGCCCGTTCCGCGCTTGCGCGGGTCAGGGTGAAAAACTTCAGGAGCGGCATCCGGTTCATGGGGCGCATTCTAGACCTGCCAATCTGGCGCGCAAGTGAATATTGCACACATTAATAGAACGATGAAGCCGACCGACATCGGGGTCGGGTCCCTTTGCCCAAAGCAAAGGGCTCTGACCCCTGCCATGCCCTACTTGCAGTCGTGCAGCTTGCGCGCCTCACCCACGGTCGCCGCCTGGTCGTCGCCCATCGAGATCCACCCCTTCAGCGACGTCGCCGGGTCCATGTGTGGCAGCCGTGCGCCACCGTGGACAACCACTTCGGTCCAGCTGCCCACCGGCGCCAGTTCCGACAGGCGTGCCGCCTGATCGTCCTCGGTACTGAACATGTCGTCCGGGCCCGCCGGAGGCGTGGTATTCACGGTTTCCGTCTTGCGGGTCCGGACCCGAAGTGCACCGTCCGGCAGCCGCTGGGTGATCACCTCGTATCGCTCAACACCATACGCCCAGCTGCTTTCGCCAACGCTGCGGGTCTCGCTGCCGTCATCGGCCACGGTCACCACCTCGCCTGCCGGCCCGATGACGCCCGCGACAGCCCCCAGGCCTGACATCAGCGCCTGGTAGACGATCATCTGCCGCTGTTCGGAGGTCAACGCACCGGCCTTGAGCTTGGTCGCAGGAATCTTCAGGTACGCCGTCTCCCTGCACAGCACCAGCACCTGCTGGTCGTCCCAGCTCACCGACATTTCCTCGTTGGCGAAGTACTGCGTCTTCATCGACGTCACAGCGGCACCGTCGCTACTGGAATGCCGGGTCTCGATCAGCGAGGCGTTCTCGGCCGCGTCGGTCAGCGAAACCTGAGCGGTCGACGCCGCATTGGCAGCGCAAGCGGAAGCAATCATTGCGGCGAGCAGCACGCTGCAGGTAACGGTGCGGAACATGGCATCAGTCCATTGAAGAAAACGAAGCAATCATGATACCCGGAGCAACCTGGCGGGCCCTCGCTCAGGTCACCACCACCAGCGGCACCCCGCGCCGCGGGTGCTCCAGCACCACCACATCCTGCTGGTAGACCCGCTGCAGGTTGTCTTCGGTCAGCACCTGCAACGGCGTGCCGTCGGCCGCCACCCTGCCCTGTTCCAGCAGCACGATGCGGTCGGCATAGCCGGCGGCAAGATTGAGGTCGTGCAGCACCACGATCACGCACGCACCGGCTTCGGCACAGGCGCGCACACTGCGCAGCGTGCGCTCCTGATGGCGCAGGTCCAGCGCGGCGGTCGGCTCATCCAGCAGCAGCAACGGCGTATCCTGCGCCAGCACACGCGCGAACGTGGTGCGGGCGGACTCGCCACCGGACAGCTGCTGCACCTCGCGCAGGCGCAGCGCCTGCAGTTCGGCGGCATCGATGGCCGCTTCCACCCGGGCATCGTCCGTGACCGGGTCCGGCGGGTGTGGCAACCGGCCCATCGCCACCACCTCCTCTACGCTGAAGGCGAAACGAACGCCGTGCTCCTGCGGCATTACCGCGCGCTCGCGCGCCAGCGGCCCGGCCTTGTAGCTGGCCAGCGGTTTGCCCAACAGGCTCACCTCGCCCGCATCGGCGCACAGGTCGCCGGCCGCTACCGCCAGCAACGTGGACTTGCCTGCGCCGTTCGGGCCAACCAGCGCAGTCACGGTACCCGGCTCGAACGCCAGCGAGATGCCATGCAGGATCTCGCGCTGCTGGCGGCGCACCACCAACTCGTGCAGCTTCAGCAGTACGCTCATGGCGCCGCCTTGCGGCGCTGCTGCAGCACCAGCCAGAGGAAGAACGGCGCGCCCAGCGCGGCCGAGAACAAGCCCAGCGGAATCTCCGCCGGCGGATCGAGCGTGCGGGCCGCGGTGTCGGCCACCACGATCAGCAGCGCGCCCAGCAGGCCGGACAACGGCAGCAGCCAGCGATGCCCGGGGCCGACCAGCAGGCGCGCCACGTGCGGCACTACCAGGCCCACGAAACTGATCGAACCGGCAAAGGCCACCGCCGCGCCCACCAGCAGCGCACTGAACGCCACCAGGCGACGCCGCGTGCGGGTCACGTCCAGCCCGAGGTGCTGCGCCTGGCGTTCGCCCAGCGCCAGCATGTCCAGCGGCGTGGCCAACCGCTGCAACGCGAACACGCCGATGGCAAACAGGGGCACCACCGCCGCCACATCGGCCCAGTTGGCACGCGCCAGCGAGCCCATCTGCCAGAACACCAGCGACTGCAGTTCGCTTTCGCTGGCGATGTAGGTGAGGAAACCGATCAGCGCCGAGCAGAACGCGGCCATCGCGATGCCGACCAGCAGCAGCGTGGCATTGCCACTGCCTTTCCCGGGCCGCGCCAGCGCATAGGTCAGGCCGATCGCCAGCGCACCGCCAACGAACGCGGCCACAGGCACCAGCCAGCCGGCTGCGCCCGCAGCGCCGAGAACAATGGCAGCCACTGCCCCCAGCGCAGCACCCTGGCTGACACCGACGATGCCGGGATCGGCCAGCGGGTTACCGAACAGGCCCTGCAGACTGGCACCGGCCATCGCCAGCGACGCACCGACCATCGCACCCAGCAGGGCACGCGGAATGCGCAGCTGCCAGACCACGGCCAGGTCGCGGCCGCTGACTGCTTGCGGATCGAGCAGCCCCAGCTTCACCGCCAACGCCTGCATCACCTCCAGCGGCGGCAGCCGCAGCGGGCCCACGGCGAACGAGGCCAGCACCGTACCCAGCAGTGCCAGCAACGCCACCAGCAACATCGTCCGCCCGCGACGGCGGCGCCGATCCGCCGGACTCATGCCTTCGGCAACGCCGCCAGGGCCTTGGCCAGCGCCAGCGCGCCCGCACCGGAACCGACACTGGTGTACTTCAGCTGCACGTCCGGCATCACCCAGACCCGATTGGCCTGCCCGGCCGGGGTCTGCTTCAGCGTCGGGTACGCCTTCCACAGGCCCTCGGCACCGCCGAACAGCTGCAGGTCATGCTCGGTCACCAGGATCACCTCCGGCGCTGCGGCGACCACGCCTTCATTGCTCAGCTGCGAGTAGTTCTTCACCCCCGCCTCGGTGCCGATGTTGACGCCGCCAGCCAGCGCGATCAGCTGCGCCGAGGCGCTGTCGGCACCGGCAACAGTCGGTGAGCCGCCAGCGCCGGTGGCCGACACGTGGATCAGTCGTGGCGCATGGCCCAGGCCCTTGCCAATCGCTGCAGCCTCGTCGAGCTGACGCTGCACCTGCGTGGCCAGTGCTTGCCCTGCCTCGGCCAGCCCTAGTGCCGCGGCGACCTTGCGCACCTTGTCCGGCGCTGGCTGCAGGTCATCGATGACTACCGCCGGCTCGCCCACTTCGCGCAGCTTCTTGGCCAGTTCGGTATGGCGGCGCAGGCTGTTGCCGAGGAACAGCGAGCCCTGCAGGCTCAGCACGCCCTCCACGCCAGTGGTTCGGTTGAACAGGAACTGGTGCGGCGCGGCCAGGCCGGCCTGGGTGGTGGTGTTGGTCGGCGCGGCAAATACCTGCTTGCCCAGCCCCAGTGCTTCGATCACCGCGATGACGTCGTCGCCACCGGCGATGATCCGGCTGGTATCGGCCACTTCGATATCGGCGCCATCATCGGAATGCACCTTGGCCGGCAGCACCGCCTTCTGGCCGTGCACGGCCGGCATTTCGGCTCCTGCCACGCGCTGCCAGCCTGCCGGCAGCGCGGTTTCCGCAGCGGCCGCCGTTGCTGCGGGCGACTCGGCAGGCGTATCGGCATCAGAGGGAGCCGACGAGCCGCCACAGGCAGCCAACGCCAGCGCAACAGCGAACGGAAGCGCACACAGGCGCAGACGGGACGCGATGTTCATGCACATTCTCCTTGCTGGCAGGGCGACGCGCACGCCGCCCCACCGTGTGACTTACTGCTTCGGGGTGATGCGGGTGATGCGGTCACCCTTCGG
The DNA here is from genome assembly GCF_059371375.1 of Stenotrophomonas sp. YJH_SMC_64. Taxonomy (NCBI): domain Bacteria; kingdom Pseudomonadati; phylum Pseudomonadota; class Gammaproteobacteria; order Lysobacterales; family Lysobacteraceae; genus Stenotrophomonas; species Stenotrophomonas sp. YJH_SMC_64. The sequence continues at coordinate 32,348 of NZ_JCAFUN010000009.1, read as the reverse complement.
GTCTTCAGCGCCGCGCGACTTGTTCACCGCGAACACGTTGCCCTTGCCATCGGCGCGGACGTGGTTCGGCAGCGTGCCGCCATCAAGATTGGCGACCACCTTGCCGTCACCGTTCACCACGGTGACCGTGCCAGCGCCACGGTTGCTGACGTAGGCGAGGCCGGAGGCATCATCGAAGGCGACGTTCAGCGCGCCGGCGCCGACCGGCACATCGTGCAGCACCCTGCCGGCGGCCACGTCGACGATCAGCAGGTTGTCGGTGCCCTGCGAGGCCACGTACAGGCGGTTGCGTGCCGCATCAAAGGCCACGCCCGAGGCACTGATCGAATTGCCCAGATCGATGACCTTCTCGACCTTGCCGCTGGCCACATCGATCACCGCCGCTTCCGGGGTGCCGATGCTGACGGTGAACAGCTTGCCGCCCTTCTCGTCCAGCACCAGGCTCATCGGGGTGAACTTGCCGTCGTCCACGCCGGATTCCAGCGTCACCTGCGGCAGTTCCTTGAAGGTCTTCGCATCGAACACCGACAGGTGGTCCTCGCCGGTGGCAGAAGCGAACACCTTGCCGCGCGTGCCGTCGACCACCACGTCGCGCGCGTGCGGCACGGCATCGACCGGGAACTGATGGACCAGCGACAGGTCCTTCTGGCGATAGACCGCGATGGAATTCTGGCGGGTGTTGGTGACCCAGACATTGCCGTTGGTGTCATCCACGCCCACGCCGTAGACCGCATAGACCGCACCATTGGTGCTGCCCGGCACCTGCGCCGGGGTGATCGCCTTGGTCACCTTCAGCGACTTCGGGTCCAGCTTCAGCAGCTGCGACTGGGTCACCGGCGGGCGGCCCACCGCCGAGGTCACGAACACCGCATTGCTGGCGGCGCTGTAGGCCGACTGGTACAGGCCCGGCACCAGCTTGTTGGACTGGGTGGCGAACTGCGCCTGGCCGGACAGCGGCAGCTGCGGCGAGACGCGCAGCTTCAGCACGGTGGCCGCAGCCGGTTGGCTGGCGCGCACCACCACCGGATGGGTGCCCGGCACCGCGTCGGCCGGAATGCTCAACTGGGCCTTGAAGTTGCCATCCGCGTCGACCACCAGCGGCTGCGCGTTGAGCACGCTGTCGCCACGCAGCAGGCTGACCTTCTGGCCCGGCACGAAACCGCGGCCGACCACGTCGGCAGTGCTGCCGGGAACCACGTTCTCACCGCGTGAGACGACTTCACCCTTGAAGGTGGCGTTGGCCGGCTGGTCGAACACCGGCTGCGCGGTGGCGGTCACCGCCAGCAACAGGCCGGCGGCGAGAGAGGTGAGACGGAAAGACGGACGGAACGACATGGAAGGCTCCTTGCACACGTAGGCCGCGCCACGTGACGCGGGATTCATCGGTTGCCTGGGCCGCTGCACGCCGGCAGCCTCGCCTGGGTAGTGGGGTCGCACGGCATCGCGTGCGAAGGGATTCACTCGGCGGCGTTGTCACCATCCGTGGGGGCACCGTCACCGGCGCTGCGATCGGTCACGCCGTACAGTTCATGCAGCGCGGCATGGAACGAGGCCGGCAGCATCGGGCCGTGTCCCAGCCCCGGGAACTCGCGGTACTGCACGCTCATGCCCGGCACCTTGGCCAACCGTTCTGACAACTGCCACGCCGCATCCGGCGTGGCGCCACCGATGCGGCGCAGGTGCGCGACCACCCTTGGGTTGCTCAGGTCGCGCTTGCCACGATCGCCAACACGCTCGGCACCGCCCAGCATCAACCAGAGCTTTGCCGGCTGGCCATGCACGTTCTGCACGAACTGCTGTTCCGGATCACCCAGCGCCGCGCCCTGGCTCCACCACAGCGAGGGACTGGCCGCCAGATAGGACTGGAAGGCGGCGGGACGGGTGTACAGCGCATTGAGCACGAACAACCCACCCAGCGAGTGGCCCCACAGCGCTTGCTGCTGCGTATCGATGCGTGCGCGACGCTCGACTTCCGGCTTGATGCGGCGTTCGATCACATCCAGGAAGACCGCAGCACCACCGCCGACCGCCTGTGTCGTACCGCTCTCATCGTCGGCGCGGTCGATCCACGCGGTGTAGTCGCGGGTGCGCGCCTTGGAATCGATGCGCAGGTCGTTGTCGTAGCCGATCAGCACCAGCACCGGTGGCGCCTTGCGCGCGGCCAGCTCGGCCAGCAACGGCTGATCCAGCACCATGGCGACGGCATTGCCGTCCAGCGCGTAGAGCACCGGGGAGGGCGTCTTGCCGGCCTTGGCCGGAATCACCAGGTTCACCCGCCAGCGGCGTTGCTGGTCGGGACTGTCCACCACGAAATGCTCGAAGCGATAGCTGGCCGCCGGCTCGTCGAGTACGGTGTGGCCAATTTTCTGCAGTGGATTGCGCTGCTGCGCATGGGCGTACGGGGTGGCCAGGAGCAGACCCATCATCAAGGCGGCCAGGCCGCGGGCCAGCGGACCACGGCGCGAAGGCGGGACGAAATGCATCATCAGCGGCGGCAGGAGCGACCAATGGCCGCCGGTTCATAGGGGACCGCAGTCTACCTTAAACGCGAATGATTATCACATCGATCAAACGTCACACTGTGTATCACGCGCGCGATACGTTCATTTTCCCGGTTGCACCGGAAACACTGAATCCACTATTTTGCCCGGCAGCGGGGCGCAGGAGCGCCCTACCCTCGCAGGGCTGCGGATGGATGGGTGATCGAGCCATCGGCCGCGCCCTGTCTATTGCCAAACCTATCCACGCATGGCGTGGATCTACTGACCACCACCCACGGGAATGGATCCCGTGACTGCGAGAACACCTTGAAGCGCACCACCCTGATCGCCCTTTCCCTTGGCCTGCTCGCACCGCTGGCCGCCCATGCCGCACAGGACCTGCCAACGCTCTACCAGGCCTTTGAAGAGGCCGGCAATTCGTCACTGGGCATGGACCAACTCAACCAGACGGTGACATTCACTGCCGTCGCACTGAGCGTTTCCAGCAACCTGGCGGGCGAGCCACTGATCGAGGCCGGCGATGACCAGGGCAATGTCCTGGCCCGGCTGACCAGCGACGACGAACAGCAGGCGGCCAAGCTGGGCGCACTGGAAGAAGGCGCGACTTTCACCGCCAGCTGCACGCTGCAGTTCAGCTCGGGCACCGATTACCTGTCCTTCGGCGATTGCACCATCAAGTAAAGATGAAGCCGGCAAAATGCCGGCTTCTTTTCTTTGCCTCTGTAGCGTCGAGCCATGCTCGACTCATGCATCATCACGGCCCCGTAGGCACCGGACCATACACATTCTCCTGCGGCGTGCCCGGCAGCAGCGAGAAGATCATGATCACGATCCCGCCACCCGGTACCAGCGCCAGCAGGAACAGCCAGCCCGACTGGTTGCAGTCATGCAGGCGGCGTACGGTCACTGCGATCAGCGGCACGATCGTGGCCAGCCACATCACACACAGCAGCACCACCATGCCGATCAGGATGCCGGCCAGCGCTTCGGCACTGTTGCGCAGGAGGATCGCCAGCACGCCGGCCAGCAGCATCACTGCCGTTGCGACCAGGAACAGGAACAGCTGGTACATCCAGTACTCGCGGCGGTTCGCGCGGCCCTCGAACTGGGCGTAGCGCTTCAACGGCAGAATCATTTCCTGCACGGCATCGATCCTTGAAAAAGTAGCCGCGCAGTGTGCCAAATGAACGTGCCGGGAACAATGTTGCCACTGCAGGGTCGAGCCGTGCTCGACTGCCTTACCGAATATGCCAACAAGCCTGCCAAGAGCGAAGTCGAGCATGGCTCGACGCCACATGAACCGGGTCAGCGGCCCTTCGCGGCGCGCGCAGCCTCGCGCTCGGCGCGCAAACGATCCAGCTTTTCCTTCAACTTGATTTCCAGCCCGCGCGGCACCGGGTTGTAGTACACCCGTTCGCCCATCGCATCCGGGAAACCGGTCTGGTCGAGCGCGATGCCACCCTCCGCATCGTGGTCATACTGGTACTCGGCGCCGTAGCCCAGTTCCTTCATCAGCTTGGTCGGCGCATTGCGCAGGTGCAGCGGCACTTCTTCTGTGCCGCTCTCGCGCACATCGGACTTGGCCTGGTTGAAGGCCGCATAGCCGGCATTCGACTTCGCCGTGCTGGCCAGATAAAGCACCAGCTGGGCGAACGCGAGCTCTCCCTCCGGACTGCCCAGCCGCTCATAGATGTCCCACGCTTCCAGCGCCATGCTCTGCGCACGCGGGTCGGCCAGGCCGATATCCTCGATGGCCATGCGGGTCAGCCGGCGCGCCAGGTAAGACGGATCGCAGCCGCCATCGAGCATGCGGGTCAGCCAGTACAGCGCGGCGTCCGGGTTGGAGCTGCGCACGGATTTGTGCAGCGCCGAGATCTGGTCGTAGAACTGCTCGCCGCCCTTGTCGAAGCGGCGGGTACGATCGGCCAGCACCTGGGTCAGGGTCTGCGGCGTGATGCGCCCACCCTCCCCGCCCGCCAGCTCAGCGGCGATCTCCAGCAGGGTCAGCGCACGGCGCACGTCGCCGTCGGCGGCGGTCGCAATTTCCAGCAGCAGCTCGGGAGCGACCTCGATGTGCTCTTCACCCAGGCCGCGTTCGCGGTCACCCAGCGCACGCTCCAGCGCCTCAACGATGTCTGTGGGCGAAACGCCTTCCAGCACATGCACGCGGCAACGCGACAGCAGCGCCGAATTCAGCTCGAAGGATGGATTCTCGGTGGTGGCACCGACGAACAGGATGGTGCCGCGCTCGATATGCGGCAGGAACGCATCCTGCTGCGCCTTGTTGAAGCGGTGCACCTCATCCACGAACAACACGGTGCGGCGGCCTTCGGCGAAGCGTTGCGCGGCCTCGGCCAGCACCTGGCGCACCTCCGGCAGGCCGGACAGCACGGCAGAGATGGCGCGGAATTCCGCATCGGCGTACTCGGCCAGCAGCAGCGCCAGCGTGGTCTTGCCGCAGCCCGGCGGCCCCCACAGGATCATCGAATGCACGCGACCGGATTCGACCGCGCGGCGCAGCGCACTGTCCGGCGCCAGCAGGCGCTTCTGCCCGACCATTTCGTCCAGGGTGCGGGGGCGCATGCGCTCGGCCAGCGGGCGCATGTGTTCCCGATCGACGCTCAGCAGATCGGGTCCGGGGAATGAAGTGGAGCGATGTCTTGGCACCCGGTCATTGTACCGCGCCGCCCAACGGTAGCGCCGGACCGTGCCCGGCGGGCGGGACGCGATGTCTGGTAGTGCCGGCCGCTGGCCGGCAGATCAAAAGCATGTCAACCAAGGTTGACACCCACCAAAGCGGTGCCGGTTGAAACCCACCAGAGCGGTTGGCGCCGGGCCACAGGATTCGGTAGTGCCGGCCGCTGGCCGGCAGATCAAAAGCGTGTCAACCAAGGTTGACACCCACCAAGGCGGTGCCGGTTGGCACCCACCAGAGCAGGTAGGGCCAGGCCATGCCCGGCGACCACCATCAATTACCGATGACGTCGGTGCCCTTCGGCGGCGTAAAGCTGAAGGTGCCGGCGGCGAAGCCCGGGTTGCGCTTCCAGCCACTGAAGCTGATCACGGTACGCTGGCCAACCGCATCGGTGATTTCCATCTTGGCCAGCCCCTGCGCGTTGAAGCCCAGCGCGGCGTACTGGAAGCTGGCTTCGGTCTCGCGCTTCGGCGACAGCGACAGCCACTGCAGGCCGTCGCGCTGCGCGGCCTCTTCGCTGACGTCGTACTGCTGCTCCAGCAGCGCCGGGTTGATCAGCGCGGTCAGCGGGCTGTTCTGCTCTTCCTTGCCCTGCTCGCGCACGGTGGCCTGCTCCAGGTCCGGCTCGTACATCCAGACCTTCCTGCCGTCGGCCACGATCAGCTGTTCGTGCGGGCGCACGTATTCCCAACGGAACAGGCGCGGCGCCGACAGGGCCACGCGACCACTGGTTGATTCCTTCACCTTGCCGCGACTGTCGAACACCTGCTGGCTGAACTGGCCATCCAGGCCCTTCAGGCCGCTGGTGAAGGTCTTCAGGTCATCGCGGGCGCCAGCCCAGGCGCTGCCGGCGGCGGCGCAGGCCACGGCCAGGGTGGTGGTGGCAAGGAAACGGCGGAAGCGGAAGTTCATGCGGGAATCCTGTGGGCGCGGGCGCCAGGAAAGGTGGTTGCCAGTGTGCCCGGGGAAAGATGAATGGGCGATCAGGGCGACATTATGCCGCCCTGAACGTCCATCGGCGATTCAGCCACCGGATCCCGGCAGCTTGCCGTACAGCACCTGGCCGCGGAAGCCACGCCGCACTTCGCGATACAGCGCGCGGAACGCCGGATAGTCCTGCGGCTGGCACAACGCCTCTGGCCCACGCACTGCATTCTGCTGCAAGCGGTGGTGCACGATCACCTCCTGGCCCTCGCGACTCCAGTCCACCCGGTACTCGCCGGCTGCATTGGCGAAACGCTGGCTGGCCGGGATGGCGATGATCGGCGCATTGGCCGGGAACTGCAGGCGATAGGTTTCCTCGCGCAGGCTGGCATTGCAGTAGAACGGCGTTTCGTTGGCCGGCGCCGAGGCGGTGGCGTACAAGCCACGCACCGACTCGCCGCCCGGCGGGTCCGGCACGGCCATGCCGCCGGCCACGCTGAAGTCGGCGTAGTCCTCGGCCTGGAACGCCATGCGATAGCCAAACGGCCGGGTCAGATCGACCGGCACGCCCTGGATCTGCAGCTGCCCTCGCCCATCGAAACCGGAGGCGGCCATGATCTGCTCTTCAGCGCGCGCACGGTTCTGCGCGTTGAGCTGGGAGAACTGGGCACGCATGCCGATCTCGGCGTTCTCGCCCAGTTTCGGAATGGTCTCGCCGCGCAGGTTGCCGTTGGCGTCGAAGGTGAAACGCACCTCCATCGAGGTGGCATTGCGCTCCGGCGTGTTGGCCGGGGTGCGTGCCAGCGTGGCGTCGCGGGTACGCATCACCGGCGCACCCAGATCACCTTCCGGCAGCTGACCGAAGCGCGCCCACGCGGTGGTCGAATCCAGGTAGAGATCAAACTCGGGAATGTAGGTGATGGCGTGGTTGAAGCGGCCCAGCACCGGAATCTTCGGCAGCGTCGGACCGCCGCCGGCACCGATCAGCACCGGCGAGCTGGCGATGCCCTTGGCCGCCAGCAGCGCCTCCAGGATCGTCACATGGTCCTTGCAGTCGCCATAGTGGTTGTCGAGGATGCTCTGCGCGCTGTTCGGCTCCAGCCCGCCATTGCCCAGGTACACCGCCACGTAGCGGATGTTCTGCGCAACCCAGCGATACAGCGCATCAGCCTGCTCGCGGCGGTCGCTGATACCCGCGGTGATCTCATCACCCAGCGCCTGCAGCGCCGGGGTCACCTCGGCCGCCGGGCCCGCCTTGAGCTGGTAGGCGCGACCCATCTGCGACCAGTCACGATAGGTACTGGCCATGATGTTCGGGCCGAACTCCCAGCCCGCCGCCGACCAGTTCTGCGCCGGCATCGCCTCGCGACGCTGGTAGCGCCAGCGCCACTGCGCCTGGCCGTTCTTCACCGTCGGGCGATCGCTGCCCTGCACGCCGCGGCTGTCGATGAACATCGGCAGGTTGGCCGGCGCACTCAGGGTGACTTCGGCGTCCTCGTACTCGGTGAACACATTGAAGGTCTCCCACAGGCCGAAATAGCCCGGGAAGTACGGCGTGGCTTGGGTGCGGCGCACCTGGTAGTACAGACGGGTGCCCGGGGCCAGGTTCGGGAACACGATCACCCGCACCTTGCGGTCGGCATACATCGCCGCCGAAGCGCTGGAGTAGCTCTCCTGGGTGTAGATGCGGTCGGCCGGCACGTCGCGACGCTGGCCGTCGGCGGTGATGGTGTAGGCGCCGAGCACTTCCAGCGTCTCCATCTTCTCGCTGTAGCTCAGCCGCACCTGGCTGAACTGCTCGACGGAGGCCTTGGTCTTGAGCAGGACTTCGTAGGTTTCGGTCTGCACATTGCCCGCATCCGGCCGCACCTGGTAGTCGGCGCGGTAACGGACAATGCTGAAATTATTGCTGGCTTCGGTATCGCCGCTGGTGGAAGGCGGCGCCGTGGCGGGCGCGGAGGTGGCGGTGTCTGCCAGTGCCGGGCCGGCAGCCAGGAAGGCTGCCAGCGCCAGTGCCAGCGCGCTTGGTACGGGGTGAAGCATGCGTCGGTTCCTTGGACGTCGTGGGGGATACGTCGGGTCTTACTTCGGCGGCGGCGGTGCCAGCACCGTGCGGTCGCCGTTGTGCTCGGGCGGACTGACCACGCCGGCCGCTTCCATGGCCTCGATCAGTCGCGCCGCGCGGTTGTAGCCGATCTTCAGCCGGCGCTGCACGCCGGAAATTGAGGCACGGCGGGTCTCGGTGACCACCCGCAGCGCTTCGTCATACAAGGGGTCGGACTCATCGCCGGCAGAGCTGTTCTCGGGCAGGCCGGTGGCACCGACGACCACGCCGTCGCCCATCGTCTGCACTTCGTCCAGCACGCCGTCGACATAGTCGGCCGGGCCCATCGCCTTGAGATGTTCGACCACGCGATGCACTTCCTCGTCGGAGACGAAGGCGCCGTGCACGCGCTCGGGCATGGCGGTGCCCGGCGGCAGGTAGAGCATGTCGCCGTGGCCGAGCAGGGTTTCCGCACCGGACTGGTCGAGAATGGTGCGCGAGTCGATCTTGGAGCTGACCTGGAAGGCGATGCGGGTGGGGATGTTGGCCTTGATCAGGCCGGTGATCACGTCCACCGACGGGCGCTGCGTGGCCAGGATCAGGTGGATGCCGGCCGCACGCGCCTTCTGTGCCAGGCGCGCGATCAGCTCTTCCACCTTCTTGCCGACGATCATCATCATGTCGGCGAATTCGTCGATGAAGATGACGATGAACGGCAGCGTCTCCAGCGGGCGCGGTGCCTCGCCCAGCTCCGGGTTCGGCTTGAACAGCGGGTCCATCAGCGGCTGGCCGGCGTCTTGGGCTTCCTTCACCTTCTTGTTGAAGCCGGCCAGGTTGCGCACGCCCACCGCGCTCATCAGCTTGTAACGGCGCTCCATCTCGGCCACGCACCAGCGCAGGCCGTTGGCGGCCTCCTTCATGTCGGTGACCACCGGCGCCAGCAGGTGCGGGATGCCCTGGTAGACGCTCAGTTCGAGCATCTTCGGGTCGATCATCAGCATCCGCAGGTCTTTCGGCGAGGCCTTGAACAACAGGCTCAGCACCATCGCGTTGACCGCCACCGACTTGCCCGAACCGGTGGTACCGGCCACCAGCAGATGCGGCATGCGTGCCAGGTCGGCCACGGTCGGGCGACCGGCGATGTCCTTGCCCAGCGCCAGGGTCAGCACACTGGCCGACTTGTCATATTCCTTCGAGCGCAGCAGCTCGGACAGGAAGATCATCTCGCGGGTGACGTTGGGGATTTCCAGGCCGATCACCGACTTGCCCGGAATGACGTCGACCACGCGCACCGACTTCACCGACAAGCCGCGCGCGATGTCCTTGTCCAGCGAACTGATCTGGCTGACCTTGATGCCCGGTGCCGGCTCGATCTCGAAGCGGGTGATGACCGGGCCGGGATTGGCGCCGACCACCTGCGCATCGATGCGGAAGTCCTTCAGCTTGAACTCGATCTGCCGCGACAGGGTCTCCAGCGTTTCTTCGTCGTAGCCCTTGGGCTGCGGCTTGGGATCATCCAGCAGTGCCAGCGGCGGCAGGTCCGAGCCATCACCGTTGACGCCGCGGAACATCGGAATCTGGGTATCGCGCTTGGCCCGATCGCTCTTCTCGATCACCGGCTCCGGACGCGGCTCGATCTTCACCGGCTCGCGCTTGGCGCGCACCTCGGCGTCGGCCTTGCGCACTTCCTGGCGCTCCTCGCGCATCACCCGGGTCTGCTTCCACTCGGTGACTTCTTCCTTCTTGCGTTCCAGCAACGGCGCCAGCGACATCACGCCGCGGCCGATCTTCTCCATCACCGTGAACCAGGACAGCCCGGTCGCGAGCGTGATCGAGGCCAGCAGCAGCACCAGCACGAACAGGTTGGCGCCCAGCGCGCCGAAGCCCACCGTGAGCGAATTGCCCACCAGCTTGCCGAGGATGCCGCCGGCGCTGGAGACGTCGCCACTGAACAGGCGCACGTGCAGGAAGCCGGTGCCGGCGATGAGGAAACCGACCAGGCCGACCAGGCGCAGCGCAGGATCCAGGTCGTTCTCGCCCTTGCTCTCGCGCTTGAGCCCGAACATGGCGATCCACGCCAGCGCGCCGAGCACCACCGGCAGCAGGAAGGCGATGTAGCCGAACAGCTGCAGCAGCACGTCGGCGATCCAGGCCCCGGCGCGGCCACCCAGGTTGTGCACCGGCGCGACCACGCTGCCGGTATGCGACCAGCCCGGATCAGTCGCTGAATAGGTGAAAAGACTGGCCGCCAGGTACAGCAGGGCCGGCGCGATGGCGATCAGGCCCAGATCGCGCCAGAGACGCTGGCGGCGTGGATTGTCGGTCGTCGCCGCCGCGGCCGTGCGACGTGACGCCTTGCTGTCGTCGGACTTGGAGCGTTCGGGGACCTGCTTCGCCACCTTAGACCATACCTTTGGAATGCGCTGTTAGTGATTGATAATAAATGAGACGGCGTCAGTTTTCAGTTATGCGACGTCCGGCAGGCCAATCCGGGGGCCGAAACCACTGCTGGATGACGGCGTTCCGTTCATCGGCTTGAATCGCCCTGCCCCAGCCGCCACTCTATGACCAGCCAAGGATGCTGCGCAAACATCGCCAGCGCCTTGTCCCATCTACCTTTTCGCGAGTTTACATGAGCACCAGCCTGCCCTCCCGCCACCAGCGCCTCGTCATCCTCGGTTCCGGCCCGGCCGGTTGGACCGCCGCCGTCTACGCCGCTCGCGCCAACCTGAAGCCGGTCGTCATCACCGGCCTGCAGCAGGGCGGCCAGCTGATGACCACCACCGAGGTGGACAACTGGCCGGGTGACGCCCACGGCCTGATGGGCCCGGACCTGATGGCGCGCATGCAGGCCCATGCCGAACGCTTCGAGACCGAGGTCATTTTCGACCACATCCACACCGCCGACCTGTCGCAGCGCCCGTTCAAGCTGATCGGCGACAGCCACGAGTACACCTGCGATGCGCTGATCATCGCCACCGGCGCCACCGCCAAGTACCTGGGCATCCCGACCGAAGACGAGTTCAAGGGCCGCGGTGTGTCCGCCTGCGCCACCTGTGACGGCTTCTTCTACCGCGACCAGGACGTGGTCGTGGTCGGTGGCGGCAACACCGCCGTGGAAGAGGCCCTGTACCTGTCCAACATCGCCCGCAAGGTCTACCTGGTCCACCGCCGCGACACCCTGAAGGCGGAAAAGATCATGCAGGACAAGCTGTTCAAGAAGGTGGCCGAAGGCAAGATCGAGACCGTCTGGCACCACCAGGTGGAAGAAGTGCTGGGCAATGATGCCGGCGTGACCGGCGTGCGCGTGAAGTCCACCCTGGACGGCAGCACCCGCGACATCGACGCCCACGGCTTCTTCGTGGCCATCGGCCACCACCCGAACACCACCCTGTTCGACGGCCAGCTGGCAATGAACAACGGCTACCTGGAAATCCGTTCGGGCCTGGGCGGCAATGCCACCCAGACCTCGGTGGAAGGCGTCTTCGCCGCCGGCGACGTGGCCGACCAGCACTACCGCCAGGCGATCACCTCGGCCGGCTTCGGCTGCATGGCCGCACTGGACGCAGAGCGCTACCTGGACGCACAGGGCAAGGCCAGCTGAGAGGCTGACCCGCTCCGGTAGGGCCGAGCCACGCCCGACTCCGGATGAAAGGCCGACGCCAGTGCGTCGGCCTTTCTGTTTCATCTGCCCTATCCTTCCCTCATGCCTTCCCCCCGCTTCCTCGACTCCCTGCAGTCCATCCCCGCCACCGACTGGAATGCCCTGCACGACGGGCAGAACCCCTTCGTCAGCCACGCCTTCCTCTCAGGCCTTGAACAGCACGGCTGCCTGCGCGAGGACTGGGGCTGGCAGCCCCGGCACTTCACGCTCTGGGAAGGCGACAGCTTGGTCGGCGCCATTCCGGGCTACCTGAAGACCAATTCGCACGGCGAGTTCGTGTTCGACCATGCGTGGGCCAACGCGTATGCCCGTCATGGCCGCGACTACTATCCGAAGTGGCTGGGCGCGGTGCCGTACTCACCGGTCACCGGCCCGCGGTTGCTGGCCCGTCACGATTCAGATCGCGCCACCTTGCTGCCGGCATTGCGCGAGGCGCTGCCGGCACTGGACGTGTCCTCGGCCCATATCAACTTCCACACCGCAGTGGACGAGGCGCTGTTCGGCGATGACTGGCTGCTGCGCGAAGACGTGCAGTTCCAGTGGCAGAACCCGGGTGACTGGGCGACATTCGACCAGTTCCTCGGTGCGATGAACCACAAGCATCGCAAGAACATCCGCCAGGAACGGGCCAAGGTCACCCGCCAGGGCATCACCTTCCGCGTGGTGCACGGCGATGAAGCCAGCCGCGCGGACCTGCAGGCGATGTATCGCTTCTACCTGCAGACTTTCCTCGAGTACGGCAACGCCCCGGCGCTCACCGAGGCCTTCCTGCGCCATCTGGCCATTTCATTGGGCCGCGGGCTGGTGCTGTTCCTGGCCGAACAGGACGGCGAGCCGATTGCCGGCGCGCTGTGCCTGCGCGGTGGCGACACCCTGTACGGCCGCTACTGGGGCGGCGCCACCCTGCCCGGCCTGCACTTCGAGGCCTGCTACTACCAGGGTATCGAGTACTGCCTGCGCGAAGGGCTGACCCGATTCGAACCGGGTGCACAGGGCGAGCACAAGCTGGCGCGGGGCTTCCTGCCGACGCTGGTGCGCAGCCGGCACTGGGTGGCCGATGCGGATTTCGCAGAAGCACTGCAGGACTGGTGCCGGCAGGAACGGCGCGATGTGCGGCGCTACCAGCAGGAGCTGCAGGGGCATGGGCCGTTCCGCGTAGAGCCGTAGTGCCGAGCTGGCTCGACTGGCGCGGCGCCGAGAAGCGTGCCAACCAAGGTTGGCACCTACCAGGGCAGTGGGGCGCGCCAACCAACGTTGGCACCTACCAGGACAATGGAGAGCGCGCTGCGCTCAGGTGCACTGCCAGAAGTGCCCACTCACCCGACACGTCGCGCACCAGAACGTATAGAGCATGCCGCCGCTGCCCCATAGCAGCGTGCCCTCACTCGTGGTGGGCAGCGTCGAATCCAGCTGCATCACGAAGGGCATCTCCTCGCCGCAATCGACGCACGCCGGGTACCAGGCACGCTGCACCCAGCTGGGCGCGCCGCCCACGCGCGACAGGTTCTGCCGATGGTTGGACTGGCCCCAGTCCTGCTGCTGCCACCGCCTGGTATCCATGGCGACCAGGCCGATCTCGGCACGCACCAGGTCACCGCTGTCGGTCGGCGTGGCCGGCACCTCCAGACGCTGGCTGGGGTGGCAGCTGGGCAGGCCGACGGCATCGTGGCGATAGAAGCGCACGGGCGGGTCTTCCCAGCCGCAGCAGTCCAGGCACAGGCCCAGCGTGATCTCACCCGCCGCGCCCGGCTGCAGCGCGGCAGCGTCGGTTCGCATCAGGCGCTGCAGCGGTGCATGGCAGCTGCCACACAACGCTTCCATCGGTCCTCCCATCTGCCCCGCATGGTGCACCTGCCCACCATTCCAGGTTGGGTGCAGGCGCCAGATACGCTTGCGCCAGCTCGGTTCGTCCGCCTGCTGCGCGCGATGCTGCTCGCGGCCAAAGCGGATGTGCAGCGGCCGCTCCCCATGCAGGCGGCGCGGCAGCGGCCCATCCGCCACGCCGGCCCAATGCGCCCAGACCTCAGCATCCAGCGCGCCCCAGTCAGCGAGGTAGCCGCGGGCAACGGCATAGCTCTCGGGCTGCGCCGCGAGCAGCAGCGCCCTGGCCCGCGCCATTTCTCGATCGTCATCGGCTTCGGCCAGAATCTGTGCCCACTGCACGGCAGTGGCAGACGGCAGACCCCGCCACACCTGCGAAGCCAGCTGCAGCTCATTCTCACTGGCAATCGCCAGCAAGGCCTCCCAGTCGTCCTGCAGCACCTGCGGCGCCTGGTAGCTGGCGAATTCGATCACGCTGGCCTGCAGCTCACCGCGCTCACCATCACGATAGCGACGCCAGGCCTCGGCACAGACCGGCGCAACCGCTTCGTCGGGCAGCAGATCCAGCGTCATGTCGAGAAAGGCCGAGCTGGGTGAACGCCGGGCAAGGGCCAGCCGCATCAGCGCACCGAGCTGGCCCGGCTGCTCAGTCGCCAACGCCAGCAGCATGCTCTGGCTGTCGTTGCACGTGCGCGGGTTGTCGTGCACATCGAGGATGGCGGTGATCGCGTCACTCATGCGTGGGCTCCTTGCCGTTGGACACTGATGTTGCCAGACATCAGCGGTCACCACGGCGAATACAATGAGGGCATGACCCGCCAGCTGCCCTGGCGCCTGGCTGATGCGCCCGACGCCCCCTTTCCTCCAGCCGAGACCGCGCTGCGCCAGCCCGATGGCCTGCTCGCCGTCGGCGGTGACCTGCACCCGGTGCGCCTGCTCAATGCCTACGCTGGCGGCATCTTTCCGTGGTTCAGCGAGGGCGAGCCGATCCTGTGGTGGTCGCCGGACCCGCGCATGGTGTTCCGCACCGAGGGCGTGCATCTGTCCAGCCGGTTCCGCCGCCAGCTACGCAGCAGTACGTGGGAGGTCACCGCCGACACCGCCTTCAGCCGCGTGATGCGCGCCTGTGCGGCAGCACCGCGGCCCGGCCAGGACGGCACCTGGATCAGCCCGGCGATGGTCGAGGCCTACGGCCAGCTGCACGACCTGGGCTTCGCCCATTCGTTTGAAGTCTGGGACCGGCAGACCCTCGTCGGTGGCATCTACGGGGTGGCAATCGGGTCGATGTTCTTCGGCGAAAGCATGTTCAGTGGCGCCAGCGGCGGCTCCAAGATCGCACTGGCCGCCCTGGCATCCACCCTGCATGGTTGGGGCTGGGAACTGATCGATGCCCAGGTGGAGAATCCGCACCTGCTGCGGATGGGCGCCGAGCACCTGCCGCGCGCGGAATTCCTGCAGCACGTGCGCCGGGCCGTGCGCGGTGACGGCCGGGAAGGCCCATGGACCCAGGCGGTTGGACGCCTGCCAGCACGGCGTTTGGCCGGGGGTTAACACAAACTTTGCAAGCTGGCGCCGTCACGCGTAAAATACCGCGCCTTAGGCCCAGCGTGGCCGTTTTCTGAACCGCACAGGACTACATGTCGAAAGACGATTCCATCGAGTTCGAGGGCACCGTCAGCGAGACGCTGCCGAACACCACTTTCCGCGTTCGCCTGGAAAATGGGCACGAAATCATCGCCCATATCTCCGGCCGCATGCGCAAGAACTACATCCGCATCCTCACCGGTGACCGGGTCAAGGTTGAAATGACCCCGTATGACCTGACCAAGGGTCGTATCACCTACCGCATGAAGTAAGCGGTCGGCGCCTGGCGCCACTCGACAAGGCCAGCCCTGGTTGCTGGCCTTTTGTCATGACCGGAATCCGGCCCTGCCGGAGGTCACCGTGACCGAGCTCACCGTGGCATCGGTCAGCCCCGCTTGCGGCAGATTCGCGCCTGCAGCCGCCGCGGCATCGTGGGATCCGATCCAGTCCGGATCGCCACCCCCTCCCGATCATGAACGCCCTGCTCCCGCACGTCCTGCTGCCGGCAGTTCTGCTGGTCAGCCTCCCCCTGGCGGCATTCGCCGCTGAACCCAGCAAGCCCTCCAACGCGTCCGAGTGCATTGCCCTCAGCGCCAATCGCGATATCCGCCCCTCCAGCACGGAACGCGAGGTGTTGCTGCGCGACGGTGACAACCACTATCGGGTGCACCTGCAGAAGCGCTGCCTGGGCGCTGCCGCCTCGGCCAGCTATGTCTTCTTCACGCCCAGTACCCCTGAACGGATCTGCGGCGATGCCCGCAGCACACTGAAAACCGACAGCAACCACTGCACCGTGACCCGGATCGAACCGATCGATGCGGCGACCTTCAGGCGGCTGGCGCAGCAGGGGCGTTGAGTTGCAGTGAATGCGACAAGGGCGGCCGAAGCCGCCCTTGTCATTTCCAGTCTTTCACGCCAAGCCTGCGGCGTCAGCTCATTCCACCGTGACCGGCAGCAGCCGCTCCGGCTCGGCCTGGGTCTCGACCACCAGCTCGTCGTCGCGCACGTCGATGCTGACCTTGCCGCCGTTGACCAGCTTGCCGAACAGCAGCTCGTCGGCCAGCGGACGCTTGATCTTGTCCTGGATCACGCGGGCCATCGGACGGGCACCCATCAGCGGGTCGAAACCATGGTGGGCCAGCCAGTCGCGCGCGGTCGGGGTGGCCGACAGGCTGACGTGCTTGTCCTGCAGCAGCATCTCCAGCTCGATCAGGAACTTGTCGACCACGCGCAGGATGTGCTCGAAGCCCAGCGCCTGGAACTGCACCACCGCGTCAAGACGGTTGCGGAATTCCGGGGTGAAGCTGCGGCGGATGGTCTCCATCGCGTCGGTGGCATGGTCCTGCTTGGTGAAGCCGATCGACCGCCGCGAGGCCTGCGCGGCGCCGGCATTGGTGGTCATCACCAGCACCACGTTCTTGAAGTTCGCTTCGCGACCGTTGGTATCGGTCAGCACACCGCGGTCCATCACCTGCAACAGGATGTTGAAGATGTCCGGATGCGCCTTCTCGATCTCATCCAGCAGCAGCACGCAATGCGGCGTCTTGACGATCTTCTCGGTCAGCAGGCCGCCCTGGTCGAAACCGACGTAGCCCGGAGGCGCGCCGATCAGGCGGCTGATCGAATGCGGCTCCATGTACTCGGACATGTCGAAGCGGACCAGCTCGATGCCCAGCTGCAACGCCAGCTGCTTGGTCACTTCGGTCTTGCCGACGCCGGTCGGGCCGGCGAACAGGAAATTGCCGATCGGCTTTTCCGGGTTGCCCAGGCCCGAACGGGCCAGCTTGATCGCCGAGGACAGCGTCTCGATGGCCGGGTCCTGGCCGAAAATCACCATCTTCAGGTTGCGCTCCAGGTGCTGCAGCACATCCTTGTCGGTGGCACTGACCTGCTTGGCCGGGATCCGCGCCATCTTGGCCACGATCGCCTCGACCTCCTCGACGTCGATCAGCTCCTTGCGCTGCTCCTCGGGCAGCAGGCGCTGGCGGGCACCGGCCTCGTCGATCACGTCGATGGCCTTGTCCGGCAGCAGGCGGTCGCCGATGTGCTTCACCGACAGGTCCACTGCGGCCTGCAGGGCCTCGTCGGAGTAGGTCACACCGTGATGCAGCTCGTACTTGGACTTCAGGCCCTGCAGGATCTCGTAGGTCTCGCCCACCGTCGGCTCGACGATGTCGATCTTCTGGAAGCGGCGCGCCAGCGCGCGGTCCTTCTCGAAGATGCCGCGGTATTCCTGGAACGTGGTCGAGCCGATGCAGCGCAGCTCGCCCGACGCCAGCGCCGGCTTGATCAGGTTGGACGCATCCATGGTGCCGCCCGACGCCGAACCGGCACCGATGATGGTGTGGATCTCGTCGATGAACAGCACCGCGTTGGGCACCTTCTTCAGTGCCGTCAGCACGCTCTTCAGGCGCTTCTCGAAGTCGCCACGGTACTTGGTACCAGCCACCAGTGCGCCCAGGTCGAGCGAGTAGATCACCGCGTCGGCCAGCACGTCGGGCACCGAGCCTTCGATGATGCGGCGGGCCAGGCCCTCGGCGATGGCCGTCTTGCCTACGCCCGCCTCACCGACGTACAGCGGATTGTTCTTGCGGCGGCGGCAGAGGACCTGGATGGTGCGCTCGATCTCGTCGGCACGGCCGACCAGGGGGTCGATGCGACCTGCCCGGGCCTGGTCGTTGAGGTTGCTGGCGAATTCGGTCAGCGCATCCCCCTTGGGCTCGCCCTCCCCGCCTTCCATGCGGCTCTCGCCCTCCGGGGACGAAGACGACTGCTCGCCTTCATCGCCCAGCTTGGCGATGCCATGGGACAGGTAATTGACCACATCCAGCCGGGTCACATCCTGCTGGTTGAGGTAATAGACAGCGTGGGAGTCCTTTTCGCCGAAGATGGCGACCAGCACATTGGCGCCGGTGACCTCCTTCTTGCCCGAGGACTGCACGTGGTACACGGCCCGCTGCAGCACACGCTGGAAGCCCAGCGTCGGCTGGGTGTCGCGGCCATCGTCTTCCGCCAGGCGGGACACGGAGGCCTCGATGGCCTGCTCCAGCTCCTGGCGCAGGCGGTCGGCATCGGCACCACAGGCCTTCAGTACGGCCTGGGCTGACGGGTTGTCGAGCAGTGCCAGCAGCAGGTGTTCGACCGTCATGAACTCATGCCGGGCCTCACGGGCGCGCTTGTAGCACTGGCCGATGGTGTGTTCGAGGTCTTTGCTGAACATGGATTACTCCGGCGGCAGATGGGGACAATATGCGGCCTGACTACGCGATTTCCATCACCCTAGCGGATTGCTGCGTTCAGATGGCGTTAGCAGTACAGATCGCTTGATCTTCATTCACTCCAGGACAGCCCACACAGCATGAGCGAACCCTACCTGAGCCGCTGGCGATTGCGGCGTGATGGCCCGGCCCTCCGTACGCCTCACGCCCGGCTCTGGCCGGTGCTGACCGCTGCGGGCGAGCCAGCGATGCTGAAGATCAGCAGCGAGACCGAGGAGCAGAACAGTCATCGCCTGCTACGCTGGTGGAACGGCGATGGCGCCGCCCGCCTGCTGGCCCACGAGGGGCCTGCGATCCTGATCGAGCGTGCCCGCGGTGACTCGCTGCGGCAACGCTCGATCGAGGGCGACGATGACGCCTGCACCGCGATCCTGTGCCAGGTCCTGCAGCGGCTGCACCGGCCACGGAGCGCGCCGCCAGCGGAACTGGTCTGCCTGCGTACATGGTTCGCCGACCTGCTGCAGCCAAGGGCTGTGCTGCCGCCACTGCTGGAACAGTGCAGATCACTGGCGGAGGGGCTGCTGCATGACGAACAGGAGATCCGCCCGCTGCACGGCGACCTGCATCATGACAATGTGCTGGATTTCGGCCCGCGCGGCTGGTTGGCGATCGACCCGAAGCGACTGCTGGGGGACCGTGCGTTCGATTACACGACGATGTTCAGCAACCCGGACCTCTGTGGTCCGGGCATCCACGTTGCGACGCGGCCCGAGCGGTTTGCGATCCGCCTTGAGCAGGTCTGTGCGCTGGCCGAACTGGAACGCACACGCCTGCTGCGCTGGATCGCGGCCAGCACTGCGCTGTCGGCAGTGTGGTTCAGGGATGACGGCGACCCGGCCGATATCGACGAGACAGTCGCCCGGATGGCCCTGGAGGCGCTGGCGGAGAGGTGAGACCCGCGCTTGGCAGGTGCGCACCTTGGCGGGCACGCCCCATCCACGGTCGATACGGGCTTCTGCCTTGGTAGGTGCCCACCTTGGTGGGCACACCCATCCGGGATTGATGTGCCCGGACGAGAACCGGCAGCTGGTCAGGCCTTTTCCATCGTGCACAGCAGCGGGTGCTGGTTCATCCGCGAGTACTCGTTGACCTGGGCGACCTTGGTCTCGGCCACTTCGCGGGTGAACACCCCGCACACGCCGCGGCCGCGGGTGTGGACGTGCAGCATCACCTGCGTGGCCTTGTCCAGGTCCATGCTGAAGAACTGCTGCAGCACATCCACCACGAAATCCATCGGGGTGTAGTCGTCATTGAGCAGCATCACCTGGTAGAACGGCGGCGGCGCCACTTCCGGGCGCGCGGCCTCTACGGCGACGCCGTGCTCGTGCTGGGAATCGGGGGAAGACTCATGGGGCATCGGGCCATTATAGAGGCTCGGGCGCGCCTGCGTCGGCCTGCCGCAGATTGGACGGCACGCACGCCCACCGTCACAATTGCACCCTCTCTCAACACTGTTTCACAGGATTTTCATGAAAAGGACCCTTCTCCCCGCCCTCCTGATCGCTCTGGCTGCCACCGGCTCCGCTGCCGCCGCAGACGCCGACAAGGCCGTGGCCCGCCATCTGGACAAGCTGGGCTACACCTACGAAGTCGATGAGGACGGCGACTACCGCATGGTCTTCGACGTCGAGGGTGACCGCACCCAGATGGTCTACGTGCGTTCGTCGGTGGAAGATTTCGGTACCCACAACATCCGCGAGATCTGGTCGCCGGCCTACAACGCGAAGACCAAGCAGTTCCCGGTGGCCGTGGCCAACCGCCTGCTGGAAGATTCGCAGGATGCCAAGATGGGCGGCTGGGTAAAGCAGGACACCACCGCCATGTTCGTGGTCAAGATCGACGCCGATGCCACTGCCGACCAGCTCAGCGACGCCATCGATGCGGCCATCCGCACCGCCGACGCCATGGAGCTGGAACTGACCAAGAAGGACGAGTTCTGAGTTGAACGCCACGCCGGACCCGCGCTGGGCACCGCACGCCACCGTCGCCACGGTGGTGGTCGACGGCGGCCGCGTGCTGCTGGTTGAAGAGACCATCGATGGCCGGCAGGTGCTGAACCAGCCGGCCGGCCACCTCGAGCCGGGCGAAAGCCTGGCCGAGGCGGCCCTGCGCGAGACCCGCGAGGAAACTGGCTGGACGGTGCAGCTGACCCATTTCATCGGCTGCTACCAGTGGACTGCCGGCGACGGCACCGCCTTCCTGCGCTTCTGCTACGCGGCGCGCCCGGTCTCGCACGACCCGGCGCAGCCACTGGACACCGGCATCGACCGCGCGCTGTGGCTGACCCCGGCCGAACTGCAGGCCGCCGGCGAGCGCCAGCGCAGCCCGCTGGTCTGGCAGGTGGTGGCTGATTACCTGGGTGGCCAGCGCCATCCGCTTTCGCTGGTCCGGGAGGTCGCATGAGCACTCCGCGCGTGATGGTGGGCGTCTCCGGAGGTGTCGACTCTTCGGTCGCCGCCTGGCGCCTGGTACAGCAGGGCGAAGCCGTGGCCGGCCTGTTCATGCAGAACTGGGCCGACGATGGCAGCGGCGACTGCCGCGCCGAGGACGACCGCCGCGATGCGGTGGCCGTCTGCGGCCTGCTCGGCATCCCGTTCCACTTCCGCGATTTTTCAAGCGAGTACTGGCAGGGCGTGTTCGAGCACTTCCTGGCCGAGTACGCCGCCGGTCGCACTCCGAATCCGGACGTGCTGTGCAACCGCGAAGTGAAGTTCAAGCACTTCCTGGATGCCGCCCGCGAGCTGGGCGCCGAACGCATCGCCACCGGCCACTATGCACGGGTGACCCAGCGCGGCCACCAGTGGCTGCTGCTGCGCGGCGCCGACCGTTCCAAGGACCAGAGCTACTTCCTGCACCAGCTGGGCCAGGACCAGCTGGCGGCCACCCTGTTCCCGATCGGCGACCTGGAAAAGACCGACCTGCGCCGGATCGCGCGTGACGTCAGCCTGCCGACCCACGCCAAGAAAGACTCCACCGGCATCTGCTTCATCGGCGAGCGTGACTTCCGCGAGTTCCTTGGCCGCTACCTGCCGGCCAGGCCCGGCCAGATCCTCGACCCGGCCGACGGCAGCGTGATCGCCGAACATCCGGGCGTGTTCTATTTCACCCTGGGCCAACGCGAGGGCCTGAACATCGGCGGCGTGCGTGGACGCCCGGCCGCGCCGTGGTACGTGGTCGGCAAGGATGTGGCCAGCAACGTGCTGTACGTGGACCAGGACCGCGACAGCAAGTGGATGCTGTCCGAGCGCCTGCGTTCGGAAACCGCGCACTGGATCGCCGGTTCGCCGCCGGCACGGCGCTTCGAATGCACCGCCCAGACCCGCTACCGCCAGCCCGATGAGCCGTGTACGGTCCAGGTGCTGGACGATGGCAGCGTGCTGGTCACCTTCGCGCGCCCGCAGCGCGCCGTTACCCCCGGTCAATCGCTGGTGCTGTATGACGGTGACGTGTGCCTGGGTGGCGCGGTGATCGCCGCCACCGATGCGCCGCTGGAACAGCGCCTGCGCACCACCCCTTCCCCTTTTGAGGTAATCGCTGCATGAGTTTCACTGTCGACGACCGCGTCCTGGCCCTGGCCGGCATTGCCCAGGCCCTGCAGCAGGTACGCCGTATCGCCGATACCGGCCATTCCGACGCCGCCGCCGTGCGCACCGCCGTGGACAGCGTGTTCCGTGTCGATGCGTCCTCGCCGCAGGAGGTGTTCGGTGACCGCCATGCACTGAAGTCCGGCCTGCGCCTGCTGCACAACTACTTCCGCAGCCAGGGCCAGGACCCGATCCTGCCCAAGCTGGCCCTGTCGGTGCTGCAGCTGGAGCGCCGCTTCGTTCAGGATGGCGCCACCGTGAACAAGGTCGCCTCGGGCATCGAGCGGGCCCAGCGCCAGGCCAACGAACTGGGCGACAGCGGCCACCCGGACGTGCTGGCCAACCTGGGAGGCCTTTACGCCGACACCATCAGCCACCTCAAGCCGCGGGTCATGGTGCAGGGCAACCCGCACTATCTGGGCCAGGCTGGCGTGGTGGCCGAGATCCGCGCCCTGCTGCTGGCCGCGGTGCGCGCGGCGGTGCTGTGGCGGCAGCTGGGTGGCAGCTACTGGGACTTCCTGTTCGGGCGAAAGGCGATGATCGAGGCCGTGGACCGGCAGCTGGCCTGAGGGTGTGGGGTCGGATCCCTTTCCAGCACGGAAAGGGCTCTGACCCCGAAGCCGCCAAGGCGCCGGAAAACCGGCGCATTCAGAATGCACTTCGAGGCATATCGACGTTAAAGAGAAAGGGGGTACGGCCGATACATCCTCCGTGCACCTCCCGAGAACGTCCATGTACTCACGCATTTTCATCCGTCTGGCCGCCCCCCTGGCTCTGACCCTGCTGCTCCCCTTCGCCATCGGTTTCGAATGGCCGGCCGCCCTGCGCTGGGCGATCCTGACCACGATGACGCTGAGCTGGCTCGGCTTTGCGTGGTGGACCACCCGCGCCCAGGCACACCGTTCCCCGGAACACGCCCGTGTCCTGCGTGAGCAGGACCAGCTGCTGACCGAACTGCGCAATTTCGTCGGCAACGAGATCGAGGGTTCGCGCGGCGAAGTGGAACGCGCCCGTGACCTGATCCGCCAGGCCGTCTCCAGCCTCGGTGGCAGCTTCGATGCGATGAACCGCAAGTCTCGCCAGCAGAGCCAGGCCCTGTCGCGCATCGTCGACCGCGCCGGTGACGAAGGCAATGCCGGCCTCGACGTTGCCCGTTTCGCCCAGCACGCCAGCCACCGCATGGAACAGCTGGTCGAAGCGCTGGAACAGGTGAGCGGCCAGAGCAGCACCACCGTGCAGCACATCGACCAGATGGCGCAGCACCTTGATGGCATCTTCGCGCTGCTGGAGGACGTCAAGTCGATCGCCGACCAGACCAACCTGCTGGCCCTGAACGCTGCCATTGAAGCGGCACGTGCCGGTGAAGCCGGTCGTGGCTTCGCGGTGGTCGCCGACGAAGTGCGCAACCTGTCCGAGCGCTCGACCACCTTCAACGAGCAGATCCGCAAGCTGGCACACAGCTCCAAGGACGCCATCGCCAAGGTGCGCGAGACGGTCTCGCACATGGCCTCGCGTGACATGGACCGCTCCCGCGAAGCGCGCCAGGAAGCGGCGGCGATGCTCGACAACGTCGCGCAGATCAACGCCTCGCTGGGTGACGGCATGCGCGAAGTGTCCGAGTGCGCCCGTTCGATCGATGGCAGCGTAGCCGAAGCCGTGCGCGCCCTGCAGTTCGAAGACATCGCCACCCAAGCGCTGGGCGGCGTGCACACCCACCTGGACCGCCTGACCGCGATCAACCGCGAAGCGGTGGCCCTGCAGGAACTGCTGCACCGCAATGGCGGCGTATTCGACGAAGAGATCGCCACCGCCCTGCAGCGCACCGGCAGCCGCCTGCGCGAACTGCGCAGCGAATGGGAGCGCCCGCCGCACAAGCCGGTTGCCCAGCAGAGCATGGGCGCCGGCACCGTCGAGCTGTTCTGATCCTGATGTCCGCTGCCCTCGCCGGCAGCCCGCAAGGCCCCGGTTCGACCGGGGCCTTTGCCTGTAACCCGCCGTTGGATGCATCCTGTACCCGCACCATGACACTGATCCGCGCCCTGCCCTCTCTCACCGATACCGAGCGCCCGCGCAACGCGAGCGTGCGTGAGCAGCTGCAGCAGCTGGAGGATGTGGCACGCGAGGAGATCCGCGAACTGCAGCAGCTGGCGGACGCGCGCCCCGCCCCGTCGCGGGCGGACGAGGCACTGCTGGGACTGGCCTGGGACCTGGGGTTGGACGGGGAAGCGCTGAAGTAGATCCACGCCATGGGTGGACAGCTTTCATCCGCCGGTGTGACGCCTGGCCCTCGCCGCAACATCCACGCATGGCGTGGATCTACCGGGGTGGCGAAATCGTTGTGGCATGATCCACCGATCCCGTTCATGGAAGACCGATGGCCATCACCCTGATCGCACTCCTGCTGATCGAGACCGTCCTTCTGATGGCCTGGGTGGCCGGTTATTTCAGTTGGGGCATCACCCTGTTCAACGAACGCATCGCGGCGTCACCGGCCATGCAGGCCCGGCTCTCGCTGGGCAGCCTGGAACGTGACCTGCCGCAGGACAGATGGCTGCAATTGGCCTTCCATGCGCTGCCCGATGGCAGCATGGCGTTCCGCGAGAGCTTCGCGCCAAGCTTCGGCCTGCGCTACTTCCCGGTGATGCGCGGTCGCATCGTACTCAACGCGCGACGGCACGAAGTGCGGGTGATCGGCCTGTGCAGCTGGTTCGTGGCGATCCTGTCGCTGCTGCTGTTGCCGCTGGTGGCGATGCGCCCGGTGGTGGCGCCGATGCTGCTGGTGCTTCCGCTGTTCCTGGCCAGCTATCTGGTCCAGAAGCGGCGCTATGCGGCCATTGTAGAAGCGCTGCGCGTGCAGCTGAGGGCGGATTTTCCGAGGTAGATCCACGCCATGCGTGGATGATCGAGAGGCACAGGCATCCGTGCCGACCAACGGTCGGCCCCCACCAAAGCGGGTTGCGGTAGATCCACGCCATGCGTGGATAGGCACAGCAGCCAGGGTCAGTTCCAACCAGTGCAGCTGATCACCGCACCAGCATCACTTCCCCACTGGCATCGGTGCGCAGCGAAACCGGCTGTGGCTGGCGCAGCCACTGCGCCAGGTCGCGCGGGCTTAGCGGTCGCGAGTACAGGTAGCCCTGGATCTCGTCGCAGCCCTGGCGGCGCAGCATGTCTTCTTCCTGGTGCGTTTCCACGCCCTCGGCCACCACCTTCATGCCCAACGCGTGGCCCAGGTGCACGATGGCCTGGGTCACTTCGGCCGTACCCGAATAGTGCAGCATGCCCTGCACGAAACTGCGGTCGATCTTCAGGCGCCCCACCGGGAAGCGGTTGAGGTAGTTGAGATTGGAGAAGCCGGTACCGAAGTCATCCACCGCCAGCGGCACGCCGTGCCGTTCCAGCACGTCGAAGCAATGGCGCAGGATGTCGGTGTCACGGATCAACGCCGACTCGGTCAGTTCCAGCTCCAGCCGCTGCGGTGGCCAGCCATGGGCGTGGCAGATTTCGATCACACGCTCGGCAAAGCCGCGGTCTCGCAGCTGTACCGCAGAAACATTCACCGCAATGCGGTCGAAACGCAGACCGGCACGGTCCCAGGCGGTTGCCTGGCGGCAGGCCTCATTCAGCACCCAGTCGCCGATCCGCACGATCTCGCCGCATTTTTCGGCAATGGGGATGAACTCGGCCGGGCTGCAGTAGCCGATCCCGGGGCGGTGCCAGCGCAACAGTGCCTCGATCGCCGGCGGCTCGCCGTGGTGGGCGTGCAGCAGCGGCTGGTAGGCCAGGCTGAACTCTTCGCGCTCGATGGCGCCGTGCAGGGCATGCTCCAGCTCCAGCTTGCGCTGGATGCGGGCCAATGCGTCCTGGCTGTAGTACTGGTAGGTGTTGCGCCCCGCTTCCTTGGCCGCGTACATCGCGGCATCGGCGGCACGCAGCAATGAATCGAAATCGGTCTGTGCATCGCCCAGCATCGCGATGCCGACGCTGGCGCCGACCTTCAACGTGGTCTCGCCACGACGCAGCGGCTCGGCCAGCGAAGCGATCAGCTTGCGCGCGACGTGGCCGGCGTCTTCCGGCTCGGCCAGGTCGCGCAGTACCACGATGAATTCATCACCACTGAAGCGGCCGAACAGGTCGTTGTTGCGCAGGTTCTGGTGCAGGCGCGTCGCAGCGGCCTTCAGCAGCGCATCACCGGTGGCGTGGCCGAAGCTGTCGTTGATGGTCTTGAAGCCATCCAGGTCGATGAACAGCATCGCCAGCGATGTGCCACGGTCACGTGCTTCTTCGATGGCCTCTGCCGTCTGCTCGCCGAGCAGCACGCGATTGGGCAGGCCGGTCAGCAGATCGTAGTGGGCCAGCAGTTCGATGCGCTCGTTGGCTTCGCGCTCGCGGGTGATGTCACGGAACAGCACCACGAAGCGCGGCGGCAGGCCGTCACGGCGGTCCAGCTCGATCAGCACCTGCACCCAGACGCGCAGGCCGGACTGGCGGTAGAAGCACAGGTCCAGCTGCTCGGGCAGCCCGCCGTTGGCGATGCGCGCCAACGCCGCTTCGAAGGCGTTGCGTGAGTCCTCGGTGTACAACGCCAGCGCCTGGTCGAGGGTGATCGGTTCCTTGCGCAGGCCGTGAATGCGATAGCACTCCTCGGTCCACTGCATGTGCCGGGTCTTCACCTCGATCTCGCAGCCGCCGATGCGGCCCAGCGCGGAGACGCGGTTGAGCAGCTCGGTGCGCCAGCGGATCAACGCGTC
Organism: Stenotrophomonas sp. YJH_SMC_64; assembly: GCF_059371375.1. Lineage (NCBI taxonomy): Bacteria > Pseudomonadati > Pseudomonadota > Gammaproteobacteria > Lysobacterales > Lysobacteraceae > Stenotrophomonas > Stenotrophomonas sp. YJH_SMC_64. The sequence goes on along the minus strand of NZ_JCAFUN010000009.1, from coordinate 5,502 downwards.
GGTCTGGTGCTGCTCGGTGATGTTCTGCACCTGTCCGAGCAGTCGCTTGGGCTGTCCGTCCATGTCCAGCAACGGCTGCATCCACAGCCGCAGGTGCTGCGACGGCTCATTGCCCCGGGTCAGTTCCAGTTCGAGATTGGCGGCACGGCCATCGCGCCACAACCGCCGCCACGCCGCACGCAATGCGCCACGTGAACGTGGGTGCAGCTGCTTCAGCCAGCGCCGCTGGCCGGGTACGGCGCCCTGCTCCAGCGCAAGCATCGAACGCAGCTCCGGCGACCACCAGAAATGACCACTGTTGGGGTCGAACGACCAGCTGCCCATGCTGGCGATGCGCTGGGCCTCGCTCAGGTGCAGCTGCTGTTCCTGCAGCAGCCCTTCCAGCTGCTTCTGCTGTTCGATATCGGTATGGGTACCGACCATGCGCAGCGGCTGGCCATCGGCGGTGCGCGCGACCACGCGGCCCCGGTCCAGTACCCAGCGCCACTGGCCATCGGCCTGGCGGAAACGGAACTGCGCGCTGTACTGCTCGCTCAAGCCACGCAGATGCTCTTCCAGTGCGGCCCGCACCTGGGCGATGTCCTCGCCGTGCACGCGGGCCAGCATCTCGGTGGCGGTTTCATCGCCCACTGCCGGGGTGCGCACCACACGGTCACTGGGAATGTCCCAGTCCCACAGGCTGTGGCCGGCACTGTCCAGCGCCAGCTCCCAGCGCCCACCGCCGCCGAGCGGCACCGGTTCGGGAATGCTCAGCGTGAAGGCCAGCAGGTTGCCGGCGCCATCGTGCACAGCGCGCAGGTGGCCATCGTAGTGCCCGTGCGGGCCACCCGGCAGCGTGCAGGCCACGATGCCGCCATCGGCAGCCATCAGGCGCAGATCTTCCAGCATCGGCGCATACGCAGCCACGGTGGCCGGCAGGCCATGCTCGCGCGCAGCCGGATTGGCCGCCAGCGGGCGACCCGTGCGGTCGACGATGACCAGCGCCGACGCAAGCGGGTGCTGCAGCAGGCTGGCGATGATCCCTTGGTCCACGCGATCTTGCTCCGGATGACACGCCCGTCAGCGGGGCACGCAGTGGTTAACGGCGCCTGCGGCGGATAATTGAGTGGTCAGGGCGCACCTGCGCGGTAAGATGGCCGGCGCCCCTTTCATCCAGCCCCTCCATGCCTGCAGAACCGACCGGCAACGCCCCAGTTCCCGACCCGCGGATGGCGCAGGCGCTGAGCCGCGACCGGCGGCGGGTGGTGCTGAGCTACCTGGTGATGGCATTGGCCTGGATGATCGCCTCCGACAGTGCCGTGCAGGCACTGGTGCCGGATCCGCAGCAGGCGGCGATGTGGCAGAGCGTGAAGGGCTCGTTCTTCGCACTGGCCAGTGCCGGCCTGCTGTATCTGCTGTTGCGGCCGCTGGCCGAGCATGTGCTGCACACCCATGCGCGCCAGCAGGCCTCGGAGCTGCGCCTGCGGCAGATGTTCGAGGGCAACCCCGGCCCGATCCTGGTCTACGACCTGGACACGCTGGCGATCCTCGATGCGAATCCGGCTGCCTGTACCGCCTTCGGCTGGGAGCGTGACGAACTGCTGGAGCAGACCATCGACGCGTTGTGGCCGCCAGGCCAGGACCAGGCGCTGCAGACCAAGCTGGAGGCGATCCGCGAGGCGCCGGAGGAACTGTGCATCCTGCGTGCCCAGCTGCAGCTGCGTGACGGCTCGCTGCGGCAGATGGAACTGCGCTCCAACGCCATCAGCTATGACGGCCACAACGCCCGCTTGTTGATTGCCATCGACCGCACTGCCGAAGACCTGGCCCAGCTGCGCCGTGACCAGGCGCTTGCGCGGGTGGAAGAAGCCCACGAACTGGCGCGCATCGGCGCCTGGGAACTGGACCCGTCCACCGGCATGGGCCGCTATTCCAACCAGGTCTACCGACTGCTTGGCCGCCGGCCGCCGGAAGCCCGCCGCTGGCACCGCTTCGACGAGCTGCTGGTTCCCGCCGACCCTGCCACCGCCACCCAGACCGAACAGCTGCTGGCCGACCTCTGCTCGGGTGATCCGGTGCAGGTGGACGTACTGCTGCCCCTGCTGTCGATGGACGGACGCGCCCTGATGGTGCACCTGCGTGCCGCCAGTGGTGTCGATGAGTCCGGCCGCAGCCGCGTGCTGGGCACCCTGCAGGACGTGACCGAGCGGGAGCAATCGCGGCGCCTGCTACGCGAGCGCGAGGAGCAGTTCCGCGAACTGGTGCGGGTGCTGCCCGATGGCGTGGTGATCCTCTCCGACGAGCACGTGCTGTACACCAACGCCTGGGCGGCCAGCCTGTTCGGCTATGGCAGCCATACCCTGCTGGGTGAGCCGCTGTCGGCGCTGGTCGCTGCCGGTGATCTGGCCCGCGTCCGCGGCCAGCTGCGTGCAGGGCAGCCACACCTGGGCCCCGGCCACAGCAGCGTGGTGGCCATGCAGCGCGCCGACGGCCGCAGCTTCCATGCCGGCCTGGCGGTGGGCGAGGTTCGCTATGGTGGCCGCGACTGCAAGCTGCTGATCGTGCGCGACCTCAGTGATTCCGAACGGACGCGCAGTGCACTGGAAACCAGCAACCGCGAACTGCAGGCGATGGCCGGCCGCCTGTTCTCCCTGCAGGAAGACGAGCGCCGCGCGATCTCGCGCGATCTGCACGACGACATCGGCCAGGCGATCACGGCGATCAAATTGTCCGCCCATGCCGCGCAGGACGAGCACGATCCGCAACGCCGCGCCGAGGACCTGGCACAGATCGTCAGCCTGGCCGACACCACGGTAGCCAAGCTGCGCGACATCTCCACCCTGCTGCGCCCTCCGCAGCTGGACGCGCTGGGCCTGGAAGCGGCCCTCAGCTGGCAGGCACGGGTGCTGTTCCGTTCTTCGCAGGTGGAGCTGCTGGCCGAGATCGAGCCCCTGCCGCATCGCCCCGACAACAGCATCGAACAGGCCTGCTTCCGCATCGCACAGGAGAGCCTGACCAACGTGCTGCGGCACGCGCGCGCGAGCCAGGTACACCTGCAGCTGCGCGACATCGGCAAGCGCAGCCTGCACCTGCAGATCCGCGACGACGGCGAAGGTTTCGACCCGGACGGCCCGCGCGGCCTGGGTCTGATCGTGATGCGCGAGCGCGCGCAGAGTGTCGGCGGCCATGTGCGCATCGAGTCCGCACATGGCGAAGGCACCCTGATCGACGTTCACCTCCCCTACCAGGCGGCCAGCATGGCCGCCGTTGAGTCACCGGAATACTGAGCCTATGTGGAATCCCAACCAGCCGCCGGTCAGCATCGATGATGCACCCGATCGCCTCGGTGCCGGCAACCCCGAGCTGCAGGCGATGGTCGCCGAAGCGGCCTCCGGCGGCACCGCGCTGATGCTGATGCACGTGGACATCGACCACTTCGCTTCCGTCAACGAGAACATGAGCGCCGAGGTGGGTGACCAGGCGCTGGTGCTGGTGGCGCAGCGGCTGCAGTCCTACCTGCGGGGTCGCGGCAAACTGTGGCGGCATGGCAGCGACGAGTTCCTGATCGCAGTCCCGCGCAACGCCGACGTGCCGCTGCCGGAGGACTTCGCCGAGGAGATCCGGCAACAGATGGAGTTGCCCCTGTCGGTGCTGCCGTACACGCTGTTCATGACTGGCAAGCTGGGGGTGAGCCTGTGCCCGGAACACGCCAGTAACGCCTCGCGACTGCTCGACCACGCCGAGGATGCGCTGTACCAGGCGGCCCGCGAAGGTGGAAACGCGGTGCGCATCCATGCAGTGGATACCCCGCCGAGCGCGCACAGCGAGAGCATCATCGCGCGCCAGATCGTCGACGCGATCCCCAACGGCGAGCTGAAACTTCGCTACCAGCCGCTGGTCAGTGCCCGCGACGGCCATGTGGTGGGCATGGAGGCGCTGCTGCGCTGGCAGTCCCCCACGCTGGGCATGCTGGTGCCGGAGCGCTTCATGCGCACCGCCGAGCGGCTGGGCATCATCGTGCAGATCGGCACCTGGGTGCTGGAAGGCGCGCTCAAGCAGGCCCGCCTGTGGCGCGACCAGGGCTTCGACGACTTCACCATTGCCGTGAATGTCTCCACCCTGCAGCTGCTGCGGCCGAACTTCTTCGCTGAAGTGATGGGCCTGATCCAGGCCGCGGGCGTGCCGGCACAGATGCTGACGCTGGAGATCAACGAAAGCGCGCTGACCAACAATGTCAATTTCGTGCACGAGACACTGGCCAACCTGCGCAACGAAGGCATCAGCCTGAGCCTGGACAACTTCGGCACCGGCGATTCCAGCCTCAGTGCGCTGGTGCGTTACCCGGTGGACAAGCTGAAGATCGACCGCAGTTTCATCAAGAGTGCACCAGCCGGCAACCGCGAGGCAGCCATCGCACGCGCGATCATCGCCATGGGCCACCAGCTGGGCATGACGGTCATTGCCAACGGCGTGGAATCGCAGGCGCAGCTGGGCTTCCTGCGCCGCAACGACTGCGACGTGTTCCAGGGCTACCTGTTCGGCGAACCGATGTCGGCCGATGCCGCCGGCATGACCCTGCGCCGCCGCTACCTGCGCCCGGAAGCCTTCGCCGAGACCCGCCCGGACCGCACACTGCTGCTGCTGGACGACGAGGAGAACGTGCTGCGATCGCTGGTGCGCCTGTTCCGCCGCGATGGCTACCGCATTCTGGCCGCCGGCAACGTGCGCGATGCGTTCGATCTGCTGGCGATCAACGACGTGCAGGTGATCCTGTCCGACCAGCGCATGAGCGACATGAGCGGCACCGAGTTCCTGGGCCGGGTGAAGATGCTGTACCCGGATACGATCCGCCTGGTGCTGTCCGGTTACACCGATCTGAACACGGTGACCGACGCGATCAACCGCGGCGCGATCTATCGCTTCCTGACCAAACCGTGGAACGACGATGAGCTGCGCAAGCACATCCACCAGGCATTCCGCACCTATGAGGAGCAGCGTCGCAGCAACGCCGGTCCGGCGCCTGCCGAGAGCGGGGATGGCGGCGAGGATCGCCCGCTGCGGTAACGATCCCGTCTGGTAGAGCCGACCGCTGGCCGGCTGCTCTCGATGCCTGGCTCAAAGGGGTTGCCGGCCAGCGGCCGGCACTACCCGAAGCGCAAACCCAGGTCGGGGACAAGCCCTGGTAGAGCCGGCCGCTGGCCGGCTGCTCTCGATGCCTGGTTCAAAGAGGTTGCCGGCCAGCGGCCGGCACTACCCGAAGCGCGAATCCAGGCCGGGGACAAGCCCTGGTAGAGACGGCCGCTGGCCGGCTGCTCTCGATGCCTGGTTCAAAGAGGTTGCCGGCCAACGGCCGGCACTACCCGAAGCGCAAACCCAGGTCGGGGACAAGCCCTGGTAGAGCCGGCCGCTGACCGGCTGCTCTCGATGCCCGGTTCAATGGGGTTGCCGGCCAGCGGCCGGCACTACCCGAAGCGCGAATCCAGGTCGGGGACAAGCCTTGGTAGAGCCGGCCGCTGGCCGGCT
>NZ_JCAFUN010000008.1:0-240657 GCF_059371375.1 Stenotrophomonas sp. YJH_SMC_64 | reverse complement strand
TACGCTGGCCTGAAGGCCAAGGGCAAAGCGAGCAAGGTGGCGCTCGTGGCGGTCATGCGCAAAATGCTGGTGATCCTCAACGCCCGTAAGCGAGACGCCGAGGTGGCCCTCGGCTGCCCCTGACAAGACAGTTGCTACTGGGTGCAGCTGTGGCATTTGACCTTGGGACCCGCCTTGAGCGAGCCGAGCACCGCAGGTCCGGCGAGGGCGAAGAGGTGCGGGTGTCTGAGCGCAGCGAGTTCCCGCACCGTCCCTCGGCGGGCCGAGGAGCGCAGGGTACCGATGCGCAGCATCGGCTCGCGCCCTGGCGGCGTGTTTCTTTGGTTACTTTCTTTGCACGAGCAAAGAAAGTGACAAGCACGATCACTGCGGATACGAAAACGGCACCTTCGCAGGTGCCGTCTCCATGAACCGCTTTACGCGAAACCTCAGAACTTCGCGTCGAATTCCGCCGCGTAGCCAGTGTTCACCAGCACCTTCTGCAGCGACTCGGCCACCTTCAGGTTGCCGGCAACGATCTGGTGGGTCTCCGGGCCACGGTTGTCCATCCGGCCCAGGGTCGCGCCCTTGAAGTCGCAGACCTTGCCACCCGCCTCGCGGACCAGCAGCAGCCCGGCAGCGATGTCCCACGCCTTCACGCCGGCTTCGAAATAGGCGTCGGCGCGGCCGCAGGCCACGTAGGCCAGGTCCAGCGCGGCCGAACCGGTGCGGCGGATGTCCTCAGCCTGGACCAGCAGGGTGTCGACCGACTTCAGCTGCGCGCTGGCGCGGCTGCGTTCGCGCGGGGCGAAGCCGGTGTGGATCATCGTGCCTTCCAGATCCTTGCGGTCGGCCACGCGGATGCGGCGGTCGTTCAGCACGGCGCCGGCGCCACGGCTGGCGGTGAACAGTTCATTGCGCAGCGGATCGAAGATGACGGCATCGGTCGGCTCGCCGTTCTCGACCAGGGCGATCGACACGCAGTAGTGCGGCACGCCGCGCAGGTAGTTGCTGGTGCCATCCAGCGGGTCGATGACCCACATCTGGCGGCGCTCGCCCTGCACGCCACCTTCTTCACCGAAGATGCCGTAATCCGGGTAGGCGCGCTTGAGTTCCTTGACGATGACCTTTTCCGCGTCCGCATCCACTTCGCTGGCGTAGTCCATCCGGCCCTTCTGCACCACGTTCAGTGCCTCGAGCTTGTTGATGTTGCGCAACAGGACGTTGCCGGCGAGGCGGGCGGCCTTGACCATGACGGTGACGGCGGGTTTCTGCATGGCGTGGGCTCCCGGAAAGGCAGAAGAGATGGACTGGCGGGGGAAAAGAGCGGGTCCGGCGCAGTGGCCGGCCGCACAGTTTACCATTGGTCATCGTCCAGCTCGACCTTTTCCCTGTTCATGTCCCAGTTTCCCGCCGCCACCCGCCTCCGATTCGTCCTGGTCGGTACCCAGCACCCCGGCAACATGGGGGCTGCCGCCCGCGCCCTGAAGACCATGGGCCTGGCCCGCCTGGTGCTGGTCGCCCCCGAAAAGCCGCTGGACGAGGAGGCCTTCCGCCGCTCGGCCGGTGCCGAAGACGTGCTGGGGGACGCTCCGGTGGTGGCCACCCTGGCCGAGGCCGTGGCGGATTGCCGCCTGGTACTGGGTTGCACGGCCCGTGCCCGCCGCGTCCAGCTGGAGGAATACCTGCCGGCCGACGCTGCCGCCCGTGCGGTGGCCAAGGCGGGCGAAGGTGCCGAGGTCGCACTGGTATTCGGCCGCGAGCGTACCGGCCTGACCAACGAGGAGCTGCAGCTCTGCCACGCCGCAGTGCACATCCCGTCAGACCCGGAGTTCAGCTCGCTCAACCTGGCCGCCGCCGTGCAGGTGCTGGCGTACGAAACGCGCATGCAGCTGCTGGGCGCGCAGCCGGCCGCCGACGCCGAGCCGGGCTTCCGCGAACAGGCCGCCAGCCATGAGCAGATGGAGAGCTTCTTCGCCCAGCTCGGCGACACCCTGGACGAGATCGATTTCCACAAGGGCCGCGCGCCGGAATCGGCGATGCGCAAGCTGCGCCGCCTGTTCCTGCGCAGCGAGCCGAGCGAGCAGGAAGTGCGCCTGTTGCGCGGCATCCTCGCCGATACCCAGCGCATGGCGCGTCTGGCCCAGGCCGGCAGCAAGGACAGCTGACGACGTTCTCATTTTTTCGGGTAGTCTGTCTGGATACCCAGGGGGGATGACGTCTGTGTCGGGTCTGCGAAAGGCAATGCAGGGGGGACTGCTGAGCCTGGCCATGGTCCTGCTGGCCGGAGCCGTGCATGCGGCACCGGATCCGGTGCTGGTGCTGGGCCGGATCAGCGATGACCCCCAGGCTCACTACGAGCAGCTGCAACCCCTGCTGGACTACGTGGTGGCGCGCATGCATGACGTCGGCATCCAGGAGGGGCGGGTACTGATGGCCCGCGACCCGCAGCAGATGGCCAGCTATCTGCGGCGGGGACGGGTCGACTGGGTCACGGAAACCTCCGGTACGGCGGTGGCACTGGGCCAGCGCAGTGGTGCGCGGCCGCTGCTGTTGACCGAGCGCAACGGGGTGCGCGAATACCAGACGGTGTTCTTCGTGCGCAGCGACAGTCCCATCCAGCGGGTGCAGGATCTGCGCGGCCATCGCCTGGCCCTGCAGAACACGGCATCCACCAGCGCCTACCTGGTACCGGTGATGACCCTGCTGGACCATGGCCTGTCGCCGCAGATCCTGGCCGGGGTCTGGGACGTGCCAGGGCGTGACAGCGTGGGGTATGTGTTCGCGCGCAGCGAGTTGAACATCGCGACATACGTGCACAAGGGGATGGCGGATGTGGGGGCGGTGAGCAGCGTGGACTGGAACGACGAGCGGCGGGTGCCGTCTGCATTCCGACGCGATTTCCGCGAACTGCTGCGTACCGAACCCTATCCGCGTGCGGTGGAGATGGTCCGCGCCGACCTCGATGCCCGGGTGCGCGACCGCCTGCAGGAAGTCCTGCTGCAGGCAGCCAGCGACCCGCAGGCACAGGGCGCGTTGCATCGGTTTTTTGGCACTTCCGGTTTCCACCGTGTCGATGCGCATGCGCAGCAGCGGTTGGATGAATTGAAACAAGGATTGACGCGCGTGCGGATGGAAGTGGAATGAAGTGGCTCGGCTCGGGGATGCAGGCCCGGTTCCTGCTGGCGATGGGCGGAGCGATGGTCGTGGTGGTCGCCATCCTGGCGGTGCTGCTGGGGCGCCAGACGGCGATGCAGAGCGAGGTGCGCACCCTCAGCGGTGGCGTCATCCATGAATTGTTCGACCGCAGCGTGCGCAGCCGCGGCGAGGCGATGGCACGCGAGTTGTCCGATGCGCTGGCCAACCCGCTGTATTACCGCGACCTGGACCAGGTCGGCGTGCTGGTGCGCAGCACGGCGCGACAGCCGGTGGTGCGCTATGTACTGGTGTTCGACGAGCGCGGCCGGCTGGTGCACGACGGCTCGGTCGAGGTCCCGGGATTCGGCCAGCCGATGGCCGATCCCCTGGCGCCCAAGGCCGCGGCGGCGCAGGCCTTGCTGGTGCAGGAATCGCCGAAGGTGCTGGACAACACGATGCCGATCATGGTCGGCAACCAGCGCATCGGCGGCGTCCGCGTCGGCATGGCGCTGGACGAAGTGCAGCAACGCGAGCAGGCGGCCAACGCCACCCTTGGCGAGCGCCTGCAACTGGTCGGCAGCCGCCACCTGGGTTGGTTGCTGCTGATGCTGGGGTTGCTGGTGGTGATCGGCGTGGTGGTGATCCTGTATGTGCAGCGCACGCTGGTCGCGCCGATCCGCGATCTGGCCGCGGCCGCGCGCCGCATCGAGGCCGGTGACTACCAGACGCCCCTGGCCGAGAACACCCGTGACGACGAAGTGGGTGAGCTGGTGCGCGGCTTCGCCCGCATGCGCGATGCGATCGCCCGCCATGACCGTGAAGTGCGGCGCATGGCCTATACCGACGCGCTGACCGGGCTGACCAACCGGCTGGCATTCCGCGAAGCGCTGGACCATCGGCTGATGGCGGCGCGTGCCGCCAATCACCGGTTGGGCCTGCTGTTCGCCGACATCGACGATTTCAAGCGGGTCAACGACACGCTTGGCCATGAGGCCGGTGACGAGGCGTTGCTGCAGTTCGCACAGCGCATCGGCCGCGCCGTTGCGGAGGCAGGCGGCGACGAGGCCCTGCTGGCCCGCTTCGGCGGTGACGAGTTCGTGATCCTGGTGGGCGACGGTGATGTGGCCGCCAACGCGCGGCTGCTGGCCGAAGTGCTGGTGCGCGAGCTGGGCAGGCCGCTGGTGGTGCAGGGCAGGGAGCTGTTCCTGGGCACCTCGATCGGCGTGACCCTGTTCCCCGACGATGCGGCCGATGCGACCACCCTGTTGAAAAACGGCGACATCGCCATGTACCAGGCGAAGATGGCCGGCAAGAACTGCTATCGCTACTACAGCCGGGCGATGGACCACGCGGTCGAACGTCGCGTGCATATGGAACAGGAGCTGCGCGGGGCCTGGGAGCGAGGCGAACTGCGCCTGGCCTACCAGCCGATCTTCCGCATGCGCGACCGCCGCATGGTCGGCGTCGAAGTGCTGCTGCGCTGGCAGCATCCGACCCTGGGCACGATTCCGCCATCGGTGTTCATCGAGGTGGCCGAGCAGAGTGGTCTGATCGAGATCATCGGCCCGAAAGTACTGCGTGCGGCCTGCATGGAGGCCTCGCAGTGGCCGCGCGGGGCGGCCGGGGACGACCTGTTCGTGTCGGTGAACGTGTCACCGCGGCAGCTGCGCGGCGGCGAACTGCCGGCGCTGGTCGCGCAATGCCTGCATGAGTCCGGGCTGCCAGCGTCGCGCCTGCATCTGGAGCTGACCGAGACCGCGGTGATCGGTGACGAGATGGTCGCCGCGCAGCTGCTGGACAAGCTGCACCGCACCGGCGTGAAGGTATGGCTGGACGACTTCGGCACCGGCTTCTCCGGGCTCAGTCATCTGCGCCAGGTGCCGGTGGACGGCGTGAAGATCGACAAGAGCTTCGTGGCCGACATGCAGCGTGATCCCGACGACCTCGCATTGACCACGGCGATCATCGCCATGGCCCACGCGCTGGGCATCACGGTGGTGGCCGAGGGCATCGAGCAGCAGGCGCAGTTCGAACTGCTGGCGCAGCGCGGCTGCGATCTGGGGCAGGGCTACTGGCTGAGCCACCCGGTCACCGCCACCGAAGTGGTGCGGATGATCGAATCGGGCGTTTGACCGATTGACGTTGTGCCGGGGGTCATCCCTTTTCCGCAGGAAAAGGGATCTGACCCCGCTACGGAATTACACCGGGCGCTTGCTCGGGTCGCCGGGCAGTTCGCGCACCAGCTTCGGGACCAGATAGCCGGACAGGCGCGCGGTCAACCCGGCAATCAATGCCTTGGCCCGGGTGTCGTCCACTTCGAAGTGGGCCACGCCCTCGACCCGGTCCAGCTGGTGCAGGTAGTAGGGCAGCACGCCGGCGGCGAAGCTGCGCTCGCTCAGGTCCTGCAGGGCCTGCACGCTGTCGTTGACCCCGCGCAGCAGCACCGCCTGGTTCAGCAGCTGGGCGCCGATGCCGCGCAGGCGCGCCATCGCGGCGTCCACGCTGGCGTCGAATTCGTTGGCGTGGTTGGCGTGGACCACGATGGCCAGCGGCCACGGCAGGCCACCCAGCCAGGCCAGCAGTTCCTCGTCCACGCGCTCGGGCAGCACGATCGGCAGCCGGGTATGGATGCGCAGGCGGCGGATATGCGGGATCGCGCGCAGGGCGTCGGTCAGCTCGACCAGCTTGTGCGTGGCCAGCGACAGCGGGTCACCGCCGGACAGGATCACCTCGTCGATGTCCGGGTCGGCGGCGATGGCGGCTACGGCCTCCTGCCAGCCGCCCTTGGCAGCGTTTTCCGCGCCATAGTCGAAGTGGCGGCGGAAGCAGTAGCGGCAGTTGATCGCACAGCTGCCCGTCGCCACCAGCAGGGCGCGGCCACGGTACTTCTGGATGACGCCGGTGGCCTTCTTGGCCGCACCATCACCCACCGCATCGAAGCTGAACCCGGGCGCCGGGCGCATTTCCTCGTCGATCGGCAGCACCTGCCGCAGCAGCGGATCGGCCGGATCGCCCTTGCGCATGCGGGCCACGAACCCCTCCGGCACGCGCAGCGCGAACTGGGCCATGGCCGCTTCGGAGACGCCCAGTGCCGCCGGGTCCAGCTGCAGCCGGGCCAGCAGCGCCTGCGGGTCGCGCAGTGCCTGGCGCCAGAGCTGCTGCCAGCGCGCGGGCGCGCCTGGCGACTGGGGCCGGGGGAAGGCGGAAAGCTGCATGGAGAGGGGGCCTGCGGTTATCATGGGGGCAGAAAAACAGTCGCCCACCGGCACCCGGTGGGCTTTCCATTCTAACGGCTCGCCGCACCCGCGGCGTTTTTGCCACTCAGGAGTTTACGCATGGCCAGCTACGGCATGAACGACGTCAAGAACGGGATGAAGATCCTGGTCAACAACCAACCGGCCGTCATCATCGACACCGAATACGTCAAGCCGGGCAAGGGCCAGGCCTTCACCCGCGTGAAGTACCGCCTGATCAAGGACGGCCGTACCCAGGAAGTGACCATGAAGTCGACCGACTCGCTGGATGCAGCCGACGTCGTCGATACCGACATGAACTTCATGTACAGCGACGGCGAGTACTGGCACTTCATGGACCCGGAATCCTTCGAGCAGGTCCAGGCCACCAAGGCCGGCATGGGCGGCGCCGAGAAGTGGCTGAAGGGCGAGGAGTCCTGCGTGGTCACCCTGTGGAACGGTGAGCCGATCTTCGTGCAGCCGCCGAATTTCGTCGAGCTGAAGATCACCGAAACCGATCCGGGCGTCCGTGGCGACACCTCGGGCGGCGGCGGCAAGCCGGCCACCCTGGAAACCGGCGCCGTGGTCCGCGTGCCGCTGTTCGTGAACCAGGACGAAGTGATCCGCGTCGACACCCGTTCGGGCGAATACTCCGCACGCGTCAAGTAATCCGGCGCAGCCGGATTACGATAGTGCCGGCCGCTGGCCGGATACGCGCCATCGCGTTCGCGCTGGCGCTCCCCTGATCTGCTTCGGCAGATCATGGGCCCCGCTTCACGGGTCTCCAGACCCCGCCGCTTCGCGGCAGCCCCTGACTCAGGGGCGTGTCCCCCAGAAGTATCTCGCCGCCCCCCAGCCAGTGAGCCCGCATGAGCGATAGCCCGCACCTCCCCGAAGCCTGCGACCTGCTCATCGAAGCCGGTTACGTCGTTCCGATCGAGCCGCATGCGGTGGTGCTGGAAGACCATGCCGTTGCCGTGCATGGCAGCGAGATCGTGGCCATCCTGCCGCGTGCCGAGGCGCGCGCACGGTTCCGCGCCACCCAGGTGGTCAGCCGCCCCGAGGCGGCGCTGATGCCGGGCCTGGTCAATGCGCACACGCACAACCCGATGACCCTGCTGCGCGGCGTCGCCGACGACCTGCCGCTGATGACCTGGCTGCAGCAGCACATCTGGCCGGTGGAAGCGGCGGTGATCGGCCCCGAATTCGTCGCCGACGGCACCACCCTGGCCATCGCCGAGATGCTGCGCGGCGGCACCACCTGCGCCAACGAGAACTACTTCTTCGGCGATGTGCAGGCCGCCGTCTACAAGAAGCATGGTTTCCGCGCGCTGGTCGGCGCGGTCATCATCGATTTCCCCACCGCCTGGGCCAAGACCGACGACGAGTACTTCGCCAAGGCCGGTGAACTGCATGACCAGTGGCGCACCGATCCGCTGATCGGCACCGCGTTCGCGCCGCATGCGCCGTATACGGTCAACGATGCCAACTTCGAGCGGGTGCGGATGCTGTCCGACCAGCTCGACATGCAGGTGCACCTGCACACCCACGAGACCGCGCAGGAGATCAACGATTCGATCAAGCTGCACGGCCAGCGCCCGCTGGCGCGGCTGGATCGCCTCGGCCTGGTCAACGACCGCCTGATCGCGGTGCACATGACCCAGCTGACCGATGCGGAAATCCACCTGTGCGCCGAGCGTGGCGTCAGCGTGGTGCATTGCCCGGAATCGAACCTGAAGCTCGCCTCCGGTTTCTGCCCGGCCTGCGCCCTGCAGCGCGCCGGCGTGAACCTGGCGATCGGCACCGACGGCTGCGCCAGCAACAACGACCTGGACATGTTCAGCGAGAACCGCACCGCGGCGATTCTGGCCAAGGCCGTGGCCGATGACGCCACCGCGCTGGACGCGGCGACCACGCTGCGCGCGTCCACCCTGGGCGGTGCCCGCGCGCTGGGCTTCGGCGAGCGCATCGGTTCGATCGAAGTCGGCAAGCAGGCCGACCTGGTCTGCGTCGACCTGTCCGCACTGGAAACCCAGCCGCTGCACAACGTGCTGTCGCAGCTGGTGTACGCCACCGGCCGCCAGCAGGTCAGCGACGTCTGGATCGCCGGCAAGCCGAAGCTGGTGCAGCGCGAGCTGGTCGGCATGGACCTGCCGGGCATCATCGCCAACGCGCGCCAGTGGCGCGAGCGCATCCGTCATATCCGCGCCTGAACCCCGGCGCCGCAAGGACTCCCTCATGACTGCCCCCCACGCTTCCTCCAATTTCGATCAGGCCGAGCTGGACAAGTTCGCCGCGCTGGCCAACCGCTGGTGGGACGCTGACGGCCCGCAGAAGCCGCTGCATGCGCTGAACCCGGTGCGCCTGAAATACGTGGCCGACCGCGTTCCGCTGCGCGGCGCACGCGTACTCGACATCGGTTGCGGTGGCGGCCTGTTGAGCGAAGCGCTGGCCCAGGCCGGCGCCGACGTCACCGCCATCGACCTGGCCCCGGAGCTGGTCAAGGTCGCGCGCCTGCATGCGCTGGAAAGCGGCGCCAAGGTCGATTACCGGGTGCAGGCCGCCGAGGACCTGGCCGCCGAGCAGCCGGGCAGCTTCGATGTGGTGACCTGCATGGAAATGCTGGAGCACGTGCCAGACCCGGGCGCGATCATCGAGGCCTGCAAGCGCCTGCTGAAGCCGGGCGGCCACCTGTTCCTGTCGACCATCAACCGCACCGCTGCCGCCTTCGCAGTGGCGATTGTCGGTGCCGAGTACGTGGCGCGGCTGCTGCCCAAGGGCACGCACCACTACCAGGAATTCATCAAGCCGGCCGAGCTGGCGCGCTGGCTGCGCGAGGCCGACATGCAGCTGGTGGACGTCAGCGGCATGGCCTACGAGCCGTGGCGCAACCACGCCCGCCTGAGCAGCCGCACCGACATCAACTACCTGGCCTACGCGGTCAAGCCGGCATGACCTCCGCCCGCTTCCCGCGTGCGGTGCTGTTCGACCTGGATGGCACGTTGCTGGACAGCGCGCCGGACTTCGTCGCCACCTGCAACGCGATGCTGGCCGAACGTGGTCGTGCACCCATCGATCCGGCCGCACTGCGCCCGGTGGTGTCGAAGGGCTCGCGGGCGATGGTCTCGGCCGCGTTCCCGGACCTGGATGCCGCTGCGCGCGATGCACTGATCCCGGAATTCCTGCAGCGCTATGAAGCGTTGATCGGCCAGCACGCAGTGCTGTTCGACGGCGTGGCCGGCATGCTCGCCGCGCTGGATGAGGCCGGTACGGTGTGGGGCATCGTCACCAACAAACCCGAGTACCTGGCGCGCCTGATCCTGCCGCAGCATGGCTGGCAGCAGCGCTGCGCGGTGCTGGTCGGCGGTGACAGCCTGGCCGAACGCAAGCCGCACCCGCTGCCGCTGCTGCACGCTGCGCAGGCCATTGGCATTGCCGCCGAAGACTGCGTGTACGTGGGTGACGACGAGCGCGACATCATCGCCGCACGCGCTGCCGCCATGCCGTCGGTGGCGGCGCTGTGGGGCTACCGCCTGCACAGCGACGACCCGCTGGCCTGGCAGGCCGACGTGCTGGTCGAGAACGCCGAACTTCTGCAACTGGCCAGTCTCTGGCCGACCCGGCCGGCAGCCCCGGCCCAGCCGTAAGGAATCACGTAGTGAGCAGTACCGCGCTGGACAGTTTCCTCGACAAGTGGCGCAGCCGTTGGCCGGAATGGTCGGTGGCCGCCCCGTTCGTGGCCGAATCGCAACGCGAACTTGCCGTGGCGTGGTTCGCGCTGCTGCAGGAGTTCGACGACATGCTCAATACCGGCGGCGATCCGCTGCCGGCCGATGCCAAGCTGGCATGGTGGGGCGAGGAACTGCGCAGCTGGGCCGGGCATCGTTCGCGCCATCCACTGGGCCGTCTGCTGGAGCCGGTGCGTGCGCCGTGGGCGCAGTTGGCCGAGGCGTTGCCGGATCTGGTTGAAGCACGCACCGTCGCGCTGGACGCCGCCAGTGCCGAGCGTGCGCTGGCCAACTACGCCGAGGCCGTGGCTGCGGTCGAGGCGGCCTTGTTCGCGGACAAGCCGCGCACCGGTGCCGGTCGCGCGGTGCAGTTGCAGACCCTGGCCCAGCGCCTGCAGGATGCCGGCGTTGCCGGTGTACCGCGCAGCCTGCTGGATGGTGATGCCAGCACGGCTGCACAGCGCTGGGCGCAGCATCTGTTGAAGGGCTGGGGCACGCGCGTGCCCGGCCCGCGCCCGCGCCGTGTGTGGTCCAGCCTGGCGCGCGCCCGCGTTGCCGCGCAGGCCGCAGGCAAGCCGATTGAAGCGACCCCGGTGCGCACCTTGTTGCGCGTGTGGTGGGCTGCGCGCGGTTGATCGATCGGCGCTGTTGACTGCTTCTGGTGGGTGCGGACCTTGGTCCGCACGCTCTGTGAGGTTGTGCCGACCAAGGTTGGCACCCACCAAAGCGCATTGCGCGCGTTACTTGCGTTCCAGTACCAGTAGCGGATCGATACGGGTATCGAACCAGTTCATGCCCCAGTGCAGGTGCGGGCCGGTGGCACGGCCGGTGGCGCCGACCGCGGCGATCACCTGGCCTTGTTCCACACGGTCGCCAACTTTTACGTCGATGCGCGACAGGTGCAGGAAGTTGGAGCTGACCCCGAAACCGTGGTCGAGCAGCAGCGTACCGCCGGTCAGGTACAGGTCCGGCCCGGCGAAGGTGACGATGCCGGCGGCCGGTGCCTTCACCGGCGTGCCGGTCGGTACCGCGATGTCCATGCCGGAATGACCGGCACCGGGCTGCCCGTTGTACACGCGCGCATTGCCGAAGCGACCGCTGATGCGGCCCTGCACCGGCCAGATGAAGGTCTGGGTGAAGTCGGTGCGGTCGTCATCGCGGGCACGCGCGGCGGTCACCTGCGCCTGTTCGCGCTTGATCCGCTCGGCAATCGCCGGCGGCGGATTGACCGTCTTCGGCGGCACGCCGTTGACCCGCTCGGTGGGCCAGTCGCGCGGCGTCACCGCAATGGTCGCGGTCTCGCTGCCGCCATCAGGGCGCTGCACCTGCACGCGCAATGGTCCCTTCTCGTCGCGGCCGATGCCGAACACCACGCTGCCGTAGCCGCTCACCCGCAGCTGGCGACCGGCATACTGCACGCGGCTGCCGGCGGGCACCTTGCCGATCACCAGTGCGCCCTGCGACGCACTGGCCGGGAACACCACGCGGCTGTCGATCAGGCTGCCGATGCCATCCTGCGCGTGAGCCGACGGTACGCTGAGCAGGGGTGCCGCCAGCAGCAGCGCCCCGGTAAATAGAGCCGCGCGCATCAGCGGTCGTAGGTCATGCGCTGGCCGGCGGGCTCGCCCACCAGTTTGCTGCCGTCCCACACCAGCTGGCCGTTCACCCAGGTGGAGGCCACGCGCGAACGGAAGGTCGTGCCTTCGAACGGCGACCAGCCGCACTTGGACAGCACGTCCTCGCGCTTGACGGTGAACGGCACGTCTTCCACAAGCACCAGGTCGGCGAAGTAGCCTTCGCGCAGGAAGCCGCGTTCTTCCACGTCGAACAACTGCGCCGGCGCGTGGGCGAATTTCTGCACCACCTGTTCGCGGGTCAGCTTGCCTTCGTGCACGCGCTCCAGCGCGGCCACCAGCGCGTACTGCACCAGCGGCAGGCCCGACGGTGCCTGCGCGTACGGCTTCTGCTTCTCTTCCCAGGTGTGCGGCGCGTGGTCGGTGGCCAGCACGTCCAGCACGTCGTCGGCCAGCGCAGCGGTGATCGCCTCGCGGTCGGACACTTCCTTGATGGCCGGGTTGCACTTGATCAGGTTGCCCTTGGTCGCATAGTCCGGGCGCGCGAAGTGCAGGAAGTGCACGCAGGTCTCGGCGGTGATCTGCTTGCGGCTGCCGTCGGCGCGGATCAGCGGGCCCTTCTCGAACAGCGCCAGCTCGTCGGCGGTGGAGATGTGCAGCACATGCAGGCGGGTGCCGTGCTTGCGGGCCAGCGACATCGCCAGCCGGGTCGACTTGATGCAGGCCTCGCGCGAACGGATGTCCGGATGCATGTCAGGGGTCAGCGCATCGCCGTACTTTTCCTGGAAGGCCTTCAGGTTGGCATCGATCATCGGCGTGTCTTCGCAGTGCGTGATGATCGGGGTCGGGCATTCGCGGAAGATCGCATCCAGCGTTTCCGGGTTGTCCACCAGCATGTTGCCGGTCGAAGCACCCATGAACACCTTCACGCCCGGGGCCTTCTTCGGATCCAGGGCACGGATCGCGTCGAGGTTGTCATTGCTGGCGCCGTGGTAGAAGCCATAGTTGGCCCAGGCGCGGCCGCGCGCGAGCTCGTACTTGGCTTCCAGGATGGTCGAATCCAGCGTCGGCGGGTTGGTGTTGGGCATGTCCATGAAGCTGGTCAGGCCACCGGCCACGGCCGCGGCCGATTCGCTGGCGATGTCGCCCTTGTGGGTCAGGCCCGGTTCGCGGAAGTGCACCTGGTCATCGATCATGCCGGGCAGCAGCCAGCGTCCGGCCGCATCCACCACCTGTTCGCCGTCGCGCGGCGCCAGCCCGCTGCCGATCTGCGCGATGCGGCCGTTCTCGATGCGCAGGTCGCCGTCGAAGGTGCGGCCTTCGTTGACCATCCGGGCGTTGGTGATGAGGGTGGAGGACATGTCAGTGTTTTCCTGTGCAACGGCAAGAGGGGGCGTTGGGAGACTCGGGCACGGGGTCGAAGCCGCCGGGATGGAACGGGTGGCAGCGACCGAGCCGGCGTGCAGCCAGCCAGCTGCCGCGCAGCGGGCCGTGCCGCGAGATGGCTTCCATCGCGTATTCAGAACAGCTCGGCACGAAACGGCAGCGTGGCCCCAGCAAGGGGCTGATGAAGCGCTTGTAGAAGCGCAGCAGGGCAATGAGCAGGCGCGAGATCACCCAGTCATCTTATGCCAGTTGGCATGAAGGCCGCATTTGTGCAGGATGGGCCGTTGGTCGCATGTCGCCGATGGCCTGCGACCGGTACCAGCACCTGCGGGTGCTGGCCAGGTTCCGTACCGCGCAAGGCGGTCCGTGTTCGTCGGACTGCCTCCAAGGGCGCCTTGACTCCAGGACTGAATGGAGCAGGGTGCCGAGGTTGCTGCTGCCGGTCGGGTAGGCTATAAAGGCCCGCTTTCCCGGGCCCCGGGGAATCCAAGGAAGAGCGTTTCGTGGCTGCTAAAAAAACTGCAAAGAAGGCCGCAACGGCCGCCAAGAAAACCGCCAAGCCTGTTGTGAAGAAGTTGGCGGCAAAGCCCGTTGCCAGGAAACCGGCCAGCAAGCCGGCGACCAAGGCAGCGTCCTCGCAACCGGCGGCCAGGAAGGCCACCGCAAAGAAAACGCCGGTCAAGGCAACCAAGCCGGTGGCGAAGAAGGCTGCTGCGCCCGCCAAGGCCAAGCCTGCCGCTGCCAGCAAGAAGGCGCCGGTGGTGAAGAAGGCCGCCAGCAAGGCCGCGCCGGTGAAGAAGGCTGCCGCCAAGCCAGTGGCGAAGAAGGCAGCAACCAAGCCGGCGCCGAAGGCGGTGGTGAAGAAGGCTGCAGCCAAGCCGGTCGCCAAGCCCGCAGCAAAGAAGGTCGCTGCGGCCAAGCCGGTCGCCACGCCTGCCGCTGTAAAGAAGGTTGCCAAGAATGTTGCCGCGCCGGCCGTAAAGCCGACCCCGGCCCCAGTAGTGAAGTCCGCACCGAAGCCTGCTGCCAAGCCGGCTCCGGCCAAGCCTGTCCCGGCCAAGACCGTGGCAGTGGCAGCAGCCCAACCGGCCTCCAAGCCGGCCCCGGCCGCCGCTCCTGCCGCCTCGAAGGCCCCGCAATCCAAGAATCCCGTGCCCGTTTCGAAATCGCCTGCCAAAACCGCCGTGAAATCCGATTCCGCCCCGAAGACCGTGTCGCGCCCTGTCGGCAAGGTTGCCGTGGCCGTCGCCGCCCGCTCGGCGGCACCGGCCCCGCGCAGCAAGTACAAGGTGGTCGAGTACAAGACCGACGAGGCCACCGGCCGCCCGATCCTGCCGGCTGGCTACAAGCCGTCCTCGGAAGAGGAATACATGAGCCCGCTGCAGCAGGAGTACTTCCGCCAGCGCCTGCAGAACTGGCGCGCGGACCTGGTGGAAGAGTCCAAGCAGACCATCGAGAACCTGCGCGAGGAAGTGCGTGACATCGGCGACGAAGCCGAGCGTGCGACCCGCGAGACCGAGAACTCGCTGGAACTGCGTACCCGCGACCGCTATCGCAAGCTGATCGGCAAGATCGACAGCACCCTGAAGCGCCTGGAAGCGGGCGACTACGGTTACTGCGTCGACACCGGCGAGGAAATCGGCCTGGAGCGCCTGGAAGCGCGCCTCACCGCCGAACGCACCATCGACGCCCAGGAGCGTTGGGAGCACCTGCAGAAGCAGCAGGGCGACTGATTCCCGCTCGTTGTATGGTCATGCAGAAAACCCGGCTTCGGCCGGGTTTTTTGTTGGGGGATCGTCGGTAAGCGACCGTGGCTGGCACGGGCAGTTGTGGCCGTTGACTTGGGTCCGCCTTGTAGCGAGCCGAGCACCGCAGGGGAATCGGGGCGAAGAGGCGCCGCTGTTTGAGCGCAGCGAGTTCGGCGCCGTCCCCTGATTCACCGAGGAGCGCAGGGCACCGGTGCGCAGCACCGGCTCGCGGATGGCGGCGCGTTTCTTTGGTTACTTTCTTTGCGCGCGCAAAGAAAGTGACAAACCCATTCATCGAGGGAAAGTGACGAGGCCAGTCAAACGCCTGGCGCCGCCGAACGCGCTCTCCGCGGGGTCATTGCAGATCACGCAGATTCAGTTTCCGCAGCGTCGGGTTCTTCCACGCGGTGATCCCGGCCACGCTCAGCACCGCAAACCCACCCAGCACCACTGCAGGCACCAGCCCCAGCAGACGCGCCATCGTGCCGGCATAGAACGCGCCCAGCTCGTTGGACGAACTGATGAAGATGCCGTTGATCGACGACACCCGTCCGCGCATTTCTTCCGGCGTGGCCAACTGCAGGATGGTCGAGCGGATCACCACCGAAACGCCATCGAAGGCCCCATAGAACAGCAGGATCAGCGCCGACAGCCAGAAGTGCTGCGACAGGCCGAAGCCGATCACGCACAGGCCGAACCCCGCCACCGCGAACAGCAACACGCGGCCGGCATTGCGGTGCAGCGGGTGGCGGGCCAGCCACAGGCCCACGCACACCGAACCGAGCGCCGGCATCGCGCGCAGGATGCCGAGGCCCTCCGGACCGTGGTGCAGGATTTCGTGCAGGAAGGCCGGCAGCATCGCCACCACGCCGCCCAGCAGCACCGAGAACATGTCCAGCGCCATCGCGCCGACCATGATCCGGTTGCCGACCACGAATCGCGCGCCTTCGGCGATGCTCTTGAAGATCGGCGCGGCCGGATCGGTGTGCACCGGCTCCTCCACTTTCAGCGTGGCCAGGCAGGCCATCGCCACCAGTGCAAAGGCCGTAGCCACCGCGTAGGACAGGCCCTTGCCGCCGAAGCCAACCAGCACGCCGCCCAGCGCCGGGCCGGCCACCATGCCGGCCTGGAACACCACCGCGCCGAGGCCGGCGCCGCGCGCGAACTGATCGCGGGCCAGCACGCGGGCGAACAGTGCGTTGTAGATGGGCGAAAGAAACGCACGGACCATGCCGGTCAGGGCGATGGCCGCATAGATGGGCCACACGCCCTCGAACGGCAGCCAACCCGTCGCAACGCCGGTCAGCACCAGCGCCGTGGCGATCAGCCCGGAACAGGCGACCATGCCCAGCCGACGGCGCGGCAGGTGGTCGACCAGATAGCCGGCGAACGGCGCCACGCAGAAGAACGGCAGCACCTCGGCCAGGCCGACCAGGCCCAGCGAGAACGGATTGCGGGTGACTTCGTAGATGTGCCAGCCGACGGTGACCGCCACCACCTGGTAGGACAGCATCGCGAAGATGCGGTAGGCCAGCAGCTTGGCGAAACCGGGCCGGGACAGCAGGCCCAGCGCGGTGTCTTCGGCTGTGGCAGGCTCGCTCACGACGGGTCGCGCTGCAGCTGGGCCTGCGCGGTCTCGCGGATGAAGGCCAGCATCGCCGCCACGCCGTTGCTGCGGGTGGGGGAGAGGTGACGGGCCAGGCCGATGTCCTGGATGTAGCTGGGCTCGGTGTCCAGGATTTCCTGTGCCGAGCGCCCGGAGTACACGCGCAGGGCCAGGAAGATCAGTCCGGAAACGATGGCCGAATCACTGATGGCATGGAAGCGCAGCGACTGCGCGTTGCCTTCCGGCACGATCCAGACCATCGACTGGCAGCCGAGGAGGCGGTGCTCTTCGGTCTTCCATTCGTCCGGGAAGGCGGGCAGCTTGCGGCCGAGGTCGATCAGGTACTGGTAGCGCTCGGACCAGTCGCCGAAGAAGCCGAATTCCTCGGCGATGGCGGTCTGGGCCTCGGCGGCGGTAGGTTCAAGCGGGAACGGGGAGTCGGTCACAACAGTCTCTACAGTGGGGGCGTGGCCGGCGGGCCGGCCACGGGGCAGGGCAGGTCAGCCGCGCTTGCGCGACCAGCGCACGCCCTGCGGGGTGTCTTCCAGCACGATGCCTTCGGCGGCCAGCTGGTCGCGGATGGCATCGGAACGGGCGAAGTCGCGTGCCTTCTTGGCGGCGGCACGCTCGTCGATCAGGCCCTGGATGCGGGAATCATCATCGCCGTCGCTGGCCGCGGTGCCGAACCACTGTGCCGGGTCGGCCTGCAGCAGGCCCAGCGCCAGGCCGGCGCCGAGCAGCTCGCCCTTCAGGCGTGCCTGTTCGGTCGGGTCGGTGGCGCGGCGTGCATCGGCGGCGATGCGTGCCACTTCGGCCAGTGCCTGTGGGGTGTTCAGGTCGTCATCCAGGGTCGCCTCGACCGTGGCCGGGATCGCCACGACCGCCTCGACCGACGCCAGTTCGCGCAGGGTGCCGTACAGGCGGTCCAGGGTGCGCACCGACTGCTCGATCAGGCCATCGGACCAGTCCAGCGGCTGCCGATAATGGGCCGACAGCAGGGCCAGGCGCAGCGCTTCCGGCGGGTGCTGGCGCACCAGGTCATGCACGCGCTCGATGTTGCCCAGCGACTTGCTCATCTTGGCGCCGCCGAAGTTGAGCATGCCGTTGTGCAGCCAGAAACGGGCGAAGATCTTGCCGCCGTGGGCGCACTCGCTCTGCGCAAGCTCGTTCTCGTGGTGCGGGAACTGAAGATCGACGCCGCCGGCATGGATGTCGATGGTCTCGCCCAGGTGGGCGGCGGCCATGGCCGAGCACTCGATATGCCAGCCGGGACGGCCCCGGCCCCACGGCGATTCCCAGCCGGGCAGGTCGTCGCTGGACGGCTTCCACAGCACGAAATCACCCGGGTCGCGCTTGTACGGGGCGACGTCGACGCGGGCGCCGGCCAGCATTTCGTCCGGGTCGCGGCGCGAGAGCTTGCCGTAGCCGTCGAAGCTGGCCACCGCGAACAGCACGTGGCCTTCGGCGGCGTAGGCATGACCATTGGCGATCAGCTGCTCGATCATGGTGATGATCTGCGGAATGTGCGCGGTCACCTCCGGCTCGATGTCCGGCGGCACCACGCCCAGCGCGGCCATGTCTTCACGGTAGGCAGCGGCAAACCTGTCGGTGATGGTGCTGATCGGCACGCCCTGCTCGCGCGCGGCGGTGTTGATCTTGTCGTCCACGTCGGTGATGTTGCGCGCGTAGCGCAGGCCACCGAAACGGCGCCGCAGCAGGTCGGCCAGCACCCCGAACACCACCGGGCCACGGGCGTTGCCGATGTGCACGTAGTTGTAGACCGTGGGGCCGCACACATACAGGGTCGGACAGGCCGGGTCGAGCGGGGTGAACGGTTCGAGCTGGCGAGTCAGGTTGTTGTGCAGGCGCAGGGTCATGGGGCTGTGGCTGGGGGACAAGCCTGTGATTTTAGAACGTGTCGGCCCCCTTTGGGGGCACCGCCTGCCACCGGTGGACGCCGGGTCCGCCCAAGGTGGGGTGGGCAGGAGCAGCGTGGACGGGTAATGTTCAGCCCCTTGCGCTCGCCACTGCCTACACTATTGCCGTGTCCTTGCTCCCTTCGCCAATGAAATCCACCGCGTTGCTGACCCTGGCCTGCCTGTCGGCGCTGGCCGCCGTGGCCCAGGCGCAGGAGGCCGAGCCCCGTAACCGGGTGGTGATCGTGGAGAACGTGAAGTTCGACTACGCGCAGGTGCTGAACGTCGAACCCGTGTTCCAGACCCTGCGCGCGACCCGCACCGAAGAACACTGCGAGCCGGTCTCGACCCGTACCCTGGCGCCGGTCAATGTCACCGGCGAGGAGCCGGTCGAGGACAAGGGCCGGATCAGCCGCTTCTGGGACTCGGTGCGCTCGATGTTCAAGCGCAGCGATGAAGAGGTCTCCGAGGACACCGCCGCCGAGTCGCCGGCCCCGGCGCCGGCACCCGCCAACAATGGCCCGATGCTGACCCGCGACTGCCGCATCGTGCCGGTGGGGCGTGAATTCCGCAGGCCCATCGCCTACGACGTGGATTACGTCTACAAGGGCACCAAGTACCGCTCACGGCTGCCGGAAGACCCCGGCAACCGGCTCAAGATCCGGGTGTCGATCACCCCCTGGGTCGGCCCCGAGCAGGGCGCCGCCGGCAATCCCTGATTCTGCGACCCCGGCCCCTTGCGCCGGCCCCGGCCGCATGCAAAGATGGTTGACCATGAAGCTCACCGACTTCCAGCACGACAGCAGCGCAGCCCGACAGGCGTCGGGCATGACCTCGCGTGCGCGTCGACCGGAACCCCACATCCTCGCTGGGTAACCGGAGCTTTTTGCTGTTCGTCCGAAAAAAACCCAGCCGCCCGGCTGGGTTTTTTCGTTTCTGCGTTCTGAAAGCTGCAACTGCAACCTTTTCGTTCCACCTTTGCTTCCTGTTTTCCCTTCCACCGCGTCGAACCCGGCGCCGCCACGCAAGGAAAGATGATGTCCCCCAAGCACTTCCTGAACACCCAGGACTGGAGCCGCAGCGATCTTGACGCGCTGCTGACCCAGGCCGCGCTGTTCAAGCGCAACAAGCTCGGCGACCAGCTCAAGGGCAAGTCGATCGCGCTGGTGTTCTTCAATCCGTCCATGCGCACCCGCACCAGCTTTGAACTGGGCGCGTTCCAGCTCGGCGCCCACGCGGTGGTGCTGCAGCCGGGCAAGGATGCGTGGCCGATCGAGTTCAACCTCGGCACGGTGATGGACGGCGATACCGAAGAACACATTGCTGAAGTGGCCAAGGTGCTGGGCCGTTACTGCGACATCATCGCCGTGCGTGCGTTCCCCAAGTTCATCGACTGGGCCTACGACCGCCAGGACATCGTCCTCAACAGCTTCGCCAGGTATTCGCCGGTGCCGGTCATCAACATGGAGACCATCACCCACCCGTGCCAGGAGCTGGCCCACATCATGGCCCTGCAGGAGCACTTCGGTACCCAGGACCTGCGTGGCAAGAAGTACGTGCTGACCTGGACCTACCACCCCAAGCCGCTGAACACCGCAGTGGCCAACTCGGCGCTGACCATCGCCACCCGCATGGGCATGGACGTGACCCTGCTGTGCCCGACCGCCGACTACATCCTCGACGACCGCTACATGGGCTGGGCCGAGCAGAACGTGGCCGAGAGCGGCGGCTCGCTGAAGATCAGCCATGACATCGACAGCGCCTACGCCGGCGCCGACGTGGTCTACGCCAAGAGCTGGGGTGCGCTGCCGTTCTTCGGCAACTGGGAACCGGAAAAGCCGATCCGCGACCAGTTCAAGCACTTCATCGTGGACGAGCGGAAGATGGCGCTGACCAACAACGGTGTGTTCAGCCACTGCCTGCCGCTGCGCCGCAACGTGAAGGCGACCGACGCGGTGATGGATTCGCCGCAGTGCATCGCCATCAATGAAGCCGAGAACCGACTGCACGTGCAGAAGGCGATCATGGCGGCGGTTGCCGGGCGCTAGATCGGACAAGGGGGGGAGCCGACCGTTGGTCGGCTGCTCCCGCAGCGGCGCATCCAACATTCCAGCCGACCAACGGTCGGCTCTACCGAATTCTCATCCCCCAAGTGGACCTGACCCCCATGAGCAACAAAGACGTCGTTCTCGCCTTCTCCGGCGGCCTGGATACCAGCTTCTGCGTGCCGTACCTGCAGGAGCGCGGCTACAACGTGCACACCGTGTTCGCCGACACCGGCGGCGTCGATGATGAAGAGCGCGATTTCATCGAAAAGCGCGCCGCCGAGCTGGGCGTGACCAGCCACGTCACCGTCAACGGTGGCCCGGCCATCTGGGAAGGCTTCGTCAAGCCGTTCGTGTGGGCCGGCGAAGGCTACCAGGGCCAGTACCCGCTGCTGGTCTCGGACCGCTACCTGATCGTCGATGCCGCGCTGAAGCGTGCCGCCGAGCTGGGCACCAACATCATCGCCCACGGCTGCACCGGCATGGGCAACGACCAGGTCCGCTTCGACCTGGCCGTGAAGGCGCTGGGCGATTACCAGATCATCGCGCCGATCCGCGAGATCCAGAAGGAACACACCCAGACCCGTGCCTACGAGCAGAAGTACCTGGAAGAGCGCGGCTTCGGCGTGCGCGCCAAGCAGCAGGCCTACACCATCAACGAGAACCTGCTGGGCCTGACCATGTCCGGCGGCGAGATCGACCGTTGGGAAGCCCCGGGCGAAGGCGCGCGTGGCTGGTGCGCACCGCGCAGCGAGTGGCCGGAACAGGCCCTGACCGTCAGCCTGAAGTTCGTCGAAGGCGAAGCCGTCGAACTGAACGGCAAGGCGCTGCCGGGTGACCAGATCCTGGCCCAGCTCAACAAGCTGTTCGCCCCGTATGGCGTGGGCCGCGGCGTGTACACCGGCGACACCGTGATCGGCCTGAAGGGCCGCATCGTGTTCGAGGCCCCGGGCCTGGTTTCGCTGCTGGCCGCACACCGCGCGCTGGAAGATGCAGTGCTGACCAAGCAGCAGAACCGCTTCAAGCCGGACGTGGCGCGCAAGTGGGTGGAGCTGGTGTACGAAGGCTTCTACCACGACCCGCTGAAGACCGACATCGAAGCCTTCCTGAAGTCCTCGCAGGCCAAGGTGAACGGTGAAGTGGTGCTGGAAACCCGCGGTGGCCGCGTCGATGCAGTGGCGGTTAAGTCGCCGCACCTGCTCAACACCAAGGGCGCCACCTACGCGCAGTCGGCCGACTGGGGCGTGGAGGAGGCCGAGGGCTTCATCAAGCTGTTCGGAATGAGCTCCACTGTCTATGCGCAGGTCAATCGCGGTTGACCTGTGACGGGGTGCCGGCCGCTGGCCGGCGCCTCGCAACGTCGATGGAGGGTAGTGCCGGCCGCTGGCCGGCTCGTGGCACGGCTGGATCATTGCGGAGCCGGCCAGCGGCCGGCACTACCGATTTCGAACCCTACGGATATTCAGACACATGCTTGAACAGACGCTCGATCACCTGCAGGCCCTGGTGTCCTTCGACACCCGCAACCCGCCGCGTGCGATCACCACCGGTGGCATCTTCGATTACCTGCGCGCGAACCTGCCCGGCTTCAACGTCGAGGTGATCGACCATGGCGCCGGTGCGGTCAGCCTGTATGCCGTGCGCGGGACGCCGAAGTACCTGTTCAACGTGCATCTGGACACGGTGCCGGACTCACCGCACTGGAGTGCCGACCCGCACGTGATGCGCCGCCTGGACGACCGCGTGGTCGGCCTGGGCGTGTGTGATATCAAGGGCGCGGCCGCTGCACTGGTGGCTGCGGCCAATGCCAGCGATGGTGATGCCGCGTTCCTGTTCTCCAGCGATGAAGAAGCCAACGATCCGCGCTGCATCGCCGCGTTCCTGGCCCGCGGCATTCCGTACGACGCGGTGCTGGTGGCCGAGCCGACCATGAGCGAAGCGGTGCTGGCGCATCGCGGCATCAGCTCGGTGCTGATGCAGTTCGCCGGTCGTGCAGGGCACGCCTCGGGCAAGCAGGATGCGGCTGCCAGCGCGCTGCACCAGGCGATGCGCTGGGGCAACCGCGCGCTGGACCATGTGGAATCGCTGGCTTCGGCGCGCTTCGGTGGGCTGACGGGCCTGCGCTTCAACATCGGCCGCGTCGAAGGCGGGATCAAGGCCAACATGATCGCGCCCGCTGCTGAAGTGCGCTTCGGCTTCCGGCCGCTGCCGTCGATGAACATCGACGCGTTGCTGGCCACCTTCGCCGGTTTCGCCGAGCCGGAAGCGGCGTTGTTCACCGAAACCTTCCGTGGCCCCAGCCTGCCGGCCGGCGACATCGCCGAAGCCGAGAACCGCCGCCTGCTGGCACGTGACGTGGCCGATGCGCTGGAACTGCCGATCGGCAACGCGGTGGACTTCTGGACCGAGGCCTCGCTGTTCTCGGCCGGTGGTTACACCACGCTGGTGTTCGGCCCGGGTGACATCGCCCAGGCCCACACCGCCGATGAGTTCGTGACGCTGGAGCAGTTGCAGCGCTACACCGACGCCGTGCACCGCATCATCGCCGCCGGCGCCTGATTCTTCCCTTTCCGACGAAACCGAAATGTCTCCTGCCCTCCAGCCCCATCGCCAGACCCGCCAGACCATCGTGCGCCTGCTTTCCAGCATGGCCAGCGCGAAGGAGATCAGCCAGTACCTCAAGCGCTTCTCGCAGCTGGATGCCAAGCGCTTCGCCGTGGTCAAGGTCGGCGGCGCGGTGCTGCGCGACGACCTCGACGCGCTGACCTCTTCGCTGTCGTTCCTGCAGGAAGTCGGGCTGACCCCGATCGTGCTGCACGGCGCCGGCCCGCAGCTGGATGCCGAACTGTCGGCCGCCGGCATCGAGAAGCAGACCGTGAACGGCCTGCGCGTGACCTCGCCGGAAGCGCTGGCGATCGTGCGCCGGGTGTTCCAGCAGTCCAACCTGCGGCTGGTCGAGGCGCTGCAGCAGAACGGCGCGCGCGCCACCTCGATCACCGGCGGCGTGTTCGAAGCCGAGTACCTGGATGTGGATACCTACGGCCTGGTCGGCGAGGTGAAGAAGGTCAACCTGGCACCGATCGAGGCCAGCCTGCGCGCCGGCTCGATCCCGGTCATCACCAGCCTGGGCGAGACCGCCGGCGGCCAGATCCTCAACGTCAACGCCGACTTCGCCGCCAACGAGCTGGTACAGGAACTGCAGCCGTACAAGATCATCTTCCTGACCGGCACGGGCGGCCTGCTGGACGAGGCGGGCAACGTGATCGATTCGATCAACCTGTCCACCGAGTACGACCACCTGATCGCGCAGCCGTGGATCCACGGCGGCATGAAGGTGAAGATCGAACAGATCAAGGATCTGCTCGACCGCCTGCCGCTGGAATCGTCGGTGTCGATCACGCGCCCGGCCGACCTGGCCAAGGAACTGTTCACCCACAAGGGTTCGGGCACGCTGGTGCGCAAGGGTGAAAAGGTGCTGCGCGCCACCGCCTGGAACGAACTGGACCTGCCGCGCCTGAAGGGCCTGATCGAATCCAGCTTCGGCCGCGCGCTGGTGCCGGACTATTTCGAGAAGACCAAGCTGTTGCGCGCCTACGTCAGCGAGAACTACCGCACCGCGGTCATCCTCACCGACGAGGCAGAGGGCGTGTACCTGGACAAGTTCGCCGTGCTCGACGACGCGCAGGGCGAGGGCCTGGGCCGTGCGGTCTGGAACGTGATGCTGGAAGAGACGCCGCAGCTGTTCTGGCGCTCGCGCCATGGCAACCCGATCAATCACTTCTACTACGCCGAATCCGACGGCTGCTACAAGCAGGACCACTGGAAGGTATTCTGGTTCGGTGCCGATGGCATCGACCGGATCAAGACCTATGTCGATCATTGCGCGCAGCGCACCCCGAGCCTGCAGGGCTGAGCAATGAGCAACCTCGATGCCTGGAACACGGTTCCTACCCTGCGCGGCCAGCACGTAACCCTGCAGCCGCTGCAGATGGAACACGTGCCCGGCCTGCGCGATGCGCTTGAAGGCAGCGGCCTGGACCAGCTCTGGTACACCCAGGTGCCGTCGCCGGAACAGGCCGAGACCTATGTGCGGGCCGCGCTGCAGGCGCAGAGCGAAGGCAAGGTGCTGCCGTTCGTGATCCGTGATGCGGCTGGCGGAATCGTCGGCAGTACCCGTTTCTATGACATGGATGCCGGTGTGCCGAAACTCAGCCTCGGCTACACCTGGTATGCGCCGCGCGTGCAGCGTACCGGCGCCAACACCGAAGCCAAGCTGTTGCTGCTGCAGCACGCCTTCGAAACGCTGGGCTGCATCAGCGTGGTGCTGGAAACCAGCTGGTTCAACGCCACCTCGCGCACTGCCATCGCCCGCCTCGGCGCCAAGCAGGACGGCGTGCTGCGCAATCACAAGCGGCATGCCGACGGCACGCCGCGCGACACCGTCATCTTCTCCATCATCGATGCGGAATGGCAGGGCGTGAAGCGCCACCTGCAGTACCGCCTGGACAGCCACGCATGAACGATTCGACCTTTACCCTTGGCATCGTCGGTGCCCGCGGCCATACCGGTGCCGAGCTGATCAAGCTGGTGGCCGCCCATCCGCGGCTGGAACTGGCTTTCGTCTCCTCGCGCGAGCGCGCCGGGCAGCGCCTGTCCGACCATCACCCGGAATTCCAGGGCGATCTGCAGTACGAGAACCTGGACGCCGACGCGGTGGCGGCCAAGGGTGTGGACGCAGTGATCCTGGCCCTGCCCAATGGCCTGGCCGCACCGTTCGTGGCTGCGCTGGAAGCCGCGAAGCCGGACACCGTCATCGTCGATCTCTCGGCCGACTATCGCTTCGACAACAGCTGGTACTACGGCCTGCCGGAGCTGACCCGCGGCCGCTACAACGGCCAGAAGCACATCAGCAACCCGGGCTGCTATGCCACGGCGATGCAGCTGGCGGTGCATCCGCTGCTGGACCTGCTGGCCGGTCCGCCGCAGTGCTTCGGTGTCTCCGGCTACTCCGGCGCCGGTACCACGCCGTCGGACAAGAACAACGTCGAACTGCTGGCCGACAACCTGATGCCCTACGCGCTGACCAACCACGTGCACGAGCGCGAGGTGTCGGTGCAGCTGGGCGTGGCTGTTGAATTCATGCCACATGTCGCGCCGCATTTCCGGGGCATCACGCTTACCGCCAACCTGTGGCTGAACCGCGTGCAGACCCGCGAACAGATCGTCGAGCGCTTCCAGCAGGCCTATGCCGGCGAACCCCTGATCGACGTGGTGGATGACGCGCCGTGGGTCAGTCGCATCGCCGGCCGACACGGTGCCCAGGTCGGTGGCTTCACGCTCGCGCCGGGCGGCAAGCGGGTCGTCGTGGTGGCGACCCTGGACAACCTGCTCAAGGGCGCGGCCACCCAGGCCATGCAGAACCTCAACCTCGCGCTGGGCATCGATGAACTGATGTCCATCCCGCACTGAACACGCCTTCCGGAGCCCCCATGGCAGACCTTCTTTGGCAGAAGCCCGGCGTCGCTGTCGACGCCCAGATCCAGACCTTCCTCGCCGGCGACGACGTGATCCTCGACCGCGAGTTCTTCCTGCATGACATCGCCGCCAGCGCCGCACATGCACAAGGCCTGCAGCACATCGGCATCCTCAGTGCCGACGAGCTGGACGGCCTGCTGCGCGAACTGGAGGTGCTGGCGCAGGACTTCCGCGAAGGCCGCTTCGTGCTCGATACCCAGTATGAGGATGGCCACTCGGCGATCGAAGCGCGCCTGACCGAACGCCTCGGCGATGCCGGCCGCAAGATCCACACCGGCCGCAGCCGCAACGACCAGATCCTGGTCGCCACCCGCCTGTGGCTGAAGGAGAAGCTGCAGCGCGTGGCACAGCTCAGCGCCGAAGTGGCCAAGGTCGCGCTGGACCGCGCACAGGCCGAGAAGGACCTGCCGATTCCCGGCTACACCCACATCCAGCGCGCCGTAGTGTCCTCGGCCGGCATGTGGTGGGCGGGCTGGGCCGAGGCCTTCATCGACAATGCCATCCGCGCGCGTGACACCCATGCGCTGGTCGATG
Organism: Stenotrophomonas sp. YJH_SMC_64; assembly: GCF_059371375.1. Classification (NCBI taxonomy): domain Bacteria; kingdom Pseudomonadati; phylum Pseudomonadota; class Gammaproteobacteria; order Lysobacterales; family Lysobacteraceae; genus Stenotrophomonas; species Stenotrophomonas sp. YJH_SMC_64. Next base: position 214,235 of record NZ_JCAFUN010000008.1, on the reverse strand, counting down.
CCAATCCACTGGGCACGGCTGCCGGCTACGGCGTGAACCTGCCGCTGGACCGCGAGCACACCACGGCTGCGCTCGGTTTTGCGCGCATGCAGATCTCGCCGATCTACGCACAGCTGTCGCGCGGCAAATTCGAGCTGGCCGCGCTGGAAGCGCTCGGTGGTGCCACGCTGGACCTGCGCCGCATCGCCTGGGACCTGTCGCTGTTCACCAGCGCCGAGTTCGGCTTCGTCGCGCTGCCGGCGCAGTACACCACCGGCAGTTCGATCATGCCCAACAAGCGCAACCCGGACGTGATCGAGCTGATGCGTGCGACCCACGCCAGCGTCGCCGCAGCGCGCACCGAGATCGAGCAGCTGCTGTCGCTGCCGTCGGGCTACCACCGCGACCTGCAGTCGTCCAAGGGTGCCATCTTCCACGGCTTCGGCCGTGGCCTGGCCGCGCTGGAGCTGCTGCCGGCGCTGCTGGCCAACCTGGAATGGCGTGACGACAAGCTGCGTTCGGCCATCGATTCGGGCATGTATGCCACCGACGTGGCGGTGGAAGCGGCCGTGGCCGGCGTGCCGTTCCGTGAGGCTTACAAGGCCGCTGCGGCCGGTGCCGACAGTGCAGGGCAGGGGCGTACCCCGGAAGGCAGCCTCGCCGCGCGCGTGTCGCCGGGTTCGGCCGCCGACCTGCGCCTGGACGAACTGCGCGCGCGCTGGCAGGCGCTGTCCTGATGGCGGGCACTGTCTACCTGGTGATGGCGATGCGCCGGCCGGACTTCAACGATGCAGCGGTGCAGCCGCACCGCGATTTCCTCGATGCGTTGCAGGCGCAGGGCAAGCTGCAGCTGACTGGTGGTTTCGCCGACGGCAGTGGTGGCGCCTATGTGCTGTGCAACGTGGACAGCCTGGCGCAGGCGCAGGCCATCGTCGCCACCGATCCGCTGGTGACGATGCAGGCCTCCGAGCTGACCGTGCACGAATGGAACACCCGCTGAGACACTGACCGATGATCCAGCACGCTGCCAACGTCGCCTCGCCGTTCCCCGAACAAGCGCTGCCGCCATGGCAGCGTGCGGTGCTGAAGGTCGGCAGCAGCCTGCTGGCAGCCGATGGCGGCGGCCTGTCACCACGCCACGCGCTGGGCCTGGCGCAGTTCGTCTCGGCCAATGTCCTGGCCGGGCGCGAGGTGGTGATCGTGTCTTCCGGCGCGGTCGCTGCCGGGCGCGCGATCCTGCCGCGGGCCGATGAGCCTGGCGCGGCGATGGCGGCGCGGCAGGCGCTGGCTGCGCTCGGCCAGGCCCAGCTGATCGGGCTCTGGCAGCGCTTCTTCGAGCGCCCGGTGGCGCAGGTGCTGCTGACCCATGACGACCTGCGCAACCGCCGCCGCTACCTCAACGCCCGCGCCACGCTCAACGAACTGCTGCGGCTGGGCGCGTTGCCGGTGGTCAACGAGAACGACACCGTGTCGGTGGACGAGCTCAAGCTTGGCGACAACGACAACCTGGCGGCGACGGTGGCGGCGTTGGTCGATGCCGATGCGCTGTTCATCGCCACCGATATCGACGGACTGTACAGCGCCGACCCGCGCACCGTGGCCGACGCGCGGCCGCTGCACGACGTGCCGGAACTGAGTGACGAGGTGCTGGCGATGGCCGGCGGCGCCGGCTCGCGCGCCGGTACCGGCGGCATGCGGACCAAGCTGGAAGCGGCAGCGAAGGCGGGTCGTCTCGGCATCGAAACCTATCTGTTCAATGGCCGCAGCGGTGACGTGGTACGCGCGCTGGCCCAGGACCGCCTGTTCGGTACCCGTATCCACGCCGCGCGCAGCCGTGAGGCGGCCCGCAAGCACTGGCTGCGGCACGCGCCGCTGGTCGAGGGTGCGATCGTGATCGATGCCGGCGCTGCGCAGGCGATGCGCGAGAAGGGCGCCTCGCTGCTGCCCGGCGGCATCACCGGCGCGGAGGGCATGTTCCGCCGTGGCGACATGGTGCAGGTGTGCTGGAACGCGCCACAGGGCCGCGTCTGCGTGGCGCGCGGTGTCAGCCAGTACGCGGCCGATGATGTGCGCCGGATCGCCGGCCGCCATTCGCGCGACATCGAGGCCGTGCTGGGCTACAACTACGGTGGCAGTGTCGTCCATCGCGACGATCTGGTGCTGCCATGACCGGTTTGAAGGACTCCCCGATGAGCGAAATCGAAGCGCAGGCGCGTGCCTGCCGTGACGCGGCCCAGATCGTTGCCGGCCTCGACAGTGCGGCGCGCCGCACGCTGCTGCTGGCGATGGCCCAGGCGCTGGAAGTGAATGCCGGGCTGATCCTGGCCGGTAATGCGCGCGACCTTGCCGCTGCGCGCGAGAAAGGCATTGGCAGTGCCATGCTCGACCGCCTGGCGCTGGACCCGGCACGCCTGTTCGCGATGGCCGAAGCCGTGCGTGAGGTCGCCGCGCTGCCCGATCCCGTCGGCCAGATCACCCGCGACGATGTGCGTCCAAACGGCATCCGCGTGCAGAAGGTGCGCGTGCCGCTGGGCGTGATCGCGATGATCTACGAGGCGCGCCCGAACGTGACCGCCGAAGCGGCTGCGCTGTGCCTGAAGGCCGGCAATGGCGTGATCCTGCGCGGTGGTTCCGAAGCGGTCCACTCCAACACCGCCATCGCCCAGGCGCTGGCCGTCGCCCTGCAGGCCAATGGCGTACCGGCGGCGGCAGTGACCGTGCTGACCGACCTGCGCCGCGAAGCAATGCTGGAGCTGCTGCAGCTGCATGAACTGATCGATCTGGCGATTCCGCGCGGCGGCGAAGGCCTGATCCGCTTCGTTGCCGAGCATGCGCGGGTGCCGGTGATCAAGCACTACAAGGGTGTCTGCCACCTGTTCGTGGATGCCAGCGCCGACCTCGGCAAAGCCATCGACCTTCTGGTGGACGGCAAGTGCAGCCGTCCGTCGGCCTGCAACTCGCTGGAAACCCTGCTGGTGCATCGTGATGTGGCCGAAGCCTTTCTGCCGCGCGTGGCGCAGGCGCTCGGTGAGCGTGGCGTGGAGCTGCGCGCCGACACGAACGCGCAGCCGCTGCTGCCGGGCAGCACCGCCGCCAGCGAAGACGACTACGCTGCCGAGTTCCTCGACCTGGTGCTGGCCGTGCGCGTGGTTGATGACCTCGAGGCGGCCATCGCGCACATCCGTGCCTATACCTCCGACCATACCGAAGTGATCGCCACCGAAGACGCCGGCCATGCCGAGCGCTTCGTCAACGCACTGCGCTCGGCGGTGGTGATGGTCAATGCCTCGTCGCGCTTCTCCGACGGTGGCCAGCTGGGCCTGGGCAGCGAGATCGGCATTTCCACCACGCGCCTGCATGCGTACGGCCCAATGGGCCTGGAAGCACTTACCGTCGAACGATTTGTCGTGCGCGGTGAAGGGCAGACGCGCAAGTAGATCCACGCGATGCGCGGATGCTCTTCGCGGTAGACCCCGGTGCCGACCAAGGTCGGCGCCCACCAGGCCCAAGCGCCGACCAGGGTCGGCAGCTACCAAAGCAAGCGCCGACCCGGGTCGGCGACTACCGGGGCGTCACACCACCTCGCGGCGGATACCGATCGGCCGCGCGTGATCGTCCATGTGCAGCGTGGCGGCCTTGCAGCCCAGCAGGCGCTCGGCAAGGCCGGTGCTGGCACCCAGATCGGCCGCGACTTCATTGAGGCTGGCCAGCGGTCGCGGCAGGCGTCGCTCGTGGCCACGGAAGCGCGCGCGGTTGTACTCGGCCCAGCCGATCAGCAGCACGCTGGCACACAGCAGCATCAGCGGCAGTGCCACCAGCACATAGGGGTCGAACTGGCTTTGCCGTTCGTACAGCTGCTGCCAGGCCAGCTGGCCGCCGATCAGCCACGAGAACAGGGTCACCAACGGTGCCCACAGGTAGAAGTAGAACCCCCAGAACGCGAGAGTGACGAAGCCCCAGGCGGTGCGCTGGAAGCGTGGTTGGCGATGCGGCTTGCGGATCATCCGCGAGTCGAAGCGGTTGGACGGGCGTTGTGCGTTCATCGGATCCCCCGATCGGGACTGGTCCAGGTGGCGCGCTTGCTGCGACGGCGCAGCAGGGTCTTCGGCAACGCCACCAGGGTGGTGGAAAGACTGATCAGCCAGTACGCCATCGGGTACCAGATGACCCAGAAGTAGTTGCGTCCAATCTGTGTTTCGTAACGACGGTCGATGATCAGGCTGCTGGCGAACTGCATCAGGCAGACCAGGGCCAGGATCACGCCATGCCATTGCGGCAGCAGGCTGGCGATGTACAGCTGCGGCGGCAGGTCGATGAGCTTGCCCAGCACCCACAGCACCACGATGAACAACATGGTGTAGGCCCAGATCACGCTCAGCACGTACTCCAGCAGTACGCCCCACATGCGCCGTTCCTTCCAGTGCAGTAGTGAACGCGCATGCCGCAGCATCACCTCCACGCCACCCTGCGCCCAGCGCAGCCGTTGCCGCCACAGGCCCTTCAGCGTTTCCGGCATCAGGATGAAGCACAGCGCGTTGGGTTCGTAGCGGATGTCCCAATGCGCACGCTGCAGGCGCCAGCTGATGTCGATGTCCTCGGTCACCATGTCGTCCGACCACCAGCCGACCTGGTGCAGGGCGGTGCGGCGAAAGCCGGCGATCACTCCGGAGATGGTGAAGATGCGCCCGTACACGCGCTGCGCGCGCTTGATCATGCCGATGATCGAGGAGAATTCGGCCACCTGCAGGCGTCCAAGCAGGGTGGAACGGTTGCGGATGCGCGGGTTGCCGGTGACCGCACCGACGCGGTTGCCGCTGACCAGGTGCCAGACCATCCAGTGCAGGGCGTGTTCCTCCAGCATGGCATCGCCATCGATGCACACCAGGTACTCCGAGCGGGCCGCCAGCGCACCCATGCGCAGCGCGTTGGCCTTGCCGAGGTTGCGGTCCAGGTGCAGCACGCGCAGCCGCGGATGCTTCGCCGCCAGCACGTCGAGCCGGGCGCCGGTGTCATCACTGCTGCCATCGTCGATGGCGATCACCTCGTAGTCGGCCGGATAGCGCTGTGCCAGCGCCGCGCCGAGTGTGTCGTCGAGGTTCGCGGACTCGTTGTGGCAGGGAATCAACAGGCTCGCGAACGGTGGATCGACCATCAGCGGGGGGTCGTTGCGTGGGCGCGAATGGCGTTCGCGCCGGAAGTAGTAATACAGGCCGCCCGACATCCAGAAGAACGCCATCACCATCGGGTAGTAGAAGGCGAACTGGAACAGGACCTGCAGCAGCGGGTGCATGTCCATGTCACTTCTCCGGGTACGGGAAGTTGCCGGCGGACATCGCCGCGCGGGCATCATGGGTGGAAGGCTGGCCGGCGATGAAGTCGTCCGGGTACCAGGCGAAGTGGTGCACGCCCTGCGCCTGCAGCTGGCGGATCTGCGCGCGCAGCCGCTCGGCGGGAATCGGTTGCCCGCTGCGCCAATCGACGGTCTGCAGTTCGAACAGGGTGTGCTGCAACTGGGGATCGTGCGCACGCACCGCGGCCAGCAGCTGGTCGAGCCAGCGTTCCGGATGCCTGCTGCCTTCCATCCACGGCATTGCCATCAGTGCGGTCTGGTCGTAGGCCTTGTTGAACAGGTCCAGGCGCTGCGCGAACCAGGCTTCGCTCTGCGGACGCAGTACCGGCTCCGCGTACAGGTTGCGCACCGTGGCCAGCTTCGGCCGCCAACGCTGCGCACTGTCGCGCAGGGCCAGGGTGAAGTCGATCAGCGCCCGGGTGCGAGCGCTGCCATCGTCGCCGGCCGCCAGCGTGGGCAGTTCTGTGTCGCGCAGGTAGCCATCATCATGGAAGAGCAGGCCTTCGAAATACGAATTGACGGCCAGATCCTCGTAGATGTCGAGCATGATCTGGCGTGCCTTCGGATTGGTGAAGTCCAGCCGGTACATGCCGTCGGCATCGCCGTTGTGGATCGCCAGTGCCTTGCGCTGCACGGGGTCGGGCAGCTCGAAGCCGAGCACCGGCAGCCATGCGTAGACCTTCACCCCCGCGCGCGACTTCAGCTGCCAGGCGACCCGGCTGAACAGGTCCGCGCGCATCGGCATGTGCCGGTTGGGGAAGTACAGTGCATCGGCGGTGTTGTTGCCGTCCGGATCGGCGAACGCCTGCAGGTAGACGTGGGTGGGCGAGATGCGTTTGACTCGCTCGATCAGCGCATCGAGGTTGCGCCCTTGCTGCGCCGGGTCCGGGTCGTACACATCATCCAGGTCGACCTGCAACGCGCGGATGCCGTCGAGCGCAACGTCGCGCCGCAGCTCGTAGGCCAGGCCCTCCACGGTCGGGTTGTCGCTGACCAGGAAGCGCGCCAGCCCATGCAGGTCGCTGGCCACTGGTGTGCTGCGGCCTTCCAGATCGAAGGACACCGGCATGCCCAGCTGTTCGGCGATGTCGTTGCTCAACTGGTTGTAGGCCGCGTACGGCCAGACGATGGCGCGCGGGCGCACGCCCAGATGCTGCTGGATGCGCTGCACGCTGCGGCCGAGATCGGCGCGCAGGCGCTGCTCGTACTGCGCCTCGCTCTCGTAGCTGCGCGTGGCCGGCCGGTAGATGCGGGTGACCACCGCTGGCGTCGAATTGCCCTGCGGATTGGCAAGCACTCCGTGGTGCAGGTCGTCTGTATGGCTGGCCACTTCGATCAGGCCGCTGTCGTGCATCTGCTTCAGCTGCGCCCAGGTAACGAAGTCATCGTGGCCGAACGGCCGGTAGCCATAGTCGATCGTGCGCCCGGGCGCCATGTCCACGTAATCGGTGATCACTGCCACCAGCGCCGGGTAGCGGTACGCCTGCAGCAGCGGGAACGCCTTGTCGTAGACGCTGCGCAGGCCATCATCGAAGGTCAGCAGTACCGGTTTCGGTGGCAGCGTGGCGCGTCCCTGGGAGGCGTCGATCACCTGCGACAGCGACACCGGGTGGTAGCCGTGTGCCCCCAGCCAATCCAGGTGCGCGGCGAAGTTCTGCGTGCTCACCGCGTAGGTATCGGCGTCGCCCTTGGCCGCGACCCGGTCGCGGATGTCGTGGTAGCTGAGGATCAGCAGGCCGTTGTCAGTGGCATCGAGATGCAGGGCCTGCTGCGCGAACGCCGGCGGCGTGGCGGCCAGCAGCAGGAGCACGATCAGTCGCAGGATGCGGGCCATGTCACTCTCCCCAGCGCAGTGCGGCTTCGAAGCCGATATGACGCTCGCGGTGGCCGTCGTAGACCGGCCGCGACCAGCGCACGCCGTACTCGAACACGCGGCCCTGGCCCAGCTGCCATTCGTGCATGTAGGACACCGAAGGGACCAGAGCGCTGCCGAAGCCGTCCTGCCAGTAGTCACCGAGCGAGACCGTCAGGCGGTGCCGGAAGTGGCGCTCGTAGTGCCGCCACAGCTGCTGGTCGATGCGCAGCCCGATCTCGACCATGCGGTCGCGCTTCGGGTTGAAGTAGGGCGCGTCGTCGCGGCTGCCCCGGCTGGTGTAGGCACTGGCCAGGCCGTCGATCAACCAGCGCGGGCGGGTCAGCAGGCGCTGTTCGAGGCTGGTGCTGAACAGCTCGCGGTGGTTGCCGTCGTCGTAGCGGAAGCGGCTGGCGCCGAACATCCAGTGGGTCAGCTCGCTGCGCCGGTAGTCGACCTGCGCGCTCACGCTGTCAGCGCTGATGCCCGCCACGCGCGCCTGCATCGAGGCTTCCGGGTCATTGCGTGCGGCCACCAGCCCGGCATGCCAGTAATCGTTGAACTGCCAACCCACGCCGATGCGCAGGCCGGTATCGCCAATGTGGTCGTTGGCGCGCAGTACCGCCGCTTCCGCATCCAGCTGGCCAAAGCGGTAGCGTACGCCCGCGCCCAGCCACAGCGGGTCGATGCGCTGGTCCTGGAAGTCGACCGAGCGCCTGTCGGCGAAGGCGAACAACCGCCAGCGGTCGTCGAGCACCGGTGTCTGCACTTCCATGCCGTAGTGACGGTCGTTGTTGCCCAGCGGCGAGGTGCCGCCACCGCCGGAGCTGCGACCAATGTCGGTCCATGCCTTCAGCTGCCAACCGCGATGCGCGCGCCAGGCCTGGTCCATGCGTTCGACGGCGGGTTGGGTCGGGTAGCGTGCGACAAGATCGTCGTGCAGTGGCCTTGCCAGGTCATCGCGCTGCAGGGCGACGTAGGCCTCCTCCATGCCCAGCCGCGGCTCGATGTCGCGAGGGTCCAGCGCATGTGCCATCTGCTGGCGCTGCAGTGCCATGCGTGGCCATCCGCGCATCATGTACACGCTGCCCAGCGCGCTCTGCAGGCCGCCGTTGCCCGGTGCGATGTCGACCATCGATTCCAGGTCGTGCTGTGCGGTGCGCAGGTCGCCGCTATAGGCGCGTACCATCGCCAGATTCAGGTCGGCCTCGTAACGTGACCAGTTCGCGTACGGTGACTTGCCGTTGCTCCAGCGCCACGCCGGCTCCTTGTCACGCCAGGCCTGCAGCAGGTCGATCGCCTTTTCCTGCTGCTCGCTCTCCAGGTAGGCATAGGCCAGTTCCGAATGCGAGGCATCGCGTGTCGGGTCGCCGGCCACTGCCGCCTGCAGCACCGGTATGGCTTCTTCCGGATGCAGGGTGCCCATCAGCGAATCGCCGACCGCAGGCAGCACATAGTCGGGCAGGGCATGGCCTTCGGCCTGCAGTGCGCGGGCTTCCTCGCGCACCTGCGCATGGCGGCCCAGCCGGTTGAGCAGGATCAGCCGGTCCATGCGGACGCGAAGCGGCGCCTGCGCGGGCGGGGTGCCTTCGCTGCCCAGGTAGCGCTGCATGCGCGCCAGGGTCGATTCGGCTTCTTCCAGGCGGCTGTCTTCGCTGCTGCTGTAGGCCAGGCTCCAGACCACCAGCTTGGCCAGGTAGTCGCCTTCGATGCGTTGCTTCTGTGCAGCGTCGAACAGCTGCGGGCGCTGCTGGTACAGCTCCCAGGCGCGCCAGGCGTTGCCGATGTCGCCCAGGGTCAGTACGCGCAGCTTGAACAGCAGGTCGTCGTTGGGTTGCTCTTGGCTGGCGCGCTCGATCGCACCGAGGGCATCCAGCCAGCGGGCCTGGTCGCGGTAGCGGCCGATCTCGGCCAGGGCCGCCTCGCGGTCAGGCGGGGCAGCGCTGCTGGCCCAGGCCAGGGCGGTACAGGCAAGGCCGACGCAGAGCGCCAGCCGGCGGTGGACAACCATTGGGGACCCCCTTGGCTTCCGAACCAGACAACCTGAGAAATGTGACGCACATCACATGCCAGCTTTTGGCGTGGCCGTGGCCCGCGTCACTCCCTTCGTGCATTCCCGTCCAGCAAGGACGGATACAAACCCGGACAGCGACCTGCAATGTCTTGTCTGAAACGAGAGTCCCCCGCACACCGAATGGCGGCCTGGGCGGCGCTGCCGCCCCCATGCCCGATGCCGGCACGCGGCAAGGATGGGCATTCGTGGGCACTATCCGCCCGGAATTGTCAGCCCGGTGTCAAAATGCGCAGACGGGCTGACGAGCGGTAGGTAGGGCCGGTTGCGAGGCCCTGCGCGGCTTACCAGAGGTCTTCCAGCTTGCGCGGCTTGCAGGCCACCCAGGAGGCGCACAGCATCAGGGTGGCGCAGCCGAACAGGAAGCTGAACGGGAGCGTCCAGCCGTTGCTGACCGTATGCAGCCAGCCGACCAGGAACGGCCCCAGACAGCTGAAGCTGTAACCCACGCCCTGCATGAAGCCGGACAGTGCCGCCGAGCCGGTGGGGGTGCGCGTGCGCAGGTTGATCAGGGTCAGCGCCAGCGGGAAGGTGGATGGACCGACGCCGAGCAGGCACGCCCACAGCAGGGGGGCCTTCATCGGTGCCAGCAGCAGGCCGGTGAAGGCGATCACGAACGAGAAGAAGCCGATCAGCACCAGCGGGAACGGGTTCTGCATGCGAACTGCCATGGATGGAATGACCAGCGACGGCAGCAGCCCGAGCGCCGAGAACACCGCCACCATCACGCCACCAAAGGCCGGTGTGCCGCCGGCCTCGACCACGATGCGTGGCAGCCAGGTGAACATCGAATAGGTCATCAGCGAAGTCATGCCGAACATCAGCGTCATGCTCCAGCCCAGTGAGGTGCGCCAGACTTTCCCATGCGGCTGTGCGGCCGGGTCGGTGGCATCTGCCTGCGGCTTCGGTGCGCGCCTGGCCAGAACCAGCCACGGCAATGCTGCGGCCAGTGCCAGCAGTGCCCACATGCCCAGCGACACGCGCCAGCCTGCGGCGTTGGCCACCGGCACCGCCAGCAGCGCCGGCAGCATGGTGCCCAGCTGCAGCACGCTGATGTAGAGCGTGCTCATGGTGCCGACCTTGTTGGCGAAATAGCGCTTCACCAGCGGCGGCACCACCACGTTGCCGATGCCCATGCCGGCCAGTGCCACCACCGAACCCAACAGCAGCGTGCCGACGTTGCCGGCGCTGGAACGCAGCAGCAGGCCGGCCATCGCCATCACCATCGCCAGCAGCGTGGTGCGCTCCAGGCCCAGGCGCCGCGCCAGCGCCGGCGTGGCCACGCCGAACAGTGCGAACGACGCGGTCGGCAGCATGCCCAGCACGCCGGTCATGGTGGTACCGAAACCGAACTGCTGGCCGAGCACGTCCAGCAGCGGGGTGATCGAGGTGACCGCGGTGCGCAGGTTGATCGCTGCCAGCAGGATCGCGGCGAATGCGAGGACGCGGCCGTGCAGCAGCGACGGCGAATCGGAAGTGGAGGAACTCATCGGTGGTCCTTGCAGGTGTCGCACGCCGGGGCAATGGCATGCAGCGCCGGCATCGGTCTACGCCGAAGCGGCAGGTGGGGGAGGGGCTGCTGGCGGGCCGGCAGCGCGGCCATTGTACGTGCGGGCTCCGGCAAGGTCCCGTCATGCGGGCGGCCAGGTGCCTGATACAAAAAAACCCGGAGGACAGTGATGTCTTCCAGGCTTCTTGGTGACCACCGAAGTGGTCGGGGAGACAGGATTCGAACCTGCGACCTCTACGTCCCGAACGTAGCGCTCTACCAGACTGAGCTACACCCCGAAGGGAGCCGCCTATTCTAGCGATTCACCCCGATGGCGGCAAGGGGTGAATGCTGTTTTCTTCACACTGCCGAAGCAGTGCCACTTCAGGGAACAAAAAAGCCTGGACGACTTCACCAGGCTTCAATGCGACCACCGAAGTGGTCGGGGAGACAGGATTCGAACCTGCGACCTCTACGTCCCGAACGTAGCGCTCTACCAGACTGAGCTACACCCCGAAGGAGCCGCCTAAGATACCGTGTGAAGGCCAAGGCGGCAAGGCTTTTTTACAGCTCAGCGACGATTTTCCTTCTCGATGCGGTTCTGCTCGCGGGCTTCGAACCACATGCCGTTGAGGATGGCCACCGTCGAGGCGAGGCCGGCACCGAGAATCCAGGCGAAATACCACATGATCAGTCTCCTTCATTCCGGGTAGGTGCCGACCGTTGGTCGGCACACGTGCAAGCAATCAATACGCGTTCGGGTTGTTACCCATCTCTTCGGTGGTGGTCTTGCCCTTCAGCACGCGGTACACCCAGGTGGTGTAGGCGAGGATGATCGGCAGGAACACCGCCGTGGCCAGCAGCATGATCCACAGGGTCAGGTGGCTGGACGAGGCGTCCCACACGGTCAGGCTGGAGGTGGGCTGGCTCGAGGACGGCAGCAGGAACGGGAAGATCGCAAAGCCGACGGTCAGGATGATGCCGGCGATGGCGGCCCCCGAGGCGATGAAGGCCAGGCCGCCGCGACGGGCCCGCAGCAGTACCGCACTGGCCAGCAGTCCGGCCAGGCCCAGCAGCGGCGCCAGGATCGTGGCCGGCATGGCGCTGTAGTTGCGCATCCAGCCACCGGCGGCGCCGAGTTCGGCGGTCTTCAGCAGCGGATTGGTGGCGCCGTCGGTGACCACCTGCGAGGTGATCTGGTAACCCGGCAGGCCGAAGGCCACCCAGGCACCGCCCACCGCGAACAGCACGAAGGCGATGATCGCGGCGATGCTGCCGAAACGGGCCGCACGTTCGGCCACCGGGCCGTCGGTCTTCAGCACCAGCATGGCGGCACCGTGGGCGACCAGCATCGACACGCTGAGCAGGCCGGCCAGCAGCGCGAAGGGCATCAGCAGGCCGAAGAACGAGCCGGTGTAGAAGATGCGCATGCTGTCATCGAAGTGGAACGGCACGCCCAGCACCACGTTGCCCACCGCCACGCCCATGATCAGCGCCGGGATGAAGCCACCGATGAACAGCGCCCAGTCCCAGGTGTTGCGCCAGCGCTCGCTGGGCATCTTGCTGCGGAACTTGAAGCCGACCGGTCGCAGGATCAGCGCGAACAGGATCACGAACATCGCCAGGTAGAACCCGGAGAAGCTGACCGCGTAGAGCGGCGGCCATGCGGCGAAGATCGCGCCGCCGCCCAGGATCAGCCACACCTGGTTGCCTTCCCATACCGGACCGATGGTATTGATCACCAGCCGGCGCTCAGCGTCGTTGCGGGCGACGAAGGGCAGCAGGGTGCCCACGCCCAGGTCGAAACCATCCATCACGGCGAAACCGATCAGCAGGATGCCGAGCAGCAGCCACCAGATCACGCGCAGCGTGGTGTAGTCCAGAAGAATGAAATCCATCTTGGTTCTCCTGCCTCAGGCCTGGCCGGCGGCCGGCGCCGAGGCATTGTGGGAAGCATGCGGCTGGGGCGACTGCAGTGACGGCAGCACCTCGTCCGGACCCTTGCGGATCGCCTTGAGCATCAGCTTGATCTCGACCACGATCAGCGCGGTGTAGATGGCGGTGAAGCCGGCCAGGGTCAGCACGATTTCATGCAGGGCCAGCCCCGATGCTGCATAGAAGGTCGGCAGCACGCCATCGACCGCCCACGGCTGGCGACCATACTCGGCCACGAACCAGCCGCACTCGATCGCGATCCACGGTGCCGGCAGCGTCCACAGGGCCAGCTTGAGGAACCAGCGCTTGTCCTGGAAATTGTTGCGGCAGGAGTAGTAGAAGGCCAGGGCGAAGAAAGCGATGAGGTAGAAGCCGAGGCCGGCCATCACGCGGAAGGTCCAGAACAACGGCATCACGCGCGGCACCGTGTCCATCGCCGCCTGCGAGATTTCCTGCGGGGTGGCGTTGAGGATGTCATCACGATAGCGCTTGAGCAGCAGGCCGTGGCCCAGGTCCTGCCAGTGACGGTCGAACATCTCGCGCGCTTCAACGTCGTTCTTGTTGGCGCGCAGGCGTTCCAATGCACCGTAGGCCAGCTGGCCGCCACGCACGCGGTGTTCGGCGCGCTCGACCAGTTCCAGGATGCCGGGAATCGGCTGGTTCAACGAGCGGGTGGCGATCAGGCCCATCAGGTAGGGGATCTTCACCGCGTAGTCGTTCTGGTGGGTCTCCTGGTTCGGGATGCCGAAGGCGGTGAAGTCGGCCGGCGCACGCTCGGTCTCCCACATCGCTTCGATCGCGGCCAGCTTCATCTTCTGGTGTTCGCTGGCGGCGTAACCGCTCTCGTCACCCAGCACGACCACCGACAGCGATGACAGCAGGCCGAACGCCGCGGCCACCGCAAACGAACGACGGGCCAGGTCCTTGTGCTTGTTGCGCAGCAGGAACAGCGCGCTGATCGCCATCACGAACACCGCACCGGTCACGTAGCCGGCGCTGACGGTGTGCACGAACTTGGCCTGCGCCACCGGGTTGAACACCACCGCCATGAAGTCGACCACTTCCATGCGCATGGTTTCCGGGTTGAACACCGCACCGGTCGGGTTCTGCATCCAGCCATTGGCCACCAGGATCCAGATCGCCGACAGGTTGGTCCCCAGCGCCATCAGCCAGGTCACCATCAGGTGCTTGACCTTGCTCAGGCGGTTCCAGCCGAAGAAGAACAGGCCGACGAAGGTCGCTTCCAGGAAGAACGCCATCAGGCCTTCGATGGCCAGTGGCGCACCGAAGATGTCACCCACGTAGTGGCTGTAGTAGGACCAGTTCATGCCGAACTGGAATTCCATGACGATGCCGGTGGCAACGCCCATGGCGAAGTTGATGCCGAACAGGACGCCCCAGAACAGGGTCATCCTGCGCCAGATCTCCTTGCCGGTCATCACATACACGCTCTCCATGATGGCCACCATGAAGGACAGGCCGAGGGTGAGCGGTACGAATAGGAAGTGGTACATCGCGGTCAGCGCGAATTGCAGCCGCGACAGTTCTACGACTGTCTGATCAATCATGGCCTGGCTACCTCGTTGGATAGTGCCGTTGCAGGTGGCGGGAAGGGTGGTCTACGACGTGAATGATGTGACCGACTACTTCAAACAGCCTTGATCCAGATCAATGTATGAACAGGTGCCCCGGTTGATCGTATGCCAACCTGATGAAGACTGCGACCGCCGGCCGCAGGGGCGGGCTATTGCCTGCGCCTACAATGCCGTGTCTCCCCCGTTGCCCGTGAAGACCTCTTGAGCGCTGCCGAAACGACCCCTGACGGCCTGTCCCCGGAAGCTGAAACCGCCCGCCAGCGGCGTGTGCGCACGGCCTGGCTGGCCGACCTGGCACGCTCCGCCCGGGGCCGCCAGCGCCTGGCCGCGCTGTGCATCAGCCTGTCCGGCGCACTGTTGATCGGCCAGGCTGCCGCCATCGCCTGGCTGGTGCAGCAGGTGCTGGTGGAGCGCGTGCCGCTGGCCTCTGGCCTGCCGGTGCTGGCGGGATTGGCGGTGATCCTGGTGCTGCGCACCCTGCTGGGCAGCGCCACCCAGGCCGCCGCCGGTGACGTGGCCGACGCCGCACGCCTGGCATTGCGCGAACGCGTGTTCGCACGCCTGCTGGGCCACGGCCCACTGTGGCTGCGGCAGCGCCGCACCGGCGAACTGGGCGAACTGATGCTGCATCACGGTGATGCGATCGAGAGCTATTACAGCGGCTTCCTGCCGGTGCGCACTGAAGTGGTGGTGGTGCCGCTGCTGATCCTGGCCGCTGTCGCCTGGGTCGACTGGGTGGTGGCGCTGATCCTGCTGTTCACTGCGCCGCTGGTGCCATTTTTCATGATGCTGGTGGGCTGGGGCGCCGAAGCGGCCGGCCGTGCGCAGCTGGGTGAGCTGGCACGCATGAGCGGCCATTTCGCCGACCGGATCAAGGGCCTGGGCCTGCTACGCCTGTATGGCCGCGGTGACGCCGAGCTGGAGGGTATCGAGGCCGCCGCTGAAGGCGTGCGCGTGCGCACGCTGAAGGTGCTGCGGATTGCCTTCCTGTCGTCCACGGTGCTGGAATTCTTCGCCTCGGTGAGCGTGGCGATGGTGGCGCTGTACCTGGGCCTGAGCTATCTGGGCATGATGTCGCTGCATGCAGCGGTGCCGACGCTGGGTGCGGGGCTGTTCTGCCTGCTGCTGGCACCGGAATTCTATGCGCCGCTGCGACGGCTGGCCGCGCACTACCATGATCGCGCCAATGCACTGGCCGCCGCCGCCGAAGTGGAGCGCCTGCTGCAGTCGCTGCCCGATGAGCAGGGCCTGATCGAGAACGAGGTTGCACCGCTGGCGGTGGAGCCGGCCGAGGCCGCCTTGCCGCCGCTGCAGGCACAAGGGCTGGTGCTGCGTCCGCTGGGCGCGCCGCAGGATGTGCTGCAGGATCTGGACCTGCGGCTGGAGCCGGGCCAGCGCCTGGCCCTGGTTGGTCCCAGCGGCTCCGGTAAAAGCACCCTGCTGGAAGCGCTGGCCGGCTGGCTGCCGCCGCGCGCCGGCAAGCTGCAGCTGCGGCCTGGCGTGCAGGTGGCCTATGCCAGCCAGCGTCCGTACCTGTTCCACGGCAGCATCGCCGACAACCTGCGGCTGGCTGATCCCGGTGCCAGCGATGCGCGTCTTCGTGCGGTGGCCGAGGCCGCGCAGGTGCTGCAGTTCGCACAGCGCCTGCCACAGGGCCTGGACACGGTGATCGGCGAACGTGGCTTCGGCCTGTCCGGCGGCGAAGCCCGTCGTATCGGCCTGGCCCGGTTGTTGCTGCGCGACCCGCAGGTGCTGTTGCTGGACGAACCCACCGCGTTTCTCGACGCCGATACCGAGGCCGCACTGCTGCGCAGCCTGGCTGCCTATGCGCGGGGCCGCAGTGTGGTGGTCGCCACCCACAGCCCGGCGGTGATCGCCTGGGCCGACCGCTGCCTGCTGCTGCCGGAAGGGCGCCTGGTCGAACCGGCACAGGCGGTGCGCGCATGAGCCGTTCGCCTGATTCGCTGCGTGCGGTGTTCCTGCGCCATCGGCCGCGCCTGCTGCTGACCGTGCTGCTGCTGTGGACCACCATGCTGGCCGGCACCGCCTTGCTTGGCCTGTCCGGTGGCTTCCTCACCGCCGCCGCGTTGGCTGGTGCGGCCGGCCTCGGCCAAGGCTTCAACTTCTTCTCACCGTCCGCGGGTATACGCGGGCTGACGATGGCGCGCATCGTGTCGCGCTATTTCGAGAAGCTGGTCGGCCACGACGCCACGCTGCGCATCGCCCGCGACCTGCGCGTGTGGTTCTTCCGCCGCGCGTTGCCGCTGGCACCCGCACGATTGGGGGCTACGCGCACCGGCGACCTTCTGGCGCGCCTGCTCGGCGACATCGGTGAAGTGGACGGCCTGCTGGTGCGTGCGATCGGGCCGCTGGTGGCGTTGGGCGGATTGTCGCTGGTCGCGATCGTTTCGGCGGCACTGATCCTGCCGTCGGCTGCGGTGCTGCTGGCGGTGCTGGCGCTGCTGATCGCCTTCGGGGTGCCGTGGCTGGGCGTGCGTGGCCATGACGACGAAGAGGCCGACCGTGCCGCGCATCGTGCCGCATTGCGTACCGCTGCATTCGAAGGGCTGGAAGGTGCGGGTGACCTGGCCGCGCTGCACGCCGATGCGGCCTGGCAGCTGAAGGTACGCGTAGCTGCCAAGCAGCTGGCCTCGCGGGATCGTCGTCGGCGCTGGCGCCTGATCGCGGCCTCGACCCTGCATGGCCTGGTGGCCGGGCTGGGCCTGGTGGCGATGCTGGCGTTGGCCCTGCACGCGGCCGAGCAGCGGCGCATCGCACCGGAAATGGCCGCAGGTTTGGTGTTCCTCACCGTGGCGTTGATCGAGCTGTGGGCCGGCATGGGCCTGGCCTGGCAGTCGCTGCAGTCCGGGCGCATTTCCGCCGATCGCCTGCAGGCGATCGTCGAGCAACCGCCGACGGTGGACGATCCGCAGGCGCCACAGGTGGTGCCGCCGGCTGCGCGCGTGCATTGGGATGACGTGCATTTCCAGTGGCCAGGCGGCGCGCGGCCGGTGTTGTCCGGCCTGCAGCTGACCCTGGCGCCAGGCGAACGCATCGCCATCCGTGGAGACAGCGGCAGCGGCAAGACCACGCTGTCGAGCCTGCTGCTGCGGTTGTGGGATCCGCAGCAGGGGCGGCTGACCTACGGTGGCCGCGATCTGCGTGATTTCGCCCAGGCCGACTGGCACCGGCAACTGGCGTGGCTGCCGCAGAACGCGCCGGTGTTTGCCGGCAGCGTGGCCGAGAACCTGCGGTTGGGTGATCCCGATGCCAGCGACGCCGCCTTGTGGGCGGTGCTGCGCCGCGTGCGCCTGGGCGAATGGGCCGAGCGCAACGGCGGCCTGCAGGCCTGGGTGGGCGAGAACGGCGCGACGATGTCGGCCGGGCAGGCGCGGCGGTTGGCGTTGGCCCGTGCACTGCTGCGCAATGCGCCGATCCTGCTGCTGGACGAACCGACCGAAGGCCTCGACGTGGATACCGCACGCGCGCTGTTGCAGGACCTTTCCGGTTTGCTGGACGGGCGCAGCCTGTTGATGATCACCCACGACGACCTGCCCGAAGGCGTGGTCGATGCGCAGTACCGGTTGCGCGACGGGGCTCTGGTCCGCGAAGCGTGAACCGGTAGTGCCGGCCGCTGGCCGGCAACCTCATGGCGCCTGATACGGACACGGAATTGCCGGCCAGCGGCCGGCATTACCCATTCGAACGGTTACCGCGAGAACTCGCGCAGCATCACCGCGATCGAGGCCACGTTGGCCAGCACGCACAACCAGAACACCCACTGGAATGCGGCCTTGCGGTGCTTGTGTCGGAACAGCGCCTGGCCCAGCAGCGCGCCCGGCCAGCCACCGGCAAAGGCCAGCAGTTGCAGGGTGCGTTCGGGAATGCGCCATTGCTTTCGCTGCGCCGCGCGCTTGTCCTGGCCGTACAGCGCGAACGACACCGCGCTGGTCAGCATGCACCAGCCGCCCAGCCACAGCGGCAGCACACCGCTGACCATCAGCGCGATCAACGCGCCGAACGCGGCCAACGCGAGGTTACGCCGCCACGCCACTTACAGCGCGTCGAGGAAGCCGCGCACGGCGGGGCCGAAACGCTCGAAATCGACCAGGAAGGCGTCGTGACCCTGCGGTGACTCCAATCCGATGAAATGGGCGTCAGCGCCTCCGGCACGCAGGCCATCGGCGACCTGTTGCTGCTGCTGCACCGGGAACAGGATGTCGGTGTTGGCGCCGATGGCCAGCGCCTTCTCCACCCGGATCTTCGCCAGCCCGGCCAGCACATCGCCATCGGCATACTCGGCCAGGTCGAACCAGTCCATCGAGCGGCTCAGGTACAGATAGCAGTTGGGGTCGAAGAAACGCACGAAGCGCCGTGCGTGGCCTTCCAGGTAGCTTTCCACCTGGAATTCCAGACCGAACGGATCGTCGTCGGTCTGGTCCGAATCCAGCCGCACGCGGCCGAAGCGGCCATCCCATTCCAGTGCCGAGCGGTAGGTGATCACGCCCAGCTTGCGCGCCATGCGCATGCCGGACTCGGGATACGCGTCGTCGTCGTAGTGGCCACCATTCCAGCGTGGATCAAGGCGGATCGCTTCGCGCTGCAGCGAGCGGATCGCGATCGAGAACGGCAGCGCCTGCGCGCTGCCGGAAATGTTGACGTGGCTGCGCGCAATGCCCGGGTGCAGCATCAGCACGGCCAGCGCGGTCATGCCGCCCATCGAATTGCCGACCACGCAGGCCAGCTGTTCGATGCCCAGGGCGCGCACGACTTCGATCGCGGCGCGCGCGCCGTCTTCGATCGACAGCTCGGGGAAGTCGAGACGATACGGTTGGCCGGTGGCCGGGTTGAGCGAGGCCGGACCGGTCGAGCCCTTGCAGCTGCCCAGCGAGTTCACGCAGACCACGAACCAGCGGTCGGTATCGATCGCCTTGCCGGGTCCGACCATGCCTTCCCACCAGCCCGCTGCCGGGTTGGCGTCGTTGGCTGCCGCATGTGCATCCGGCGAGAGGCCGGTCACGATCAGGATCGCGTTGCTGGCGTCGGCCGCCAGTGTTCCCCAGGTCTCATAGGCGACGCGCGCGCCGTGCAGGGCGCCGCCGCGCTTGAACGGGAAGGGCGAGGGCAGGGCGTGGAAGCGGGTGCCGGGCGGGATGAATTCGGTCATGCAGGCATTCTAGCGGGGCCGCATGTGGAGCTGGCGACACGCTGGTTTCCATCGGCGATGCAGGTAGTGCCGGCCGCTGGCCGGCAACCTCGCAGGCGCATCACGATTCATGAGGTTGCCGGCCAGCGGCCGGCACTACCGCGGCGCGTTACGGGAAGCGCAGCTCCACAACACCGTCGTGGGGCAGGCTCACCTTCACCGGCACGCTCTGCAGGTCATCTTCGCTGCGGTTGGCGCTGCCGGTGCGCGAGATGCGTGCCAGCACTTCCACTTCGCGATGGGCCGACAGCGGTGCGGTTGGCATCGGGCTGTCAGCGTCACCCAGCCCGACCGTGGCCGGGAATCCGGCCAAGGGCAGCTTGCGTGCGGCCACCGGCATCGGCGGTCCACCCACGGCGCGGGCCAGCACGAATACCTGGGTGCTGGCCGGCCACTCGGTGCCCTTCAACGCAGGCAACTGCACGCGCACCTGCAACAGCGCCGGTGGCGCCGCAACGGCTGCATCGGACGGCTGACCGGCGGCTTCACGGGCGATGGCGATCTGCGCCTGCAGCGCCTGCGCGACGCCGGGCTCAAGCCGTGGCAGCAGGCCGCTCCACACATCTGCGGCCTCGGCATTCTTTCCGCGCTGACGCAGGGCGATACCCAGCAGCCAGCTGGCACGCTCGGCATCGGGCGCCAGCGCACGCGCCTGCTGCAGCCAGGCCATCGCCGTGTCATCGAACTGCTTGCCGGCATCGGCCTGCGCACGTGCCTGCGCCGCCTCCACCAGCACGCCGGGGTCTTCCGGGGCGAGAGTGGCGGCCCGCGCGAACGCGTCCGCCGCGGCTGCGGCATTGCCCAGTTCGGCTTGCGACCGGCCCAGCAGCGCCCAGCCATCGGCCCGCTGTGGGTCACGCTTCAGTGCATCCTGCAGGGCCTGCACGCCATCGCGCAGGGTGGCTACCGAAGGCGTCGGTTGCACCTGTGCTGCACGCGGATCACCGACCAGCAGATACAGGCAGGCACCGGCCACGCCCAGTGCGAACACGCCGACCACGAAACCGCGGCGGCCAGAGTGGCGCAGCGGCCACAGCACCAGCGCTGCCATCAACGCAGCAACCAGACCGGCCAGCATCGGCAGCCAATGGCTCACCATCCGTCTCCTTCATCGGCCTTGCCGGCCGCTGCGGCGCCAACCGTACGGCCACGGCGGCGGACGATGCCCAGCACCACCAGAGCACCCGCACCGAGCATCAGCAGGGGACCGCCCCACAGCAGCCAGGTGCCCGGCTGCAACGGTGGCTGATAGAGCACGAACTCACCGTAGCGCGCGACCAGGAACTGCTTGATCTGCGCGTCGTCGTGGCCCTGCTGCATCAGCTGCAGCACCTCGCGGCGCAGGTCCTGCGCGATCTGCGCGTTGGAATCGGCCAGCGACTGGTTCTGGCACTGCACGCAGCGGAGCTGCGCGGCCAGGTCGTGGAAGCGGCGTTCTTCGGCGCCATCGCGGAACTGCAGCGGCTGCGGATCATGCAGCGGCTGCTGTGCCAGCGCGGCCAGCGGCAGCATCAGGAGCAGCAGCGCCAGCAGCCAGCGCATGGGCTCAGGGCGCCGTGTGCAACGTGCTGCCGGCATTGCCCTGGGCCTTCTCGATCTTCTCCAGCGCCGGGATCAGCTTCTCGTCGACCACGCGCTGGGTCATCGCACCGCTGTACTTCCAGCGCACGATGCCGCTGCCGTCGACAAGGAAGGTTTCCGGTGCGGCGGTCACGCCCCAGTCGATCGCGGTGCGGCCTTCCACGTCGCTGAGCACGACCATGAACGGGTTGCCCAGCTGTTCCAGCCAATGCAGGGCATCGGTCGGTTCATCCTTCCAGTTGTAGCCGATCACGCGCACGCGCTTGCTCTCGGCGAAACGGGTCAGCACCGGGTGTTCCTCGCGGCAGGCCGCGCACCAGCTGCCCCACACGTTCAACAGGTACGGCGCGCCACGCAGTTCGTCGCTGTGCACGATCATTTCCGGGTCGTGCAGCACCGGCAGCGCGAACGCTGGCGCCGGCTTGTCGATCAGCGCCGATGGCAGCACGTCGCGCTGCGGATCACCCGATTTCATAACCCCGTAGATCATCAGCCCGAGCAGGCCGAAGAAAAACAGCACGCCGATCACGATGGCTACCGGCGGCAGCGGGCGGGAGGGGCGCGGGGCGGGGGACTCGGACATGGAAACTCCTACGGACGACGGAAACGGCGGTCGGCGGCGGCGATGAATCCGCCCAGGGCCATCAACAGCGCGCCCAGCCAGATCCAGCGCACGAACGGCTTGATGTGCACCCGTACCGCCCATGCATTGTTGCCCAGCGGCTCGCCCAATGCCACGTAGACATCGCCGTCGAAGCGTGCATCGATGCCGGCCTCGGTCATCACCTGGCCGCCGCTGGCGTACTGGCGCTTCTCCGGGTGCAGCAGGTCCAGTTCGCGGCCGTCGCGGAACACCCGCAGGTGACCGCGGTCGGCGATGAAATTGGGGCCTTCGCGATGGTCCACGCCCTCGAAGCGCACTTCGTAGCGACCGACCACCAGCTGCTGGCCCGGGGCCAGCGCCACTTCGCGCTGCACGTTCAAGGCTTCCACCAGCAGCGCGCCGGCCAGGAACACGGCGATGCCGGCGTGGGCAACGATCATGCCGAGCATTTCGGCGGTGAAGCGGCCGTTGCCGCGCAGTCGCTGCCAGACGAAGCGTGCGGTACCGAGTGCGACCCAGGCCGCAGCGGCCACGCCGATGCCGGCCTTCCAGCCGTTCTGCGGCGCCTGCCACCAGGCCATCGCGCCCAGCAGCAGCGCCAGGCCCAGCCACGGTGCCAGCAGCGCGAAGGCGCGCGAGGGCTGGTCACGCTGCCATTTCACCAGTGGGCCGAACGGCAGCAGCAGGATCATTGGCGCCATCAGCAGCAGGAACAGGCTGCCGAAGTAGGGCGGGCCGACCGAGATCTTGCCCAGCGACAGCGCATCGGCCAGCAACGGATACAGCGTGCCGAGCAGCACCATCGCGCAGGCCGTGGCCAGCAGCAGGTTGTTGGCCAGCAGCAGGGTCTCGCGCGAGGTGGCGGTGAAACCACGGCGCGGGTCGTCGGCGTCCACGCTCAGCTGGCTGGCGCGCAGCGCGTACAGCAGCAGGCTGCCGCCGACCAGCACCGACAGGAACACCAGGATGAACAGGCCGCGCGAGGGATCGGCAGCGAACGAATGCACGCTGGTCAGCACACCGGAGCGCACCAGGAAGGTGCCCAGCAGCGACAGCGCGAAGGCGGCGATCGCCAGCAGCAGGGTCCAGCTGCCGAAGGTGCCGCGCTTCTCAGTGACCGCCTGCGAATGGATCAGTGCCGCGCCGACCAGCCAGGGCATGAAGCTGGCATTTTCCACCGGGTCCCAGAACCACCAGCCACCCCAGCCCAGCTCGTAGTAGGCCCACCAGCTGCCCAGCGCGATGCCCAGGGTCAGGAAGCCCCACGCGACGTTCGTCCACGGCCGCGTCCAGCGCAGCCAGCGCGCATCCACGCGACCTTCCAGCAGCGCCGCCACCGCGAATGCGAACGGAACGGCGAAACCCACGTAACCGATGTACAGCATCGGTGGATGGATGATCAGCCCCGGGTCCTGCAGCAGTGGGTTGAGATCGCGTCCTTCCAGCGGCGCCGGGTTCAGGCGCAGGAACGGGTTGGAAGTGAAGATCAGGAAGGCGAGGAAGCCGACGCTGACGATGCCCATCACCGCCAGTACACGCGCCTGCACCGGTGCCGGCAGGTGCCGGGAGAACAGCGCCACCGCGCCGGTCCACAATGCCAGCACCAGCGCCCACATCAGCAGTGAGCCTTCATGCGCGCCCCAGACCGCCGAATAGCGGTAGATCATCGGCAGCAGCGAATTGGAGTTCTCGGCCACGTAGCGCACTGAGAAATCCTGCTGCACGAATGCGGCGGTCAGCACCGCGAACGCGCCGGCGAGCAGCAGCAGCTGCGCGAACGCGGCTGGCCGTGCGACCGCCATCCATGCCGTGTTGTTGCGATGTGCGCCGACCAGCGGCAGGCCGGCCTGCAGCAGCGAGGCCAGCAATGCGCACATCAGCAGGATCTGACCCAGTTCGGGCAGCACTCAGCGCACCTCGGGGGCCGTCACCGGCACATCGTGCTTGCGGTGGGCATCGCCCATCTTGTCGGCCACTTCCTTCGGCACGTACTTCTCATCGTGCTTGGCCAGCACTTCGTCGGCGACGAAGGTGCCGCCCTGCAGGCGGCCGCTGGCGACCACCGCCGTGCCTTCGGCGAACATGTCCGGCAGGATCCGCGAGGTGGTCACTGCCAGCTGCGCGTCGCCGTCGGTCACTTCGAAACGTGCTTCCAGCGAGCCGACCGGCCGATTGAAGGAGCCTTTCACCACCATGCCGCCCAAGCGGAAGCGCGACTGCGCATCGACATCACCGCGCAGCACTTCCGAAGGCGTGTACAGGTAGGCGATGTTGCGCTCCAGTGCCATCGCCACCAGCGCAGTGGCCAGCCCGGAGGCGAGCAGGGCCAGCAGCACCCATGCCAAGCGGCGACGCTGTACCGGGGTCATCGTTCCAGCTCCGTCGACAGCGGCACAGCTGCGTCCTGCCTGCCGGCGCGGGTCTGCTGCCGCTGCTGGCGGGCCAGTGCCAGCCGGCGTGCCACGCGCAGGCGCAGCCACGAACCGATGGCGTCGGCGCCGAGCACCAGCACGAACACGGCGTAGGCGCCGATCAAATAGGGAAGGTGGGTCATGGCTGGGCCTCCCGGACCGGGCGTTCGGCACCGACGCGTCCACCGACCCAGGCCTTGCCGGCCTCGCGGTCGAGATTGTCGGCGCGCGCCTTGGCCAGCACCGAACCGGCGAACCAGAACTTGGTGCCGATCACCATCCACCACAGCGGCGCGATCATCGCGCTGCTGATCGCCGATTCACCGAACACGTTGATCGACTGGCGCTGATGCAGGCCGCCCCACCAGTCCACCGAATAGCGGATCACCGGCAGCAGGCTGACGCCGACAATGGCCAGCAGTCCCGCCGCACGTGCGGCGCTGCGGCGGTCCTCGATGGCGTGGTAGAGGCCGATCACGCCCAGGTACAGGAACAGCAGCACCAGCTCGCTGGTCATGCGCGGGTCCCAGTCCCACCAGGTGCCCCAGGTGCCCTTGCCCCAGATGCTGCCGGTCAGCAGGGTGATCAGGGTGAAACCGGCGCCCATCGGCGCGCAGGCCATGGCCAGGATCTCGCAGACCTTGATCCGCCAGATCAGCGCGATGGCGGCATACAGCGCCATCAGCGCGAATACGAACAGGCTCATCCAGGCACTGGGCACGTGGATGTAAAGGATGCGGAAGCTGTCCAGCTGCTTGGCTTCCGGCGGCACCACCAGCAGCGCCTGCCACATGCCGACCAGCAGCACCGGCACCGCCGCGAGGTAGAACACCCGCGACCAGCGGGCAGCGAAACGGTCGAACGTGGGAGGCGAACCGAGTTGGTGGAACCAGCGGACAATCGGATTCATGCGTGGCGGCTATCCAGCAGGGGTGGATTGGCTCTCAGCTCGGTCAACTCAGAGAAATACGTATTGCAGCGGCAGTGGCCAGCGGAGCCAGCACCAGCGCGAGCAGCAGGCCAGCGCCCAGCATCAGCAGCGCACCGACCGGATCCTGCCCGCGTCCGGCTGCCGCCAGGCTGCCGGCGCCGAACACAAGCACCGGCACGTACAGCGGCAGCGACAGCAGCGCCACGAGAATACCAGAGCGTCGGATGCCAACGGTCAGTGCGGCGACCACGCCACCGATCAGGCTCAGCAACGGCGTTCCCAGCAGCAACGATGCCAGCAACATCGGCAGCCGGTCATGCGGCAGATGCAGCATTTCGGCCAACAGCGGGCTGACCACGATCAGCGGCAGCGCAGTGGTCGCCCAGTGCAGGAGCACGCGCACCAGCACCAGCCAGGCCAACGGCACCGGCGCCAGCAGCCACTGTTCCAGCGAGCCATCTTCGGCGTCGGAACGGAACAGTGAATCCAGCGACAGCTGTCCCGCCAGCAGCACGGCCAGCCACAGCACCGCGCCCGCGGTGGTGGCCAGCAGCTGTGGTTCGCGGCCTTGGGCCAGCGCGAACAGCACCACTACCAGCACCGCGAAGAGCAGTGGTTGCAGCGCATCGCCGCGGCGGCGCCAGAGCAGGCGCAGGTCGCGCTTGAGCAGGGCGCCTGCGGTCTGCCACAGGCCTGGTTCGGTACCCGGCGCGATCATGCGGCACCGCCGAGGTCGAGCTGGCGGGTACGCACCGGCGGTGCGGCGTAGGCGCCATGGGTGGTGACCAGCGCAGCGCCGCCGGCGCGCAGGTGCGCCGAGATCATCCGGTTGACCAGGGTGATGCCCTCCAGGTCGAGGTTGGCATAGGGCTCGTCCAGCAGCCACAGCGGCGCCGGCGACAGCCAGATGCGTGCCAGTGCCAGCCGCCGCTTCTGCCCGGCGGACAGATGCCGAACGAGGGTGTCCTCATAACCGGCCAGGCCCACGATGGCCAGCGCGTTGCCGGGCATCTGCCGCGCACGCCGTCCATGCAGGCCGCACAGGAAGTGCAGGTTCTCCAGCGTGTCCAGGTCTGGCTTCAGGGCCGGCAGATGGCTGAGGTAGGCCACGTAGCGTGCACGTTCGGCATTGCTCGCCGGCTTGCCGTCGATCCGCACCTGGCCGGCGCCGGGCCGGGCCAGGCCGGCCAGCACGCGCAGCAGGGTGGTCTTGCCGGCGCCATTGCCGCCCTGCACCAGCAGGGCTTCGCCGGCGTCCACATGGAAGTCCAGCGGGCCGAACACCGGCTCGTCATTGCGGGAGAAGCTCAGGCCGCTGGCGGCCAGCAATGCAGGGGTGTTCAAGGGGCAGGGGTCTTCATGCCGGAGTGCGATGGCAATTGTAGCGGTGAATGCCGATGGTAGTGCCGGCCGCTGGCCGGCAGATGCGACCCGGCGTCGCAGATCGTCCCAGGGGTGCCGGCCAGCGGCCGGCACTACCGACGCGCGGATTGCGTAAACTCGCAGGCCTGTTCCCCCACAGCCCAGGCCGATGCAACCGAACACCAAGCTGCCCAAGGTCGGTACCACGATCTTCACCGTGATGTCCCAGCTCGCCGCCGAACACGGCGCAGTCAACCTGGGCCAGGGTTTCCCGGACTTTTCGGCGCCGCAGCGCCTGATCGACGAGACCGCCAGGGCGATGGCCGCCGGGCTGAACCAGTACCCGCCGATGACCGGCGTGGCGCCGCTGCGCCAGGCCATCGCGCAGAAGGCGCTGGACTGCTACGGCGCGCAGGTCGATGCGGACAGCGAGATCACCGTCACCAGTGGCGGTACCGAGGCCATCTTCAACGCCATCCACGCCGTGGTGCGTGCCGGCGAGGAAGTGATCGTGCTCGACCCGGCGTATGACTGCTATGAACCGGCGATCGACCTGGCCGGTGCCAAGGCCGTGCATGTGTCGCTGGATCCGCAGACCTTCGCGGTCGACTGGGACCGCGTGCGTGCGGCGATCACCCCGCGCACCCGCATGCTGATCGTCAACACCCCGCACAACCCGTCCGGCGCGATGCTGTCGGCGCAGGACATGCAGGCACTGGCCGAGCTGCTGCGTGGCACGCAGATCTACCTGATCTCCGATGAGGTGTACGAACACATCATCTACGACGGCCGCCGCCATGAATCGGCGCTGCGCTACCCGGAACTGCGCGAGCGCGCGTTCGTCATCTCCAGCTTCGGCAAGACCTATCACTGCACCGGCTGGAAGATCGGCTATGCGATCGCACCGCCGGCACTGACCGCCGAGTTCCGCAAGGTGCACCAGTACAACACCTTCACCAGCTTCGGCCCGGCGCAGTACGGCTTCGCCGCGATGATCCGCGACGAACCCGAACACCACCTGGAGCTGGGCGCGTTCTACCAGGCCAAGCGCGACCGTTTCCGCGAGCAGCTGGCCGGCACCCGCCTGAAGGCGCTGCCGGTCCCCGGCGGCTACTTCCAGCTGGTCGACTACTCGGCCATCAGCGACCTGCCGGACCATGAGTTCGTGAAGTGGCTGACCATCGAGAAGGGCGTGACCGCGATCCCGCTGTCGCCGTTCTACGAAAACCCGCCGGCCGGCCAGCGCCTGGTGCGCCTGTGCTTTGCCAAGAATGAAGCAACGATGGACGCGGCGATCGAACGCCTGCGCCTGCTCTGAGCGGAGGCGTGAACATGCAGGACCTGCGCATTTCCCTCGTCCAGGGCGACACCCGCTGGCACGATCCGGCCGGCAACCGCGCCTACTACGGCGCGCTGCTCGCACCGCTGGCCGGCACCACCGACCTGGTGATCCTGCCGGAGACCTTCACCAGTGGTTTCTCCAACGACGCCATTGCCCAGGCCGAAGGCATGGACGGCCCGACCGTGGCCTGGGTGCGCGAACAGGCCAGGACCTTGAACGCGGCGGTGATCGGCAGCGTGCAGCTGCGCGACGGCGAGGGCGTCTACAACCGCCTGCTGTTCGCCACGCCCGATGGCGACCTGCAGTACTACGACAAGCGCCACCTGTTCCGTTACGGCGGCGAGCACGAGCGCTATGCCGCCGGTCGCGACCGCCTGAGCGTGGAATGGAAGGGCTGGCGGATCAATCCGCAGGTCTGCTACGACCTGCGTTTCCCGGTGTTCTGCCGCAACCGCTACAACGTGGAGCGTCCGCAGCAGCTGGATTTCGACCTGCAGATCTTCGTCGCCAACTGGCCGTCGGCACGCGCCTATGCGTGGAAGACGCTGCTGCGTGCACGTGCGATTGAAAACCTGTGCTTCGTGGCAGCGGTAAACCGCGTCGGTGTCGATGGCAACCAGCTGCACTACGCAGGCGACAGCGCGGTGCTGGATTTCCTCGGCCAGCCGCAGGTGGAGATCCGCGAACGCGAACAGGTGGTCACCACCACCATCTCGGCCGAGGCGCTGGCCGCACACCGCGCGCGTTTCCCGGCGATGCTCGATGCCGATGCCTTCCACCTGGACGAACAGGCCTGAGCACCGGCCTGAACACTGCTGCACCAGCGCGTGCGCCTGCATCCAACGTGCACGCGCGCGCTGCTAGATTCGCCGGCAGTCCGACCGAACTGGAAGTCCTGCCATGAACAAGCCCTTCGCCCTGCTGCTTGCCCTGTCTGCCGCATCGCTGGCCCCGGCCGCGCACGCCGCTGGCAACCTCGACTGCGAGCTGCGCTACAACCTCTCTGGCTGGTCGCTGATCTACAAGACTGCATCCGGCAATGGCACGGTCACCTGCAGCAATGGCGCCAGCATGCCGGTGCGCATCCAGATGAAGGGCGGCGGTCTGACCGTGGGCAAGTCGAAGATCACCAACGGACGTGGCAGCTTCACCGGCGCAGTCAGCGTCAACGAGCTGCTGGGTACTTACGCCTCGGTGGGCGCGCATGCCGGTGCGGTGAAGTCCAGCAACGCGCAGGTGATGACCAAGGGCGACATCTCGCTGGCCCTGTCCGGTACCGGCAAGGGCTGGGATCTGGGCGTGGACGGCACCGCGTTCACCCTCAGCCGGCGCTGAGGCGCGACGGCGCGGCAGTTCCCCAGCTGATGCGGATGTAGTGCTGTTCGGAATCGCTCAACAACCGTTCGACACCGAAACCATTCTTCAGCAGCTGTGCGACCACGTCTTCGACGAGCTGCTCGCTGGCCATCACCTGGCTGAAGCCGAACACGATGTAGCGGCGGCCATTTTCCGAGCCGATCTGGATGGCGTTGTCGAGATCGCGGTAGAACAGTTCGATCGGGCGCTTGGCGGCATCGACGTTGGCGCGGGCCTGTTCGGCGGTGATGGTGATCATGGGCATCTGCCTTGTGTGGGAGCGCGCGCACGATAGCCGGGGAATCAAAGCCGTTCCCGGAAGGCCAGCACAGTGCGCTGCTTTTGCAGCAATTCCTAGGCTGCAGCGGGACGCCGCCGTTGCAGCCACAAGGCCAGTAGGCCACACGCGATAACGGTCGGTGCCAGCATCTGCACCGCACCGACCAGCGCCATTGCCGCACCGATCAACAGGTAGTAGAGCAGGCCGAACAGCGCGCCTGCGCTGCCGAGACAGTGTGGATAGCCGCGCAGGGCCTGGCCGAGCACATTGGGAATGGCAAGGCCGAAGCCCGTCACCACCGGCACCATCGCCGCGATCAGGGCAGGGTGATCATGCAGCAGCGCGGCCAGCAGGCCTCCCGTCAGAACCAGTCCTGCGGCGATGCGGATACGCGTGGTTGCGGCAACGCCTGCACGCAGCAGGCGGCCATTGCCCCACGCGCCCAGTGCCGAGCCCAGTGCCAGCACCGCGCCGCTGGCGCCGAACCAGGTGGCTGGCCAGTGCAGGCGCGCAAACACGAAGGGGCCGAGCACATACCAGCTGTACATCGCCACGTTGAAGGCCATCACCAGCAACGCGTGTGACCAGATCCAGCGATCGCGCAGCAGTTCCCGCAGCAACGGCAGCATGGGCGCGTGCGGGATCTGTGCAGGGCGGCTTTCGCGCAGGCCCGCCAGGCATGCGACTGCCAGCAGGGCAGCGATCAGCAGCAGGCCGGACTGTACGCCGACATAGCCATGGGCGGCGACCAGCAGCGTGCCCAGTGCAAGGCCGATGGCCGGGCTCAGGGCCAGGGCCATGCCGATCCAGGAGAACGCCTGCGCCAACGCGGGTCCCTGCAGGTGGTCGCGTAGTACGGTCTGGGTTACCACCGAGGCCGCCGCCGCACCCAGTGCGGCCAGTGCCTGTGCCAGCAGGACGTGGCCGAAGGTGCTGGCCAGGAGGCCGCCGCAGGCGGCCATTGCGAACACGGCCAGCCCGCATAGCAGGGCAGGGCGACGACCGATACGATCGGCCAGGCGCCCCCACAGCAGCACGCCTGCAGCGAAGCCGAACAGGTAAAGGCTCATGGCCTGGCTGGCGGCACTCGGCGGCAGGGCGAAGCGTTCGGCCAGATCGGCCAGGGCCGGGCTGTACAGGGTCTGTGCCAACTGCGGGAACATCAGCAGTGCAATGGTGAGCAACAACAGGCGGCGCGACATGCGGGCGCTCCAGGAAGAAGGGCCGCGCATTGTGGTCTCGCCCGCAATGGCGCACTCTGTCTATCCTGTCATTGAATGTATGAAATCAGACATGGCCTGGTTGCAGCCGCACGCGCACTTCGACGCCGATGCCTGGAGCGCTCCGGTGCTGGGGATTGCAGCCTCACTGGCGGATCACGACTCGGGTTGGCACCAGCATGCACGCGCGCAGCTGCTGTACACCCGGCAGGGCTGCACGCGCCTGACCTACGGTGATCGCATCAGCCTGCTGCCGCCCGCGCGCGCCGCGTGGATTCCGGGTGGGCTGCGCCATCGCGCGCAGATGCGCCAGGCGGTCGACTACCGTTCGTTGTACTTCGACGCCACGCTGTCGGCCCAACTGCCCCGGCAGCCGGCGATCATCGGCGTGGGGCCGCTGCTGCAGGCCTTGCTGGAGCCGATCGCGCAGGCGCCGTTCGACCATGACTGGCAGTCGCCGCGCGCACGCCATCAACTGGCGTTGTGCGTGCTGGAAATCGCTGCTGCACCGGTGGCACCGATGGACCTGCCTTTGCCTCGTGATCCGCGGATCGCACGGTGCCTGCCGGTGGCCGAGCAGCTGCCGCCCGAACTGGAGGAGCTGGCCGCGCGCACGGGCCTGAGCGCGCGTACCGTCGGCCGGTTGATGCAGCGTGATACCGGCATGAGCTACCAGGCCTGGCGCCAGCAATGGCGACTGATGCGGGCCATGGAGTTGCTGCTGCTTGGCCAACGCGTGGCGCACGTGGCGCAGGACACCGGCTTCTCCGCCGAGAGCCCGTTCATCGCCTTCTTCCGCGGCATGACGGGCACCACACCCGCCGCGTTCCAGCGCCACGCAAAAGGGGACGGAGGGGATTAAGTCGCTTTCGCCCCTTCGACACAGGCCGTGGCAAAAACGACTTAATCCCCTCCGTCCCCTTTTCAACGAAAAACCCCGGCCTGCGCCGGGGTTTTTCATTTCAGGCGTGCCGGTGATCAGCCGCCGCGCGGGCCGCTGCGGCGCGGGCCGCCTGGACCGCGGTTGCCGCCGGGGCCGCGGTTGCCACCCGGAGCGCCGGGGCCGCGATTGCCGCCCGGACCACGGTTGCCACCACCCGGACCGCGACCGCCCGGACGGGCGCCCTGCGCCGGCTTGGGGCTGCCATACGGGTTGAAGCCCGGCGTGGCGTGGTCGGACGGGAAGCTCGGGGCATTGCCCGGATGGCCATACGGGTGCTTGTTGCCCTGGCCCTGCGAGCGGTTGCCGGCACCGGCCGGACGACCCTGGCCGCCTGCGCCGCCACGGCCTTCACCGCCGAAACCGCCACGGCCCTGTCCGCCACCGGCGCCCGGACCCTTCGGCTTGCCGTACGGACGGCCCTGGCCGCCAGCGCCCGGACCACGGGCACCCGGGCCGCGCGCGCCCGGACCGGCATTGCGATGGCCGCTCGGGCCCGTGCTCACGCCATCCGGCACGTACCAGGTGCGGAACGCGGCCGGGTTGCCTTCCGGCAGCGAACGGTCGTTCTTCTGGGTGCGCTGCTTGAACGGCCTCTGCGACTGCTTGGCTGCTGCTTCACCGCTGACCGTCAGGCCACCCTTGAAACCGCCGCCCTTGCCGCCGCGGCCACGGCCGCGGTCTTCGCGGACGTTGTCGAAGCGACGCAGCTCGCGGCCTTCGTCTGCGGTGTTATGGCCGTTGACGTAGGCATTGCCACGGCCACCTTCGCGCACGCGCACGGTGGTCTTGGCGGCGCGGCGCTGGCCGATCACCGGCTGCAGGGTCAGAGCCGACGGCGCGCCTTCTTCCAGCTTCAGCTGCGCACGCAGGGCTTCAACCTGGGCGGTGCCCAGTTCCACCGAATGGCCACGGGCCAGTTCGCGCGGCAGGCTCACCTTGCCGTAGCGGGTGCGCTTCAGGCGGCTGACCTGGCAGCCCTGCGACTCCCACAGGCGGCGCACTTCGCGGTTGCGGCCTTCCTTCACCACGACGCGGAACCAGTCGTGCGAGTCGGTGCCGCCGATGCGTTCGATCTCGTCGAACTTGGCCGGGCCGTCTTCCAGTGCCACGCCGCGTGCGAGGCGGTCGACGATGGCGTCGGAGACCTTCTCCTCGCCTTCCGGGGCGCGCACGCGCACCACGTACTCGCGCTCGACCTCGAACGACGGGTGCATCATGGCGTTGGCCAGTTCACCGTCGGTGGTGGCCAGCAGCAGGCCGGTGGTGTTGATGTCCAGGCGGCCGATGGCGATCCAGCGCGCGCCCTTCAGCGGCGGCAGCGATTCGAACACGGTCGGGCGGCCTTCGGGGTCTTCGCGGGTGGTCACTTCGCCTTCCGGCTTGTTGTAGACCAGCACGCGCGACGGTTCGGCCAGGGCGGTGGCGACGAAGCCGCGGCCATCCAGCTCGATCCTGTCGCCGCTCTTGACCGACATGCCGGTCTGCGCGACTTCACCGTTGACCTTGACCAGGCCTTCGGCGATGCGCTGTTCCAGCGCGCGGCGCGAACCCAGGCCGGCCTGGGCCAGCACCTTGTGCAGGCGCTCTTCCAGCTTGAACTGTTCGGAGGTGGCTTCGCGCTTGAGCGAGAGCTTGTTACGGGGGGTGTCACTCATCAGTTTTGCTCCGGCCGACGGTTTCGGGGTCGGCCTCTGGTTCGGAATCGGCTTGGTCAACAGCCACGGTCGTCATCGCGACGGCGTTGTCTTCGCGTTCGTTCAGGGGCACCGCGCGCTCGCCCGGCGCGGAATCGGGGTGCCCATCATCAAGGGGCGAAGGTGCTTGCTCATCGGAAGCCGACGCAGACGCTGCGTCGGCGGAATCGGGGGTGTCGCTGCCGGCCAGGCCGGCGTCATCGTTGGCAGCAGCGCCATCGGCGCCAGCCGAAATGTCCGGACCCTCGGCACTGGCGGCGGCCGGTGCGTCGCGGTCCAGGGCCAGCTGGGGTTCCAGCTCGCCCAGGTCCTTCAGTTCCGACAGCGGCGGCAACTCGTCCAGGCGCTTCAGGCCGAAGTAGTCCAGGAAGCCCTTGGTGGTGCCGAACAGGGCAGGCTTGCCGGGCACGTCGCGGTGGCCGACCACGCGGATCCACTCGCGTTCCTCCAGCGCCTGGATGATGTTGCTGCTGACCGCCACGCCGCGCACCTGCTCGATCTCGCCACGAGTGATCGGCTGCCGGTAGGCGATCAGCGCCAGGGTTTCCAGGGTGGCACGGGTATAGCGGGTCTTGCGTTCGGTCCACAGCCGGCTGATCCAGCCATGCACTTCGCCGGTCACCTGGTAGCGGAAGCCGGAGGCGACCTCGACCAGTTCCACGCCACGGCCTTCGCAGGCTTCGCGCAGGCGCTCAAGCGCACGTTCGATGCTGCCCGGCGGTGCCGGCTCCTCTTCCGGGAACAGGTCTTTCAGCTGGGCCAGGGTGAGCGGCTGGCTGGAGGCCAGCAGGGCACCCTCGACAATGCGGTTGATCAGCGTTTGGTCCATCGGCAGTCAGCGCTCACTCGTTCTCGTTGGCGGCGTCGTTGTCGTCGAACTCGCTGCTGAACTGCAGCGGGGCATTGGTGTTGCCGGCGGCCAGGGACTTCACGTAGATCGGCGCCAGCGGCTCTTCCTGGACGATGTCCAGCAGCTGTTCCTTGGCCAGTTCCAGCACCGCCAGGAACGTGACCAGCACGCCCAGCTTGCCTTCTTCTGCGGTGAACAGCCCTTCAAAACGGTAGAACTTGCCATCTTC
The DNA here is from genome assembly GCF_059371375.1 of Stenotrophomonas sp. YJH_SMC_64. Classification (NCBI taxonomy): domain Bacteria; kingdom Pseudomonadati; phylum Pseudomonadota; class Gammaproteobacteria; order Lysobacterales; family Lysobacteraceae; genus Stenotrophomonas; species Stenotrophomonas sp. YJH_SMC_64. The sequence goes on along the minus strand of NZ_JCAFUN010000008.1, from coordinate 179,955 downwards.
AAGCCGGCCCAGCACTTCGCCCATGCGTTGCCGCACGCTCAGCGCCTCGCGCTTGATGGCGTGGCCACTGAACAGCTCGGCGCGCTTGAGCACGTCGTGCAGGGCCAGCAGCATTTCCTTCAGGTCCACCGGCGGCGGCAGCTTCACCGCAGCACGTTCGGGCATGAAGGCGTGTGCCACCGTGGTGTCGCGGTCCTGGCGGGGCAGGGCGTCGATGTCCTCGGCGGCCTGCTTGAAGCGTTCGTACTCCTGCAGGCGGCGCACCAGTTCGGCGCGCGGGTCGGCCTCATCGCCTTCCTCGCTGACCGGGCGCGGCAGCAGCATGCGCGACTTCACCTCGGCCAGGATCGCGGCCATGACCAGGTACTCGGCGGCCAGCTCGAAGCGCAGCTCGCGCATCACGGTGATGTATTCCACGTACTGCCGGGTGATCTCGGCCACGGGAATGTCCAGTACGTCCAGGTTCTGGCGGCGGATCAGGTACAACAGCAGGTCCAGCGGGCCTTCGAAGGCATCCAGGATGACTTCCAGCGCGTCCGGCGGGATGTACAGGTCCTGCGGAATCTGCAGGACCGGTTGCCCATGCACCACGGCCAGCGGCATTTCCTGCTGCTGGGGGGCGGGCGGCCGGGTTGGCGGGTTCGCGTCGAGCGCGAGTTCGGAAGTCATCTAATGGACATCAGGATTGCATCGGACCAGTCGCGGCAGCGGGTTCACCGGGCCAACGCCACGGCGCCCCACGGCACCAGACACGCCGGGATCGGCGCGATTCCACACATATCAAACAGCAGGACGCGCCGCAGGAAACGGCAGCGACGGAACTACGGGGAGGTCGTCTACGTGGCCCGGCCAGGTGGTCCGGTTCGAAGCAGCGGGACGGTCGTCGGGGGCTGCGTTGGCCACAGAAACCGACGGGCTGCTGCATCCAGCCACGTGCAATGGTGTCTAGGGTAAGCCTTTGTCGCGCCAGTGTCCAGCCGGGCTGGGGCGAGGGCGGCATTGGCTAGAATCTGCGCACCCGACAACGCAAGCGAGGAAATGCCGTGTGGTATGTGATTGAAGGCTATGACGGCCAGGACGTGCTGGCACAGCGACTGCAGGCACGTCCGGAACACCTGGCGCGCCTGTACGCGCTGCGCGACGAAGGCCGCCTGCTGCTGGCCGGACCGTGCCCGGCAGTAGACAGCGAGGACCCGGGCCCGGCCGGCTTCAGTGGTTCGGTGGTGATCGCGCAGTTCGAGTCGCTCGTGCAGGCCCAGGCCTGGGCTGATGCCGACCCTTACGTAGCCGCGGGCGTCTACACCCATGTACAGGTGCGTCCGTTCCGCAAGGTCCTGCCGTGAACGCGGAGCGGATCGAGCGGATGCGTGACGCACTGCAGCAGGCGCTGGCCCCGAGCGTGCTGGAAATCGAAGACGACAGTCATCGTCATGCAGGCCACGCCGGTGCGCGCGATGGCCGCGGTCATTTCAACGTGCATGTGGTCAGTGAACGCTTCGCCGGACTGGGTCCACTGGCCCGGCATCGCGCGGTCTATGCCGCGCTGGGCGCGATGATGGAGACCGACATCCACGCGCTGTCCATTCGCGCATTGACCCCGTCAGAACAGGGCTGAGCCCTTGTCCCACACTGTCCTGGCGGGTCCGTCAGCGGGCCCGCCACAGACAGATTTCCATGTCCATTTCAGGACATTCGCCTAACGGACTGTTTACAAGCCCAGATGGAAACGCTTACATTCCGCGCCAATGCTGGTAGGTCCAAGCCGTGGAGGGCGGCTTCGTGAACAAGGCAGCTATCACAATCAAAGACGTCGCTCGCGAAGCCCGGGTCTCCGTGGCCACGGTTTCCCGCGCGCTCAACGGGCATGAAAATGTCGCCGAACCGGTCCGCCAGCTTGTGCTGGAGGTGGCTGCACGGCTGCGTTACACCCCGCACGCCGCCGCCCGCAGCCTCAGCAGCCGTCGCACCAATACGGTGGGCGTGGTACTGCCTGACCTGTACGGCGAATTCTTCTCCGAGCTGATGCGCGGCATCGACAACGTCGCCCGCAACCGCCGCCAGCACCTGCTGGTGTCCAGTTACCACGGTGACCAGGAGCAGCAGGGCGCGGCCCTGCGCGCCATGCGCGGCCGCGTCGACGGCCTGCTGGTGCTCTCGCCCTATGCGGAGAGCCCGGGATTCCTGACCGACAACCTGCCGCAGTCGTTGCCAACGGTGTTGATCAACACCTATCTGCCCGGGCAGGACCACCCGGTGCTGAGCATCGATGACCATGCCGGTGCGATGGCGATGACCCGCCATCTGCTTGACGCGGGTCACCGCCGTATCGCTTTCATTTCTGGCCCGGACCTCAACTTCGACGCGCGCGAGCGCCTGCGTGGCTTCCGTGACGCGTTGGCGGCTTTCGGCAGTGACGCCGAAGGCATCGAGCTGCCCGGTGATTTCGACGAAGCTTCCGGCCATCGCGCCGGTCAGGAGTTGTTGGCAGCCGGAGCGCTGCCTGATGCCGTGTTCGCCGCCAACGACATGATGGCGCTGGGTTGCCTGTATGCGTTCACGCAGGCAGGTGTCCACGTTCCGTCCGACGTCGCCCTGGCCGGTTTCGATGACATTCCACTGGCGCGTTTCGTCCACCCGTCGCTGACCACCATGCAGGTCAGCATCGCCGAACTCGGCGATCGGGCCATGACGCGCCTGATGCAGTTGATGGACGGCACCTCCACGGATGGGACAGGGGACAAGCAGACCCTGGTTCCCCGCTTGATAGTTCGCGATTCCACCACTCCGCCATCCGGCCGTTGAAGCCGGAGGCGTTCCTTCTTTTTTGATTGATCGCAGGGACCGCGCAAGCGGTTACCGCCACCCGGAGATTGAGTTGATGATGCACACCACCTTCCGCACGCCGGCACGCCGGCTGCTGAGCACCGCACTGGTCAGCTGCCTGATGCTGGCTGCTGCTCCGAACGTCATGGCGCAGTCGGCCAATGCCAGCCTGCGCGGCCAGGTTTCCGGCGCGCAGGCCGGCGCCGAGGTGACCGCCACCAACGTGGCCACCGGCACCGTCCGTCGCGGTACCGTCCGTGCCGATGGAAGCTACTCGCTGATGGGCCTGGACCCGGGCACCTATGATGTGGTCGCCAACGGCCAGTCGCAGAAGGTCACCGTCACCGTGGCCTCGACCGCTACCCTGAACTTTGCCGGCGCTGCCAGCAGCACCCCGGGTACGACCGCAGCCACCAACCTGGACACTGTCAACGTCGTCGCGCCGACCCTGCTGCAGGAAGTGCGCACGTCCGAAGTCGGCAAGACCGTCAGCCTGCAGCAGATCCAGACCACCCCGCAGGTCTCGCGCAACTTCCTGGAGTTCGCCGACGCGGTGCCGGGCATGATCTTCACCCGCGACGCCAAGGGCAACACCTCGCTGCGCGGCGGCGCGACCAACGCTGACGGCACCAACGTCTACATCGACGGCGTGGGCCAGAAGAGCTACGTCAAGGGCGGCGGCGTGGCCGGCCAGTCCGGCAGTGCCGGTAACCCGTTCCCGCAGCTGGCCATCGGCGAGTACAAGGTCATCACCGGCAACTACAAGGCCGAGTACGGCCAGGTGTCCAGCGCCGCGATCACCGCCGCGACCAAGTCGGGTACAAACGAGTTCAAGGGCGAGACCTTCTATCGTTACACCAACGACAATATGCGTGCGATGACCCCGGCCGAACGCCAGCCGGGAAAGAGCAAGGAAGAATCGGCGGAGAAGGAATACGGCTTCGCGCTGGGCGGCCCGATCATCAAGGACAAGGCCCACTTCTTCGTGACCTACGAAGCCAAGCGTTTCGATCTGCCAGTGACCATTGCCCCGAATGGCGCGGTCACCAGCGCTGCCTCGCAGCTGCCGGCGGCGGCCGCCGCCGGCCTGGGCCCGGCCAGCCAGCCGTTCAAGCAGGACCTGATCTTCGCCAAGATCGACGTCGAGCCGACCGACAACGACCGCATCGAGTTCACAGTTCAGGATCGTGACGAGAACCAGCAGCAGTTCAGTGACCAGACCTCCAAGGAACATGGCAAGGTCACTGACAACACAGACCGTCGTTTCGCGCTGCGCTGGAATCACAGCGGTGAGCGCTTCTACAACGAGCTGATGGTCACCCACGAGAAGTCGTTCAACAACCCGCTGCCGCTGACTCTGGGCAACGGCTACGTGTACACCGCGCCGGACGGCCGTGACATCGACGGCAACACTCCGCAGGAACGCACCATTGTGGAAATCGGTGGTGCCAGCGCCTTCGCCTCGCAGGTGAAGGGCCAGAAGGGCTGGTCGATCGAAGACAACCTGACCCTGGACGGCTTGGAGTGGGCTGGCGACCACACCATCAAGATGGGCGCCAAGTACAAGAAGATCAATCTGTACGCCTCCGACGCGCAGCAGATCAACCCGCAGTTCTACTACACCGTGGGCAACCCGGAATTCGGCATTGATACGCCGTACAAGGCACAATTCACCAAGCCGATTACTGGGGTCAGTGGCGTGTTGCCGGAAGTACGCTCGAAGACCACGCAGATCGGCTTGTTCATTCAGGACGACTGGCAGGTCAACGACCACCTGCAGTTGAACCTGGGCCTGCGTTGGGACTACGAGAAGAACCCGACCTACCTGGACTTCGTGACTCCGCCGGAAGTGGTCAGCGCGCTCAATGCGCAGGATCCGCATGGCCCGGCCGGGCAGAGCTACGCGCAGACGCTCGCGTTGAGCGGTCTGAACATCAACGACTACATCAGTAACGGCCACAACCGCAAGGCATTCAAGGATGCCTGGCAGCCGCGGCTGGGCTTCTCGTATGACATCAATGCCGACGAGCAGCATGTGATCCATGGTGGCGCCGGTCGTTCCTACGACCGTGATCTTTTCGATTACCTGGCGTTGGAAACCACCAAGCTGGCCCTGCCGCAGCCGACCGTGTACTTCCGCGACCCGCGCAGCGGAGCCTGCCTGTACGGGCAGAACCCGTGCTTCGACTGGAACCCGAACCTGCTTAATGGCATTGGCAATGTGCAGGCCCTGCTGGGCAGTACCAGCAACGAAGGCCTGGAAGTGGACCTGCTCAACAACAACTTGAAGGTGCCCTACGCGGACCAGTTCAGTCTGGGCATGAGCAACCAGATCGGGGAGTGGCTGACCGACGCCACCATCTCGCGCACGCTGACCTATGATGGCTTCGCCTACACTTTGGGCAATCGCTTCCGCAACGGCAACTTCTTCGACAACCAGATGCTGTGTGGTGCCGAAAAGCCAACCTACGGCCAACCGTGGGGTTGCAACATCCCCGGCTTCGGCAGCCTGATCATTGGCCAGCAGGGCATCAAGACCCGCGCTACCCAGATCCTGCTGTCGGCGCAGAAGCCGTACACCAAGGAAAGCGGCTGGGGTACCTCGATTGCCTATACCTGGACCACTGCGCGCCATAACCGCAACATTGACGAGCACTACTCGTTCGATCGCGGCACCATCGGCGAATACCCATACATCAAGTCCAACGGCGCGCCGCGCCACCGTCTGGTGGTCACGGGCTCCTACGATGGCTTCTGGGGCATCACCTTCGGTGGCAAGCTGACCTTGGCCACCCCGGTGGCGGGCAACGACTGGTCCTGCGTGGCACAGGCCGGCAACCCGAACTGCCTGCCGACCCCGGCCGCCGGCTACCCGGGGGGCAATGGCCGCTTCCTGCTCGGCGGCAAGATCTTCGGCTACCGGTCGCTTGACCTGCAGGCGACCAAGACCTTCAAGCTGGCCGGCGATACCGAGTTGTATGCGCGTATCGACATCATCAACGTGCTCAACTTTGACAACTTCTCCAACCTGAACTACGTGAAGAGCGACGGCAAGCTGCTGGTGAGCTACAACGAGACCGGCGACATCGTCGGTACGCCGCGCCAGGTCAAGGCCGAAGTGGGCTTCCGCTTCTAAGCCCGGATGGATGCATGGCCCCGATGCCGCCGCTCCGCCGGCGGCATCGGTCGCGTGAAAACGGCAATGGCCGGCCCTGTGCCGGTCCATTGCCCATGCCGCTGCCGGTCAGGGGGCATCGGCATGGGCAATGATCGCGGTGTCAAACCACGTTTTTCGTGGTTTTTTAAGAACGCACCTTGTAAACGATTTCAGATCATTGGACGGTATGCTTTCCCATCGATCAGACCACCGGAGAAATCGCGCCATGCAGGCACGTCATCTGTTGTCCGCCGCAGCGTTGAGCCTGGCCGTGGCCGCCTGCCAGCCGGCCCAGCAGGAGCCTGCCAAGCCGCGGCCGCCGGTGATCCTGATCGAGGCCGATGCACCGCCGCGGCCGATGAAACCTGAGCTGCCGCCGCTGTTCGATGACATCGAGCGCCGCACCTTCCAGTTCTTCTGGGATACCACCAACGAGATCAATGGCCTGACCCCGGACCGCTATCCGTCGCGGCCGTTCGCCAGCATCGCCTCGGTCGGCTTCGCACTGACCGCGTATCCGATCGGCATCGAGAACGGCTGGGTCAGCCGCAACCAGGCGATCGACCGCACCCTGACTACCCTGAAATTCTTCCGCGATGTGCCGATGGGCCCGCAGCGTACCGGCAAGGCGGGTTACAAGGGCTTCTATTACCACTTCCTGGACATGCAGGAAGGCCGTCGCTACGACAGCTGGGTCGAACTGTCCTCGGTGGATACCGCGCTGCTGATGATGGGGGTGCTGTTCGCGCAGTCGTACTACGACGGTGACGATCCGCGCGAGAAGGAAATCCGCCAGATCGCCGACACGCTGTACAAGAAGGTCGACTGGCCCTGGCTGCAGCAGCGTGCGCCGCTGATCTCGATGGGCTGGTTCCCCGAGAGCGGTTTCATCGACCACGACTGGATGGGCTACAACGAGGCGATGATGGTCTACATCCTTGCCCTCGGTTCGCCGACGCACCCGGTCAGCCCGGATGCGTGGACGGTGTGGACGCGCACCTATGACAACGACTGGGGGGTCTACCAGGGCCAGGAATACCTGTCCTTCGGCCCACTGTTCGGCCACCAGTACAGCCACGTCTGGATCGACTTCCGCGACATCCAGGACGCCTACATGCGCGAGCGCGGCAGCACCTACTTCCTCAACAGCCGCTCGGCCGCACTGGCCCAGCGTGAATACGCCATCGCCAACCCGATGCAGTGGAAGGATTATGGCGAGAACGTCTGGGGCCTGACCGCCAGCGATGGCCCGCAGAACACCACGCAGGAATACCGTGGCGAGCAGCGCCAGTTCCGCCATTACTCTTCGCGCGGCGCTGGCCTGCGCGAGAACTTCGATGACGGCACCATCGCTCCGACCGCCGCGATCGCGTCGGTGGTGTTCGCGCCGGAACAGGTGATCCCGGCCACGCTGGAGATGCACAAGCGCTACGGCGATTACATCTATTCCAGCTACGGCTTCCTGGATTCGTTCAATCCCAGCTTCAACTACGACATCCCGATCAAGACCGGCCGCGTGGTGCCGGATCGTGGCTGGGTCGCCAGCGACTACATCGCCATCGACCAGGGGCCGATCCTGACCATGATCGCCAACTATCGCAATGATTTCGTCTGGGAAGTGATGAAGAAGAACCCGTACATCCGCAAGGGCCTGGAGCGGGCGGGGTTCACTGGTGGCTGGCTGGCGCCGGAAGGTTCGTTCCAGCCGCTGGAACTGCAGAAAGACGAAAAGGCCGCGGCGGCACGCGCGGTGGGGATCGCCGAATCACGCGCGGCTGCCGCGCAGGAACAGAAGAACAATGCCAACCGCAACACAGGCCAGGGCAAGTAACCCGATGCCGAACTGGATCGACCGTCTGCGCCGCTGGACACTGCCAGCCCTGGCCGCACTGGCCGTGGCCGGCTGCGCCCGCACCGAACCGGGCACCACCACTGTGCGCTTCTGGGCAATGGGCCGGGAAGCCGAGGTGGTCAGCGAACTGATCCATGAGTTCGAAGCCGAGAACCCGGGCATCAAGGTGGACGTGCAGAACATCCCGTGGACCGCTGCGCACGAAAAGCTGCTGACCGCGTTCGCCGCCGACGGCCTGCCGGACGTCTGCCAGCTCGGCAACACCTGGGTGCCGGAGTTCGCCGAGCTCGATGCGCTGACCCCGTTGCAGCCGTTCGTCGATCACTCTGCCGTGGTCGATGAGAAGGACTATTTCCAGGGCATCTGGGACACCAACGTGATCCACGGCGAGCTGGTCGGCGTGCCGTGGTATGTCGATACGCGCCTGATCTACTACCGCAAGGACCTGCTGGCCAAGGCCGGCTACGACCACCCGCCGCGCACGTGGCAGGAGTGGGATGAGCAGATGGCAGCGATCAAGCGCATGCAGGGCCCGAACCGCTATGCGGTGCTGATGCCGATCAACGAGTTCGAGCAGCAGCTGTCGCTGGCACTGCAGCAGCCCGATCCGCTGCTGCGCGATGATGACACCCGCGGCAACTTCAGCAGCCCCGGCTTCCGCCGCACGCTGGCGTTCTACGCCAACATGTTCGAGCAGGGCTGGGCGCCGAAGATGTCCGAGACGCAGATCTCAAACGTCTGGGATGAGTTCTTCCGCGGCTTCAACGTCTTCTACATTTCCGGCCCATGGAACATCCGCGAGTTCAAGAAGCTGCAGCCGAAGGAACTGGAAGGGCAGTGGGGCACCGCAGCGCTGCCGGGGCCGGAGGGTCCGGGCGCGGGCATCGCCGGTGGCACCAGCCTGGTGATCTTCCGCAAGTCGCAGCAGAAGGAGGCGTCGTGGAAGCTGATCGAGTTCCTGTCGCGCCCGCAGATCCAGGCACGTTTCCATTCGATCATCGGCGACCTGCCGCCACGCCGCAGCACGTGGAGTGCGCCGTCGCTGGCCAACGATCCGCTGGCCGCAGCGTTCCGTGACCAGCTGGAGCGGGTCAAGCCGACGCCGAAGGTGCTCGAATGGGAGCGCATCGTGCAGGAAATGCGCATCGTCACCGAGAAGGTGGTGCGCGGTGGCCTGCCGCTGGACAAGGCCGTCGAAGAACTCGACCAGCGCGTGGACAAGGTGCTGGCAAAGCGCCGCTGGATGCATGAACAACAACGCCTGCAGCAGCGCGTTCCGTCGCCGCAATCGAGCAGTGCCGTGGCCGCCGGGAGCGCGCAATGAAACGTACTTCACTCGCCGGCTGGATTTTCGCCGGTCCCTCGCTGATCGTGCTGGGCGTGTTCTTCGGCCTGCCGGTGGCTTCGGCGCTGGCGCTGAGCGTGACCGACTTCGACCTGTATGCCCTGGCTGACAGCAGCAACCTGCGCTTTGTCGGCCTCGGCAACTACATCGATCTGCTGCAGACCCCGATGTTCTGGAAGTCGCTGTGGAATACCACTTACTTCGTGTTGATCGGTGTGCCCTTGTCGATCGGCGTGTCGCTGGGCGCGGCAATGCTGCTGAATGCGCCGGCCGCGCGCTTCAAGGCGCTGTTCCGCACCGCGCTGTTCGCGCCGGTGGTGACCACGCTGGTGGCGGTGGCGGTGATCTGGCGCTACCTGTTCCATACCAGCTACGGCCTGGTGAACTACGGCCTGGGCCATCTGGGCATCAGCCCGATCGACTGGCTGGGCGATCCCAACTGGGCGATGCCGACCATCATGCTGTTCGCGGTGTGGAAGAACTTCGGCTACAACATGGTGATCTTCCTGGCCGGCCTGCAGGCGATCCCGCATGACCTGTACGAGGCCGCGCGCATCGACGGTGCCTCGCGCTGGAAGCAGTTCCTGCACATCACCCTGCCGATGCTCGGCCCGGTGCTGCTGGTGGTCGGCGTGATTACCGTGTCCGGCTACTTCCAGCTGTTCGCCGAACCCTACGTGATGACCCGCGGCGACCCACTGCAGAGCACCGTCAGCGTGCTGTATTTCATGTTCGAGGAAGGCTTCAAGTGGTGGAACCTGGGACGCGCCTCCGCCGTGGCGTTCCTGCTGTTCCTGATCATCCTGGCGGTGACCACCGTGATGCTGCGTTTCGGCCGCAAGAGGCAGTTGGTATGAGTCGTGAAATCGGCCAGTCGCGCTGGTACCCGTGGTTGATCAATGGTGCGTTGCTGGTGCTGGCCCTGGTCAGCCTGGCACCGCTGTTGTGGATGCTCTCGGTCTCGTTCATGCCGCAGGGCGAGGCCAGCCATTTCCCGCCGCCGCTGCTGCCTTCCAGCATCACCACGCACAACTACCATGAGCTGTTCGCGCGCACTGGCATGGGCGGCAACTTCGCCAACAGCCTGCTGGTGTCGCTCGGCATCACGGTCGGTTCGCTGCTGCTCAACACCATGGCCGGCTACGCGTTCGCCAAGCTCAACTTCGTCGGCCGCGAGCGCCTGTTCCAGGTGCTGATGGCGGCGCTGGTGATTCCGGCGCAGGTGGCGATGCTGCCGCTGTTCCTGCTGATGAAGCAGCTGGGCCTGGTCAACAGCTTCGGTGGCGTGATCGTGCCAGCGCTGGCCAGTGTGTTCGGCATCTTCCTGGTACGCCAGTACGCGCGTTCCATCCCGGACGAACTGCTGGAAGCGGCGCGCATCGACGGGGCAGGGGAGCTGCGCATCTTCTTCCAGATCGTGCTGCCGATGCTCAAGCCGGTGCTGGTGACCCTGGCGATCTTCACCTTCATGGGCGCATGGAACGATTTCATGTGGCCATTGATCGTGCTGACCGACCAGGAGCACTACACTTTGCCGGTGGCACTGGCCACCCTCTCGCGCGAGCACATCATGGACGTGGAAATGATGATGGCTGGCGCGGTGGTCACCGTGGTCCCGGTGCTGGCGCTGTTCCTGGTGCTGCAGCGGTACTACATCCAAGGTCTGTTGCTGGGGAGCGTCAAGGGATGAAGCGAACGATCGCCGTTGGACTGTGCCTGTTGTGGACTTCCCTGGCGATCGCCGCACCACCGGCGCTGCCAACACCGAAGGTGCTGGACGACTTCGACGACATCGCAGCCTGGACGCTGGTGCTGTCCGACCAGGTCAGCGGTTCGCTGCGCCCGGTCAGTGGTGCCGGTGGTGGCCGCGCGCTGTGCCTGGACTATGACTTCCACGATGTCTCCGGCTACGTCGGCATCCGCCGCGCGCTGAACATCGAATACCCGGTCAATTACCGCTTCGGATTCCAGCTGCGTGGCGAATCGCCGGGCAACGACCTGCAGTTCAAGTTGATCGATGCCAGCGGCGACAACGTCTGGTGGGTCAACCGGCCCGGCTACAGCTTCCCCAAGGCGTGGACGCCGGTCGAGTACCGCCGCCGCCAGATCGACAAGGCGTGGGGTCCCTCGCCCGAGAAGGAGATGGCACGAAGCGCCGCCGTCGAGTTCACGATCTACAGCAAGGTCGGTGGCCGCGGCACGGTGTGCTTCGACAAGCTGACCCTGCAGGGCCTGCCGCCGCAGGATGATTCGGCGTTGGTGCCATCGGTGATTGCCGATACGGCCACCGCGCTGCAGGACCGCATGATCGACGGCAAGAGCGACACGTTCTGGATCAGCGGTGGCGTCAAGCAGCAGACCATCAGCCTGGACCTGCACAAGAGCCGCGAGATCGGCGGTGTAGTGATCGATTGGCTGCCGAACCTGGAAGCCAATCGCTACACCGTGCGGACGTCCGAGGATGGCCGGGACTGGCGCACTGTGCGCGAGGTGACCGGCGGTGCGGGGGGGCGCGATTGGCTGGCGCTGCCGGATACCGACGCGCGCTACGTGCGTTTCGATCTGCGCGATGGCCCGAACTGGCGCTATGGCATCCGTGACATCGCACTCAAGCCGCTGGCGTTCGCCGCAACGCCCAATGCCTTCCTGTCCTCGGTGGCCGCCGATCTGCCGCGTGGCTCGTTGCCGCGTGCCTATGTGGGCGAACAGCCGTACTGGACCCTGCTCGGCCTTGATGGTGGCCAGGAGCAGGCGCTGATCAGCGAAGATGGCGCGCTGGAGCCGGCCAAGGGCAGCTTCAGCATCGAGCCGTTCATCCGCCTGGACGGCAAGCTGCTGGACTGGTCGAAGGTCGCCATCACCCAGTCGCTGCAGGATCACTACCTGCCGATCGCCACCGTCGACTGGGTGCATGAGAAGGCTGGGCTTTCGGTGACCAGTTTCGTGCAGGGCACGCCCGAGCGCGCGCAGCTGATCGGCCGCTACCGGCTGAGCAATCCGGACAAGGTCGCCCACGAGTACACCCTGGCGCTGGCAATCCGTCCGTGGCAGGTCAACCCGCCCACCCAGTTCCTCAACACCGTCGGTGGCTTCAGCCGCATCGATGCACTGGATGTGGGCGAACAGCTGGTTCGGGTCAACGGTGAGCCGCGCATCTATCCGCTGCAGGTGCCGGATGCGCGCTTTGCCAGTACGTTCGATGGCAAGCTCGATGCGATGCATCTGGAAAGCGGCAAGTACCCGGCCACGACCGCAGTGAAGGACAGCACCGGCATGGCGTCGGGTGCGCTGATGTACACGATCAAGCTCGAGCCCGGCCAGAGCCGCGAAGTGGCGGTGGTGCTGCCGCAGACCGGTGGCTGGGCGCCGCAGGCGCTGGACGTGGCCAGGGCGCAGGCGCAGGTGGCCGATCAATGGCGGCAGAAGCTGGGCGTGGTCTCGCTGCAGGTGCCGGCTGCGGGCGAGGCACTGGTCGATACCCTGCGCACGGCCGTCGCGCACATGCTGATCTCGCGGGTTGGCCCACGCCTGCAGCCGGGCACGCGCTCGTACGCGCGCAGCTGGATCCGCGATGGCGCGATGATTTCCGAGGGCCTGCTGCGCATGGGGCGCAGCGATGCCGTGCGTGACTACATCAACTGGTATGCGCCGTACCAGTTCGAGAACGGCAAGGTGCCGTGCTGCGTCGACGCGCGCGGCAGCGACCCGGTACCGGAGAACGACAGCCATGGCGAACTGATCTACAGCATTGCCGAGTATGGACGCTACACCGGCGACAGCACGTTCACCGAGCTGATGTGGCCGCACGTGCAGGGCGCCTACAATTACATGGAGCAGCTGCGCGCCAGCGAGCGCACCGAGGAAAACCGGGCACGCAATCCTGCCTTCTACGGCATGATGCCGGCCTCGATCAGCCACGAAGGCTATTCGGCCAAGCCGATGCATTCGTACTGGGATAATTTCTGGGCGTTGCGCGGCTACAAGGACGCGGCATCGCTGGCGGCCCAGCTGGGCAAGGTCGAGGCGATGCAGATCGCCGGATCGCGTGACCAGTTCCGTGATGACCTGCAGGCCTCGCTGCTGTCGGCGATGCAGCAGCACGACATCGACTACCTGCCGGGCTCGGCCGAGCTGGGCGATTTCGATGCGACCTCGACCACCATCGCGCTGGCGCCGGGCGGCGAGCAGGGCCGACTGCCGCAGCAGGCACTGGAGGCGACCTTCGAGCGCTACTGGAAGGAGTTCGTGGCCCGCCGTGACGGCAAGCGTGAGTGGAAGGACTACACCCCGTACGAGTGGCGCAACGTGGCGGCGTTCGTACGCCTGGGCTGGCGTGACCGTGCCTGGCAGGCCACCGAGTTCTTCTTCAGGGACCGTGCGCCGCAGGCCTGGAACCAGTGGGCCGAGGTGGTCTCGCGCACGCCGCGCAAGCCGTTCTTCGTCGGTGACCTGCCGCACGCCTGGGTAGCCTCGGACTTCGTGCGCTCGGCCTTGGACATGTTCGCGTACAGCCGTGACATGGACGATGCGCTGGTGCTGGCCGCCGGCATTCCGAGCGCCTGGCTGCAGGGCGAGGGCATCGCCGTGCAGGGCCTGCGCACGCCGCAGGGCCAGCTCAACTACCGCCTGCAGCGCAGCGACAAGCAGCTGGTGCTGGAGGTGCAGCCGGGCCTGGTGCCACCGCTCGGTGGCGTGGTGTTGCCATGGCCGTACGCCGGTGATCCGGGTGAGGCGACCATCAACGGCGAAGCGGCCGAATGGGTCAACAAGGAACTGCACGTGCACCAGCTGCCGGCGCGGGTCGAGATCGATGTACCGAGCGCGGTGCGCCGCGCCGAGCGCAAGGGGCAGTAACGATGAAGCAGCAGGGGGCAAGAGTGCGCACGATCGTGCGCGCCCTGGGGCTGGCCATTGCATTGGCACTGCCGGGCGCCGCGATGGCGGCCGATCCAGCCGCCGGGGCAGCGGCTGATGTCGCCACCGCGCCAGGCATGAGCATGGTCACCTTCAATCTGCATCATGACCGCGAGGACTGGCCACGCCGGCGCCGCACCATCCTGGCCGAACTCAAGCGCCTGCAGCCGGATGCGGTTGCCCTGCAGGAGGTGATCCAACGCCGCAACGTGCGAAACCAGGCGCAATGGCTGGCCAGCCAACTTGGTTACAAGTACGTGTTCGTGTCCACCGATGCGGTCGGCGCGCCCAAGCGCTACGGCAATGCGCTTCTGACCCGGCGGCCGATCCTTTCCCAGGGGGATCATCTGCTGCAGCCCTTGGACGACTACCGCACCGTGGCCCACCTGCGCATCGACGTCGATGGCACGCCGGTAAACGTCTACGCCACGCATCTGAACGAGCGCAGTGATGAGAGCGGACAACGCATCCGTCGCAGCCAGGTCGAGGACCTGCTGCGCTTCATCAGCGCGACGTCGGCGGGCGCGCCGGTGGTGATCGCAGGTGACTTCAATGCACTGGTGGATGCCGGCGATCTGAGCGAGCTGCGCAGCCACTACGGCGACAGTTACGGCAGCGTGCACGTCAACACCGATCTGTCCGGGGTCAGTACGCTCAACCGCCACTATTACCAGGCGCCGTCGCGGATCGACCACATCTTCTTCCAGCAGGACGAGATGGTCGCGCGCGAGGCGAAGATCCTGTTCGACCAGCCCGACGACAGCGGTCGCTGGGCCTCGGACCACTACGGCGTGTGGACCCGCCTGCAGTTCGCGCCGAAACCCTGACGGGACACGCTTAGTAGGTGCCAACCTTGGTTGGCACGGGGGTGTCCGCGTGCACTCGATCAATGGCGCCAACCAAGGTTGGCCTCTACCAAAGCGGTGACCGTGCGCGGGTTGTGCCCTGGTGGGTGCCAACCTTGGTTGGCACGGTTCGGCCCGAAGCACAAACAAAAACGGCGGGGATCATTGATCCCCGCCGTTTCGCTTTCACGCTATCAAGGAGCGATCAGTTCGCCGGCGGCGTGCGCTTGGCGGCCTCTTCGTCTTCTTCATCAGCCTTGGCTTCTGCAGCCTGGGCTGCAGCGTCGGCATGGCCATCGGCGACCGGATCGATCGACGGCGTCACCACCGCATCAGCGCTCGGGGCGGCGGCTTCGATCGGTGCGGCTTCGACCGCCACCGGAGCGACCGGCTGTTCCACGATCGGCGCAGTCTCGACGACCGGCGTGGCTTCAACGGCCGGGGCGGCCTCCACCACCGGGGCACTCTCACTGGCCACCGGCTTGGTTTCAACCACCGGGGTTGCTTCAACCACCTGCGGCTTCGATTCCACGACCGGCGCGGCCTCGACTGCGACCGGCTTCGCTTCGATCACCGGAGCGGCTTCAACCACCGCGGCCGTTTCAGCCACAACCGGCTTTGCTTCGATGGCCGGCGCAGCAGCGTCCACCACCGGAGTGGCGTTGGCGACCGGTGCGGCAGCGGCGACCGGCTGGACCGGGGTCGCGGCGTCGATGGCATCGAGCATGCTGGTCTGCACCGGCGAGGACACCGCTTCGGTCTTCGCAGCTTCGACCGGTGCCTGCACTTCAGCCACGACCGGGGCGGCGGCTTCGACCACAGCGCTGCTCACCACGGCAACCGGCGCGGCGACAACAGCGGCGGCAGCACGGGCTGGCTTCTCGGCTTCGACAGCGACCGGCTCGGCTTCGTCATCGAAGTCGAACTCCGGCTGCGAACGCGTGGGCTGCACAGCCGCGACCGGCGCAGTGCCGGCAGTGCTGTCGATGTTCGGCTCGGCGCCGTCGGCGTCATCACCGTCATCACCCTCGTCCTGGTCATCACCCAGGGCGTCGCTGCCGGCGGCGTTTTCGGCGCCACCGCGGCGACGACGACGGCCACCACGACGGCCACGGCGACGGCGGGTTGCGCCTTCGCCAGCCTGCTCGCCATTGGCGTCGGTTGCAGCCTCTTCACCGGCAACTGCAACCACGTCGGTCGCACTGGCCGCATTGGCAGCGGTGTCGACCGGTGCGGCCGCTTCCACCGGGGCGACCGGGGCGACAGGCGCGGTGGCTTCCTGCGCGTTCACCCCATTGGCGGCGACGGCCGTAGCGGCTACGGCTGCAGCTGCGGTCACGGCTTCGGCAGGTGCTTCGGCGGCATTGCGCTGCGGCTTCTCGGCCGGCTTGTCACCGTCCTGCTGCTGCGGGC
Organism: Stenotrophomonas sp. YJH_SMC_64; assembly: GCF_059371375.1. NCBI lineage: Bacteria > Pseudomonadati > Pseudomonadota > Gammaproteobacteria > Lysobacterales > Lysobacteraceae > Stenotrophomonas > Stenotrophomonas sp. YJH_SMC_64. Next base: position 163,606 of record NZ_JCAFUN010000008.1, on the reverse strand, counting down.
GCGGCTGCTTGGGCTGCTTCAGCTTCGGTTGCTGGTTCTGGTTCTGGCCCTGCTGCTCGTTGCGCGGCTTGTTCTGCTGCTGCGGCGGCTGCTGGCCATCCTTGTGCTGCGGCTCCTTCTGCTTGCCCTGCTGCGGCTGCTGCTGCGCATTGCCATTGTTGCCGTTGCGGCCGTCCTTGCGCTGCTCGCCGCGGTCCTTGCGGTTGCCGCCGTCCTTCTGCTGCTGCGCGTTGCCATTGCCACGATTGTCGTCGCGACGGTCCTTGCGGTCCTTGTTGCGATCCTTGTTGCGGTCCTTGCGACCGCCGTCCTGCTGCTGGCGTGCAGCCGGGGCGGCCGGTGCCGGCGCGGGCGCCGGTTCGCCACCGAACACGCGCTTGAGCCAACCGATCACGCCGCCCGCCGGGGCCGGCGCAACAGGCGCTGCAGCGACCGGGGCCGGAGCGGCCGCGACCGGCTCCACTTCCTCGCGCACCGGGGCCGGGGAAGTGTGCTTGACCTGGGTCACCGCCGGCGGCGGGATGTTCAGCTGGCCCTTGGTCAGCGCGTGCACCGGCAGCTTGCGCGGGGTGCCGCGCTGGTAGCTGGGCTTGCTGCTTTCTTCACCCAGCTCGTTCTCGCGCAGGCGGGTCACGGTGTAGTGCGGGGTGTGCAGCTGCTCGTCGGCGACGATCACGATCGGCGCCTCGTGGCGCTGTTCGATCTCGCGCAGGGCGCTGCGCTTCTCGTTCAGCAGGTAATTGGCGATCTCCACCGGGGCCTGCACCAGCACCTGCCCGGTGTTCTCCTTCATCGCATGCTCTTCAGCCACGCGGATGATCGACAGCGACAGCGACTCGACGCTGCGCATGCGGCCGTGGCCGTCACAACGCGGGCAGACGATCTGGCTGGACTCGCCCAGGCTCGGGCGCAGGCGCTGGCGGCTCATTTCCAGCAGGCCGAAGCGCGAGATGCGGCCCACCTGCACGCGCGCGCGGTCGTACTTCAGCGCGTTGGCGAGGCGGTTCTCGACTTCGCGCTGGTGCTTGTTGGAGGCCATGTCGATGAAGTCGATCACCACCAGGCCGCCCAGGTCACGCAGGCGCAGCTGGCGGGCCACTTCCTCGGCCGCTTCCAGGTTGGTCTGGAACGCGGTGTCCTCGATGTCGCTGCCCTTGGTGGCGCGCGAGGAGTTCACGTCGACGGCGGTCAGCGCTTCAGTCTGGTCGACCACGATCGAGCCGCCCGACGGCAGGCGCACGTTGCGCTCGTAGGCGCCTTCGATCTGCGATTCGATCTGGAAGCGGTTGAACAGCGGAATGTCGTCCTTGTAGTGCTTGAGCTTGCGCAGGGTCTGCGGCATCACCTGCTGCATGAATTCGCGGGCGTGCTCGTACATCTCCTCGGTGTCCACCAGGATCTCGCCGATGTCGGCGCGCAGGTAGTCACGCAGGGCGCGCACGATCAGGCGCGATTCCTGGTAGATCAGGAACGGGGCGGGCTTGCTCAGTGCCGCTTCGGCAATGGCGCGCCAGACATTGAGCAGGTAGTCCAGGTCCCACTGCAGCTCTTCCGCATCGCGGCCGACGCCGGCGGTACGGATGATCACGCCCATGTCGTCGGGGATGTTCAGCTTGTCCAGGGCGTCCTTCAGCGCGGCCCGGTCTTCGCCCTCGATGCGGCGCGACACACCGCCGGCGCTGGGCGAGTTCGGCATCAGCACCATGTAGCGGCCGGCCAGCGAAATGAACGTGGTCAGGGCGGCGCCCTTGTTGCCACGCTCTTCCTTGTCGACCTGGACGACGATCTCCTGGCCTTCCTTCAGCAGCTCGCGGATGCCGGCCTTGTTGTGGTCGACACCGGCCTGGAAGTAGTCGCGGGAGATTTCCTTCAGCGGCAGGAAGCCATGGCGGCCACCGCCGTACTCGACGAAGGCCGCTTCCAGCGAGGGCTCGATGCGGAAGATCCGGCCCTTGTAGATGTTGGACTTCTTCTGTTCCTTCGACGGCTGTTCGATGTCGATGTCATACAACGACTGGCCATCCACGATGGCAACACGCAGCTCTTCAGCCTGCGTGGCGTTGATCAGCATTCGCTTCATTGTTGCGTTCCTCGCAAGCGGCTACCGCGCGGAACGCCATGGGGTTTCGCCTCTGGACACGGCTCGCCGCCCATTCGCGCAAGCGCGGGGAGGGCGGCTTGGGTTTCCAGCGCTACGACACCACGGCAGGCCGCGGGAGCGCTTCACTCTTATGGTTTTTGGGTGTTGCAGGGCCGCAGGCAGCTGTCAGCCAGGCTGGAGCGCCACGCGGGACATGTTCAGCACGGTTGCGTGTCAGGCATCCGGCGATGGCCGGGAAGGCCGGTGAGCCGCTAACATGGCCGCCCCGCGGGCGGTGGTCGCGCACTGTGCCGGATTCGTCGGAAGCTGGGCTTCTGGCCCTGAGTAACTTCCAACGAAATCAATCCCTTATCTCGCCCCCCGAGTGTAACAGAATAAACAGCCTGATGACCGCCCAAGACCCCACCAAGCCCGCTGGCGACAAGCCTTCCGTGCGCATGATCACCGTTCCCGCCGACCGCGCCGGCCAGCGCCTGGACAACTTCCTGCTCGGCCAGCTGAAGGGCGCCCCGCGCAGCCTGGTCTACAAGCTGGTGCGCAGTGGCCAGGTACGGGTGAACGGCGGCCGCGCCAAGGCCGAGCGCAAGCTGGAGGCGGGCGACGAAGTGCGCGTGCCGCCGGTTCGTCTCACCGAAGAGGGAGACAAGGTGGGTCCCCCGGAGGCATTCATGCGCCGGCTGGAGCAGGCCATCGTCTTCGAGGACGCGCGCCTGCTGGCCCTGAACAAGCCCACTGGCGTGGCCAGCCACGGCGGCAGCGGCATCAGCTTCGGCGCCATCGAGACCCTGCGCGCGCTGCGCCCGGGGCAGACCCTGGAGCTGGTCCACCGGCTGGATCGCGACACCTCGGGCCTGCTGATCGTGGCCAAGAAGCGCTCGGCGCTGAGCGAACTGCAGGCGCTGCTGCGTGAAGACCACGGTGCCGGCATCCGCAAGCGCTACCTGACCCTGCTGGCCGGACGCATGCCCGACGGGGTGATGACGGTCGATGCGCCGCTGCATGTCGGCCTGCGCCAGGGCGGCGAGCGCCATGTGCAGGTCAACGCGATCGGCAAGGAATCGATCAGCCACTTCCGGGTGCTGGAGCGCCGCGGCGGCCATTCCTATTGCGAGGTGCGCATCGAGACCGGCCGTACCCACCAGATCCGCGTGCATGCCCAGCACCTGGGTCATCCGGTGGCCGGCGACGACAAGTACGGCGATCCGGCGGTCAACAAGCGGCTTCGTGAGCAGATCGGGCTGAAGCGTCTGTTCCTGCACGCGGCCTCGCTGGAGTTCGCGCTGGACGACGGCAAGAGCCCGTATGTGCTGAACGCGCCGCTGGCCGATGAGCTGGTCGAGGCGCTGGATCGGCTGCGCTGACGGCAGTTCGGCGGCGCCGGGCGCTTGGTCGGTGCCATTCGCAGCGCTCAGACACCCGCGCCTCTTCGCCCTCGCCGGACCTGCGGTGCTCGGCTCGCTACAAGGCGGACCCGGACATCCGCAGCGTAGGCCCATACCCGCACGCAGCCTTTGTAGACTCGAGTCGTACTCGACTCACGCGCGCAGCGCGCGCTTCGCTCTTCAATCTTTTCATCGCGCGGCTGGCGTGCACGGAAGAATGACGGGGCACGGGCGGGGCCGGCTTGCAGGGGTGTCTGCGGCATGGATGCCGCGGACACCCCTGCAAGCCGGCCCCCCCCGTGACCTCTCGATACTGCGGAACGTGCCAGCCGCGAGGGGGCTCAGCCCGTTGGCCGGGAACCCCTCACCACTTGAACAGCACCAGACTGATCGCCAGGGTGCCCATGCCGGCCACCAGGCCATATACCGTCTCGTGGCCCTTGGCATAGCGCTTGGCTGCCGGCAGCAGCTCGTCCAGCGCCAGGAACACCATCACGCCGGCGATCAGTCCGAACACCCAGCCAAACGTGGCGTGCGACAGCGATCCTGACAACAACCAGTAGCCCAGCACCGCACCCACCGGCTCAGCCAGGCCGGACAGCAGGCTGGCACTGAACGCATAGAACTTGTTCTGGGTGGCGAAGTACACCGGCACCGCGATCGCGATGCCCTCGGGAATGTTGTGGATGGCGATGGCGAAGGCCAGCGGCATGCCCACCGACGGGCTTTCCAGCGTAGCGAAGAAGGTCGCCAGGCCTTCCGGGAAATTGTGCGCGGTGATCGCCACCGAGGTCAGCAGCGCGACCCGCTTCAGGTACTCGCGGCTGTTCTCGCGGAACGCAGGGTCCTGTTTGTCCAGGCTGTCATGCGGATTGGGAATGAAGTGATCGATCAGCACGATCACGATCACGCCGGCCAGGAAGGCCAGCGTGCCGTAGGTGAAGCCGGTGCGCTCGCCATAGGCCAGGGCGAACGATGCGATGGATTTGTTGAGGATTTCCGATAGCGACACGTAGACCATCGCGCCGCCGGCGAAGGCCAGGCCGAACGCCAGCAGGCGCGGATTGGGGCGGCGCGAGAACAGCACCAGCAGGCTGCCGATGGCAGTGGCCAGGCCGGCCGCGAGGGTGACCGCCAGTGCGATCCAGACATTTTCGGGGGGAATCTGCAGCATGTACCGACGCGGTCCTGGTCAACAGACAGCCGCCCCGGATGAGCCCGGGGCGGGGAGGGCGAGGCGGGCGTCGGCTGGCCTCGTCGGGGCGCGCGCGATCAGCCGCCGCGGCGCAGGCGTTCTTCGATGGCGAAGCACTGATCGGGCTTCGGCTGCGGCGGGTTGAAGCTGACCGGCACCTGGATGGTGGCCGGCACGGCAGCGCCGTTGCGGGTGGCAGCCTTGAACTGCCAGCCCTGAACGGTCGTTTTGGCCAGTTCGTCCAGCTGCGGGTTGCCGGCGCCGGTCAGCAGGGCGACCTCGCTTGGCTTGCCGTCGGTGCCGATGGTCACCTTGAAGGTGCTGGTGCCGCCTACGCCCATGCAGGCCAGTTCAAGCGGGTACTGCGGTGGCGGCGTCTTCACCGCGGCCACTTCGGTCGGCGGCGGCGGCGGTGGTGCCGGCGGTTCCGACGGGCCACAACCGGCCAGGCCGGTCGCAGCAATCAGGGACAGGCTCAGCAAGCGTACGTTCATGGCAGTTGCTCCGTCAGGGCCGAAGTCTTCGCAGCGCAGATGAAGTCGTTCTCGCTCAGGCCGCCCACGTCGTGGGTGGAAAAGCGCACCACAGCGCGGTCGTAGTGCACGCCCAGGTCCGGATGGTGGTCCTCGCGGTGGGCAATCCAGGCCAGCGCGTTCACGAAGGCCATGGTGGCGTAGTAATCCTTGAAGCGGAAGGTGCGCGTCAGGGCCTGTCCGCCCTCGCTCAGCTCCCAGCCGGGAATCTGCGGCAGCAGTTCGGCCAGGCGGGCTTCGCCGAGCTTGTGGTCGCTGCCTTTGCGCGGCACGCAACGGGCCTGGGCCAGTGGAATCAGGTCGGCCATGGGAATCTCCACCTCGTGTTGACTGAACAATGCGCCGGACGGTGTATAAATCGAATGAGCGGCTGACGCTTACTTGGCTAGAATAGCCTGATGATCCAGATCTCCGACACTGCCCAGACCCATTTCCGCAAGCTGATCGAACGCGAGGGCGTGCCCGGCATGGGTGTGCGCTTGAGCGCGGTCGATCCCGGCACCCCGCGCGCCGACGCCCGGCTGGAGTTCGCCGAACCGACCGACCTGCTCGGCGACGAGTGGGCGGTGGACTGCGATGGTTTCACGCTCTACGTTGATGCCGGCAGCGTCGGTTGGCTCGATGGCGCCGAGATCGACATCGTCGCCGGCAGTGCCGGTACCCAGCAGCTGACCATCAAGGCGCCGCGCATCAAGGGCGAAGCGCCCGGCGATGCCGCCTCGCTGGTCGAGCGCGTGCACTGGGTGGTGGAAAACGAAATCAATCCGCAGCTGGCCTCGCATGGCGGCAAGGTGGCCGTGCAGGAAGTTTCGGCCGAAGGCGTGGTGCTGCTGCGCTTCGGTGGCGGTTGCCAAGGCTGCGGCATGGCCGACGTGACCCTCAAGCAGGGCATTGAAAAGACCCTGATGGGCCGCGTGCCGGGCGTGACCGCCGTGCGCGACGCGACCGACCACGACAGTGGCCACGCGCCGTATATCCCTCGCGGCAACGCCGCCTGATCGCTGACGCGTGCCTCTGACCCGGGCCGAGCAGTTCATCGACCTGCTGCTGGCCCGCCAGCAGCCCAGGGCCGTCCTTGAGAAAACCACGCGCCTGCCGTATGGCTGGGCGCTGTGGCTGCGCTCGCTCGGTCCGTTGCCGCGGCCGCTGCACGCCAGCGAGTTGATCGCGGTGCTGCTGCCGCGTCCGCTGCCGGGGCCACCCGGGCAGTTGCCCCGGTTGTCACCCTTGCAAGCGTTGCGCCGTCTGTTCTGGCAGGACTGGGATGCTGCGCCGCGCGACCAGCGCTGGATGCGTTGGGTCTCGGCCTTGGCCAGTGCGCTGCTGCATCTGCTGTTCTTCATGCTGCTGCTATGGGTGGCAGTGATCCGCACCTCGGCACCGGAAGAACAAGGCGCCGAGGGCGAGCGCGTGCAGGTGGAGTTCGTCGGTCGCGCTACCCGGGAGGGCGGTGGCGATCAGCCAGGTGCGGAAGCGGCGGCCGCTGCACCGCCGGGCCAGGTTGCAGCTGGCCAGAACGCAGGGGCCGCAACGGCGCCTGAGCCGCGTCCGGCGTCCGCGTCGGCAGCTGCGTCCGCACCCGCTCCGGCTGCAGTGGCCAGCGTGCCACCGCCGCCCGCCGAATCCGAGCCGGCGCCGGTCGCGGCACCGCCGCCGTCTCCGGTGCAGGCCACCGAAGTAGCCGAGGCCAGTGCGGATTTCGTGGTGCCACCTGTCAGCGTGCCGCGCACGGAGATCAGCATCGTGCCGCGCGACACGGTACCGACGGTGCGCGAGCGCAGCGTGCAGCCGGTGCAGGCGCCGCCGGCCCCGGCCGCACTGCGTGCGCCGGAGATCGCGGTGCGGACGCCGCAGCTGCGTGACATCCCGGTGCAGGAGCGTGAAATCAGTACGGTCGATGCACCGGCGATATCGCAGCCGCTGCGCACGGCCGATGTACAGGTCCGTGTGCCGCAGCGCGATGTGCAGGTGCGCGAGCGCGAAGTGCAGGCCGTGGTCGATCCGCAGGTACGGATGGCTGCTGTGGCCGGGCGCGAGCCGACCGTGCGTGCGCCGGCAGGCCGTGACCTGCAGGTGCGCGAGCGCGAAGTTGCGTCGGCACCCGCGGCGGCGCCTTCAACGTCCAGTGGCAGCGCGCCAGCGGCAACGCCCGCGCCTGCGGCCAGTAGCACTGCAACCCAGGCCAACAGCAGCACGCCACGGCCATCCGCCTCCAGCACGACACCGGCCCAGGCCGGCGCGCGTCCGGCTCCCAACCCGGGCAACTGGGCTACGCCTGCCAAGGGCGACGACTGGGGCGCGTCGAGCCGCAACCACGACGGCGCCAGCAGGGGCGCAAGCCAGGCCAGTGCCGCCGGCAAGGGCAATGGCCTGTTCAATGCCGACGGCAGCGTGCGCGTGCCGGGGCAGGAAGGTGGCGTTCACGCCGAACGTGGTGCCCCCGGTGGCGCCAACGATGGCTGGAGCAAGGAGCGCATCGCGCAGTCTGGCACCTGGTTGAAGCGACCGCCGTACGATTACACGCCGACCTCGTTCGACAAGTATTGGGTGCCGCAGGAATCACTGCTGGCCGAATGGGTGCGCAAGGGCATCAAGTCGATGGAGATTCCGTTGCCGGGCACCGGTACGAAGATCTCCTGCGTGATCTCGATCCTGCAGGCGGGTGGCGGCTGCGGCCTCACCAATCCGAACATGCAGGACCAGCCGGCGGTGGCACGGCCGCCGCCGGACATTCCGTTCAAGAAAGAGCTGCAGGAAGATAACGGGAGCCGCTAGGCAAGGCGCGCGCGCCACACGCTGGCCGGCTCGCGTTTGGGTAGGTGCCAACCTTGGTTGGCACAGGAACGCCGACCAAGGTCGGCCTCTACCAGGGCATTGCCCTACGCGCTCTGCGACAGGAACACCCAGAACGGCACGTCGCGGCCGACCCAGTCGCGGCTGGCTTCGTCCATCACGTCCAGCAACGTGTCGAAATCCTTCTGTGTGGAGGCGCGCAACGTATCCACGTCGGCCAGGAACAGCGCGTAACCGTTGGCCGGCAGCCATTGCAGATCACGCAGGTTGTCCGACAGTGCATCCCAGTTGCCACCGAAGCCAGCCGGGAAATCCAGCTGCGCCGCCAGCCGGGCGAGCAGGGTGCGCTTGTCGGCCACGCCTTCCAGGTCGATGCGGATCACCTTCAGGCCGGCATCGCGCATCGCTGCGGCCAGTGCGCCGATGTCGTCGCTGTCGATGGCGTAGACGCCGGCATTGTTGATGTCATGCAGGCCGAGGCCGAAATCATCGTGGCTCATCACTGCGCTCCCTGGGCCGGTACGGTGAAGCTGCGGAACGATTCGTAGTGGTCGTCGGTGTAGTACCACGCCTCCGGCGGATCGCCGCCGGTGACGATGCGGCGCGTGCCACGGGTGCGCGCGCCGGGGGTGTCCACGGTGTATTCGCGGTAGTAACCGCGCGGACGCTGCGGCAGCTGCTGTTCGCGGTTACCGAAGGTGCTGCCATCCTGGCGGTGCGGGAACGGCCCGCCGCGCTGGATCAGCGCGATCGTCTGCAGGGCTTCGGCGGGCAGGAAGGCGGGCAGACCGTTGCCCTTGCCGGGCGTGGCCGTGGCCGGTGCGCGCGCGGCAGGCGCACCCTGCAGGTCCGGCGCGAACTGCGGCGCCGGCGGGCGCTGCATGAAATGGTTGACGACCAGGCCGAGCAGCAGCAGGGCGATGGCGGTGATCAGCAGCCGGGGGTTGCGCATGGGCAAGGAAGCGGGCGAGGGTGGTGCTCGCACTGTAGCGCCTGCGCGCTGCACGGTGCATGAGGACGGCGCCGCGTCACCGCTGCGTAACAATTGCCGTCGTGCTCACCGGCAGGACGCAATTTCCTTTACATCCCCCTTGGTAATCTGGCGGTCTGTCCCCATCATTCACCGCGCAACGCCCGACACCGTCGGGTGCCCTCGCAATCAGGAGATGCATCATGGCCTATACCCTGCCCAAGCTGTCCTACGCCTACGACGCGCTGGAACCGCATATCGATGCGGCGACGATGGAAATCCATCACACCAAGCATCACCAGACCTACATCAACAACGTCAACGCGGCGCTGGAAGGCACCGAGTACGCTGACCTGCCGGTCGAAGAACTGGTGAAGAAGCTCAAGTCGCTGCCGGAGAACCTGCAGGGTCCGGTGCGCAACAACGGTGGCGGCCATGCCAACCACTCGCTGTTCTGGACCGTGATGGCACCGAACGCGGGCGGCAACCCGGTGGGCGACGTGGCCAAGGCCATCGACAAGGACCTGGGCGGCTTCGACAAGTTCAAGGACGCCTTCACCAAGGCAGCGCTGACCCGTTTCGGCAGCGGCTGGGCCTGGCTGAGCGTGACTCCGGACAAGAAGGTGGTGGTCGAGAGCACCGGCAACCAGGACAGCCCGCTGATGGAAGGCAACACTCCCGTCCTCGGCCTGGACGTGTGGGAACACGCGTACTACCTGAAGTACCAGAACCGCCGCCCGGAATACATCGGCGCGTTCTTCAACGTCATCGACTGGAACGAAGTCGAGCGCCGTTACCAGGAAGCGATTGCCTGATCTGCGTCGCTGGATGAAATGAAGAGGCCGGGGGAGACCCCGGCCTTTTTGTTTTCCGCATTGGTAGTGCCGGCCGCTGGCCGGCAGCCCTGGAATGCCGGCCAGCGGCCGGCACTACCTATTCGGCCGTGGCCGTATCGCCCTGCAGGCGCAGGGTGGCCATTACGCCCAGACGCAGGCCCGGCAGGTCACCGTCGGCCGGCAGCAGGATCGGCTGCTGGCGGATGCCGCCGAAGTGCTTGACCTGGAACAGCACGTCCAGGCCATGACCACTGGCGCCACCGCCGCTGGCCGCCGGCGGCTCGGGGCGGCCGCCCGGATTGCGCCGGGCCGGCTGGAACCCCGGGGTACTGCGCACGAGCTCGACGGTAGTTGCCGAGAAATCACCGGCGATCAGGCTGGGCATGCCCTCGGCGGTGGCGCCGATCCAGGTCATCAGGTCGCTGGTCTGGTGCTGGCGGGCAGTGGCCTCGTCCGGGTCCGGGCGCAGCCGTGCCACATAGATGTTGACCAGCGCCTGGCCCAGCTTCAGCCGCATCATGCCGGCGGCGCTGAAGGTGCCGGGTGGGTGCAGCAGGGTTACGCCATCCTCGCTGACCGGCAGCCGGGTCAGCATCGCGTTGCCATGCCGCAACGGCTGGCTGGGCGGATCGGCGGTAACGAAGTCGCAGCTGTAGCGCAGCCGGCTGGCCAGCCAGCAGGCCGGATTGCGGCCCTGCTGCTGCAGCACCTGCTGTACGGAGATCACGTCCGGCTGCAGCTCGGTGAGCAGGTGCGCCACCTGTTCGCGGCGCTGCTTCCACTGCGCATCATCGCGGCTGGGCAGTTCCAGCGCGGCCACGGTCAGCTGCCGGGGCTCGGCCTCACCGCTGGCGGCGGCCGGTGCCTGCGGCCGCGCCTGTGCCTGCAACGCCAGCAGCAGCACGAGACAGCTGAGCAGGAGACGGGCGTGGGCGAGGGGGCGCATAACGATAAGTTTACGCTTTTGTCGTGCAGGTGCCGTGACTTCCGGCATGTAGTGGCGTTGCCTGCCACGGATTGGCACCGTTGTCATGCAGCCCTGCAGCGTGCTTCGCAAGCCCTGCTTCCGGTAACCTTGGCGCCTTTCGCTTTGCAGGATTGCCTTACAGGATGAGCCACGACGCAGTTGCCCCCATCGCCGGCCAGGGAAAGATGCCGCGCCAGATCCCGTACATCATCGGCAATGAGGCCTGCGAGCGGTTCAGTTTCTACGGGATGCGCAACATCCTGGTGCAGTTCCTGATCACCTCGCTGCTGCTGCAGGAAATCACTGCGGAAGGCCGTGCCGGTGAAGCCAAGGACATCATGCACAGCTTCATGATCGGCGTGTATTTCTTCCCGCTGCTCGGAGGCTGGCTGGCCGACAGGTTCTTCGGCAAGTACCACACCATTCTCTGGTTCAGCCTGGTCTACTGTGCCGGCCATCTGTGCCTGGCGCTGTTCGAGAACAGCCGCGAGGGCTTCTTCCTCGGCCTGGGCCTGATCGCGCTGGGTGCCGGTGGCATCAAGCCGCTGGTGGCCTCGTTCATGGGCGACCAGTTCGACCAGAGCAACAAGCACCTGGCCAAGATCGTTTTCGACGCCTTCTACTGGATCATCAACTTCGGCTCGCTGTTCGCCTCGCTGCTGATCCCGCTGGTGCTGAAGAACTGGGGCCCGCAGTGGGCGTTCGGCATCCCGGGCATCCTGATGTTCATCGCCACTTTCGTGTTCTGGCTGGGTCGCAAGCGCTACGTGCTGGTACCGCTGCCGCCGAAGGACCCGCATTCGTTCGCCAACGTGGTGCGTACCGCACTGACCACGCGCGTGGCCGGCCAGGGCCGTCCGGGCCTGGTGATCGCCGTGCTCGGCCTGGTGCTGGCAGCGGCCTCTTTCGGCCTGGTCGGCTCGCTGGGCATCGTCATCTGCCTGTGCCTGGCGCTGGTGTCGATCCTGGCGGGCATCGGCGGTGGCACCTGGCTGCAGCTCGATCGCGCCCGTGGCCAGCATCCGGCCGAAGCGGTTGAAGGCGTGCGCTCGGTGCTGCGCGTGCTGGTGATCTTCGCGCTGACCACGCCGTTCTTCTCGCTGTTCGACCAGAAGGCCTCGACCTGGGTCCTGCAGGGCCAGCAGATGCAGATGCCGAGCTGGTTCACCGCCTCGCAGATGCAGGCGCTGAACCCGCTGCTGGTGATGATCCTGATTCCGTTCAACAACCTGGTGCTGTACCCGGCCCTGCGCCGCTTCGGCTTCGAGCCGACCGCGCTGCGCCGCATGACCGCCGGCATCGCCTTCAGCGGCCTGGCCTGGATCGTGGTCGGCGGCATCCAGGTGGTGATGGACGGTGGCAATGCCATGTCGATCTTCTGGCAGATGCTGCCGTATGCGCTGCTGACCTTCGGTGAGGTGCTGGTCTCGGCCACCGGCCTGGAGTTCGCCTACAGCCAGGCGCCGCAGGCGATGAAGGGCGTGGTGATGAGCTTCTGGAACCTGACCACCACCATCGGCAACCTGTGGGTGCTGCTGTCCAACGCTGCTGTGCGCAACGATGCGGTGACCCACAAGATCGCCAGTACGGGCCTGAGCGAGGCGGCATTCCTGATGTTCTTCTTCGCCGGTTTCGCCTTCGTCGCGGCGTTGGCCTTCGGTTGGTACGCGAAACGCTATCGTATGGTCGACAACTACCGTAGCGCCTGAGCCTGACATGACCCCCGTCAATCTGCTGTTGATCGCCATCACCGCCCTCCTGTCGTGGATGGCGTTCAACAACCGCAAGCTGGCCGACCGCCTGATCCTGTGGCCGCCGGCCATCGACCGTCACCGCCAGTACGACCGGCTGGTGACCTATGGCTTCATCCACGCCGACTGGTCGCACCTGATCTTCAACATGATCACCCTGTTCTTCTTCGGGGGATTCATCGAGAGCGTGATGGTGCAGCTGACCGGCAGCTACCTGACCTACCCGGCGTTCTACATCGGTGCGCTGCTGGTCTCGATCCTGCCCAGCTACCTGAAGAACCAGAAGAACCCGAACTACCTCAGCCTGGGCGCGTCCGGAGCGGTGTCGGCGGTGTTGTTCGCCTTCATCCTGATCAAGCCGTGGTCGATCATCCTGGTGTTCTTCATCCCGGCACCGGCCATTGTCTATGCCGCGTTCTACGTGGGCTACAGCATCTGGATGGACAAGCGCGGTGGTGATCGCATCAACCACAGCGCCCACCTGGCGGGCGCGGCGTTCGGTGTGATCTTCATGCTGGCCATGCAGCCGAGCATCTTCACCCACTTCCTGCGCGAGCTTTCCAACCCGACCTTCCGTCTCGGCGGCGGTTGAGGGGCTGGGGTCGGATCCACTGGATCCGACCCCGGGGGCAGGGACCCGCTCCTGGTCAGGCGCGGGTCTGCTGGCCGTAGGTGTCCAGCAGGCGGGCGAATACCTCTTCGCCGATGCGCTGGAAATCCTGATCTTCGGTCTGCCCTTCCACCGCCAGCTGCAGCAGGCCCTCCAGCAGGGCGCGGTCGGTGTCGGAATGGGAATCGCTGGGGTGCATCGGAGCCTCCGCGGTGGTGCGCATGATCAACGGTCGCAAGGGCCGTGCCAGCATGGCCGTACCCCTCCACAGGCGATAGCGGCCGTCCTCGCTCCAGCTTGAGGGTCGAAAACTGACGTGAATGGATTGGACTTGCCCCTGTTCAGGCTTCACGCGATCATGGCGCCCGGCTGCGCACCATCCACGCAGTCGCCGCAGGAGACAGTTCCATGGCTTCGGTCACGCCCCCCGGTCTGGCCTATGAGGTCGAACACGACCTGGCCAACCATCGCTTCACCGCCCGTGTGCGCGGACAGCTGGCGGTGCTCGATTACCAGATCAAACGCAGGCGCATGGTCATCACCCACACCGAGGTACCCGAGCCGATTGCCGGCCGTGGCATCGCAGGTGAGCTGACCCGCGTGGCACTGCGCTTTGCCCGCGAGCAGAAGTACAAGGTGGTGCCGGCATGTTCCTACGCCGAGGCCTTCCTGCAGCGGCACGAGGAGTACCACGACCTGCTCGCTGGCTGAATGCCAGCGGGCCACGCTTCAGCCATGGCAGGCGATGATGTACAAACATGAACAGGGGATCCCGATGAAGATTGGAAACAACCGGCCATTGCACGGCAGCGTGCTGGCCGGCGTGGTGGGCGTGCTGTTGCTGGCCGGTTGCCAGCGTGAAAGCGAGCCGGCACCGGCGACCGACGCGGCCCCCGCCGCCGAGGCCACTGCCGCAGGTGAAACGCCGGCCACGGAAGCGCCGCTGGACCTGCGCGACGTGATCGAGAACAACGAGCGCGAAGTGGTGGGCATCAGCTACCCGGCCGGCATCGATCGCTACCCGGGCCTGGCGCGCGCGCTGCAGAACTACGCAACCAGCGCACGCAGCGACCTGCAGCAGGCATTGGACGGGCTCGGCAATGACAAGCCGACCATGCCCTACGAACTGTCGCTGAGCTTCGAGAAGCTGCTGGAAACGCCGCAGCTGGTGGTGGTCAGTGCCGATGGCAGCCGCTATACCGGTGGCGCCCACGGCGAGCCGCTGGTGGCGCGTTTCGTGTGGCTGCCGGCGCAGCAGCAGATGCTCAGTGCCGACAAGCTGGTGGCCGATGCCAAGGGCTGGAAGGCGATCAGTGATTTCGTCGCCGACCAGCTGCGCGAACGCGTGGCCACCCGCCTCAGTGGCGAGGACATGGACCCGGCCCAGCTGCAGGAATCGCTGCGTAACGCATCGCGCATGATCGCCGACGGTACCGGCCCCCAGGCCGACAATTTCAGCCAGTTCCAGCCGCTGACCAACGACAAGGGGCAGATCACCGCGCTGCGCTTTGTTTTCCCGCCGTACCAGGTGGGTCCATACTCGGACGGCACCCAGACCGCCGACGTACCGGCGGCGGTGCTGTTGCCGCACGTGGCCAAGGACTACGTGGAGCTGTTCGCACGCGGTTGACCGCAGTCGAGGAGGTGGCGTGGATACAGGGTTGCAGGAGCGGGTCGCCGGCCTGCTGCAGGAAGCCGGGGTCCGCATCGGCGGCACCCAGCCACAGGACATCCAGGTGCATGACCCGCGCTTTTTCGCGCGGGTCATGGCGCACGGCTCGCTTGGCCTCGGCGAGAGCTACATGGACGGTTGGTGGGATGCCAACGTCCTCGATGAATTCCTCGTCCACCTGATGCAGGCACACCTGGATGAACGGGTGCACGGTTGGCGCGAAGTGGCCGATGCGCTGAAGGCGCGCCTGTTCAACCTGCAGGTCGGGCAGGGCAGCTACGAAGTGGGCCGCCGCCACTACGATCTTGGCAACGACCTCTACCAGGCCATGCTCGGCCAACGCCTGGTGTACAGCTGCGGCTACTGGCGCAATGCCGGTGATCTCGATGCCGCGCAGGAGGCCAAGCTGGACCTGGTCTGCCGCAAGCTGGGGCTGCGCCCCGGGCAGCGTGTGCTGGACATCGGCTGTGGCTGGGGTGAAGCCCTGAAGTTCGCAGCAGAGCGCTACGGCGTCACCGGCGTCGGCGTGACCATTTCGCAGGAACAGGCCGGGTTCGCACGCGAACTGTGCGCCGGCCTGCCGATCGAGATCCGCCTGCAGGACTATCGCGAACTGGATGAGCCGTTCGATGCGATCTTCTCGATCGGCATGTTCGAGCATGTCGGCGACAAGAACTACGCCAGTTTCTTCGAGGTGGCCAGGCGCTGCCTGTCTTCGCGCGGGTTGCTGCTGCTGCACACCATCGGCACCAACATCTCGCGGCATCGCACCGATCCGTGGATCGCGCGCTACATCTTCCCCAATTCAATGCTGCCGTCGGCGGTGCAGATCAGCAAGGCGTTCGAAGGGCGCTTCGTGCTGGAGGACTGGCACAACTTCGGCACCGACTACGACCTCACCCTGCAGGCTTGGCGACGCAACGTGGAAGCGGCGTGGCCGCAGCTGGACGCGCGCTACGACGAGCATTTCCGCCGCATGTGGCGGTTCTACCTGGCCGGATCGATGGCCACCTTCCGCTGCCGGCACGCGCAGCTGTGGCAGCTGGTGCTGTCGCCGGAAGGCGTACCGGGTGGGTACGTGGCGCCACGCTGAGGGTGCGCAGGGGTAGATCAGGCCGGATGCGATACTTACTGACGCCAAATCCGTGTGTTGCACGGTCAGCTCCGCGCGTGGGCGTCGTCGACGCTACGCTGTTGGGTCGGCGGGGTTACCGCATTCCTGAAGGCGTTGCAGCATGGGTTGGGACATCACCTACCATCCAGTCGCGGATTCGGAGATCCGTGACATCTATTTCCGTGCTCTGGAGGACGTGACGCTGGTCGAGGCGCTGCAACAGCGGTTCCGGATCGAGCCGTTCTACATGGAGCAGTTGCAGGAACGCATCGACGAGGCTCGCTCGATCAGCGCCGACGTGCCTTTCGAGAAGGGGCACGCTTTGTACCTGGCGATCGTGGCCGGCCACCTTCGGCGGTATCACTATCTCCGCGGGAGCGCCCTTTCGTTTTTCATCGACGATCCGGTGGTCGCCCGGTATTTCGCGGACTGGCGGCAACTGGTGCCGTTGCAGTGGGCGGATGCTGCCGCCGGCAACCATCTACGTGAAAACTATGGTGGTGGCGTGTTCATCACGCATGCCCGGCTGAAGCAATTACGCGCTGATTATGCAGTGGACAGCGCACTTGCTGCGCGCCTGGAGGAGCTGTTCTCCGATGGACGCCTGGTCGTTTTCTGGCGTGTTGTCGATGAAGCGATCGCCAGCGGATGCGGATTGCTGGAGGCCAGCGAGGTGGTCGAGCCGAACCCGATGGATCTCAATGCATCGACCAGCTTGAGCAATCTGCTGAACTGCGCGCCGGATGGCGCGATCCTTTATGCGGAAGCCGCGGCGGCCCAGCTGGCGGAGTTCGTGGCAGCGCACCCGGATATCGCATCGACTGCCGCTGCCGCGCCCGGTGCGCCGAAACGACGGTGGTGGGAGCGACTGTTTCGGCGCTGATCTGGAAGCGCATCCACGCATGGCGCGGATCTACTGGAGTGCGTCATGTGTGGATCGATGATGCCGGGGTTCGTGGCGCGAATGGATCGTGCCGACCAACGGTCGGCACCCACCAGTAGATCCACGCCATGCGTGGATGTCCCAACAAAAAAACCGCCCGGTTTCCCGGGCGGTTTTTCGTTTCAGGCTACTGCGCGGGCGATCAGTTGCCGGCGCCGGTCAGGCCACGCTTTTCCAGCAGCGGTTCGATCTGCGGCTCGTGGCCGGCGAAATCGCGGAACAGCTGCATCGCGTCGACGCTGCCGCCCTTGGACAGCAGGGTGGCGCGGAAGTGGTCGCCGTTCTTGCGGCTCAGGCCGCCGTTGTCCTTGAACCACTTCTGGGTGTTGGCGTCGAGCACTTCCGACCAGATGTAGGCGTAGTAACCGGCCGAATAGCCGCCCATGATGTGGCTGAAGTACGGGGTCTTGTAGCGCGGCGGCACCGGCGCGTAGTAGATGCCGTCCTTCTCCAGCGCGGCGCGCTCGAAGGCCATCACGTCCTTGGCGGCCGGCACCTGGTCGGCGCCGATCTGGTGCCAGCGCTGGTCCAGCATGGCCGCACCCAGGTACTCGGTGGTAGCGAAGCCCTGGTTGAACTTGGCTGCCGCCAGCACCTTGTCCAGCAGTGCCTGCGGCATCGCCGAACCATTCTGGTAGTGCTTGGCGTAGTTCTTCAGGATGACCGGGTTGTCGGCCCACATCTCGTTGACCTGCGAGGGGAACTCGACGAAGTCACGCGGCACCGAGGTGCCCGAGAAGTACGGGTACTTCACGTTGGAGAACATGCCGTGCAGGGCGTGGCCGAACTCGTGGAACGTGGTGTTCACCTCGTCCCAGGTCAGCAGGGTCGGCTGGCCGGCCGGCGGCTTCGGAATGTTCAGGTGATTGGCGACCACCGGCTTGAAGCCGGTCAGCTTGGACTGCGAGACGTAGGAGTTCATCCACGCGCCACCGCGCTTGGAGGCGCGTGCATACGGGTCGAAGATGAAGATCGCCAGCTGGCTGCCGTCGGCGTCGAACACGTCGTAGACGGTGACGTCATCGTGGTAGACCGGCAGGTCGGTGCGCTGCTTGAAGGTCAGGCCGAATTCCTGGCCCGCGGCGTAGAACACGCCGTTCTCCAGCACGTTCTTCATTTCGAAGTACGGCTTCAGCTGCGACTCGTCGAAGTTGTACTTGGCCTGGCGCACCTTCTCGCTGTAGAAGGCCCAGTCCCACGGTTCCAGCTTGAACGTCGGCTTGCCAGCGGCCTTCTGTTCCTGGTCGATCATCGCCTGCAGGTCGGCGGCTTCACGCTTGGCGTTGGCCACCGCGGCCGGGGCCAGCTTGCCCAGCATCGCGTTGACCGCTTCGGGGGTCTTGGCGGTCTGGTTGGTCAGGTTGTAGGCGGCGAAGTTCGGGAAGCCCATCAGCTTGGCCTTGTCGGCGCGCAGCTGCATGATGCGCGAGACCAGCGCGGTGTTGTCGAACTCACCGCCGCGGCTGCCGCGGCTCACCGATGCTTCGTAGATCTTCTGGCGCAGGGCGCGGTTGGCCAGGTTGGTCAGCGGCGGCTGGCCGGTGGTGTTGAGCAGGGTGATCACGTACTTGCCGTCCTGGCCGCGGGCCTTGGCGGCTTCGGCGGCGGCGGCGATCTGCTCCTTGGACAGGCCGTCCAGTTGCTTGACGTCGTCGACGGTGATCGCCGAAGCGTTCACCTCCGACTGCACGTTCTGGCTGAACTTGGTACCCAGGTTGGCCAGCTCGGCGTTCATCTCCTTCAGCTTGGCCTTGTCGGCGTCGGACAGCTTGGCGCCTGCGCGCACGTAGTTGTCGTAGTACTTCTCGACCAGGCGCACGCCTTCGGCGTCCAGGCCCAGCTGGCTGCGGGTGTCGTACAGCGCCTGGATGCGGGCGAACAGCTTGCCGTTCAGCGCGATCGCATCGCTGTGCGCGGCGAACTTCGCCGAGTAGTCGGCCTGCAGCTTCTTGCGGGTGTCGTTGGTGTCGGCACCGACCAGGCTGAAGAACACGGTGGTCGCGCGGTCGAGGATGTCACCGCTCTTTTCCAGGGCGATGATGGTGTTGTCGAAGGTCGGCTTGGCCTTGTTGTTGGCGATGGCCTCCACTTCCTTCAGCTGCTGCGCCATGCCGGCGTCGAAGGCCGGGGCGAAGTCGCTGTCCTTGATCTTGTCGAACTGCGGGAAGTGCAGCGGCAGCGGGCTTTCGGCGAAGAACGGATTGGCCTGCTGGGCGGTGCTGCTGGCGGCCGGGGTGGCGGCGCCGGCCGAGAAGGCGGGCAGGGCAAGGCCGAGGGACATGGCCACGGCAAGGGCAAGGCGGGTGGTCAAGGCAGGAACTCCGGTAAGGCAAACAAGGGCCCGAGGGTAACCCGGCCGGCGGCGCCCGCACTTGTGTCAAAAGGCATGTTGCCGCGGCCGGGCGCGGGTACCATGCATTCACCGCCCACGGTTCACCGCCATGACGACTGCCTACGATTTCAGCTTCCGCGACCTCGACGGCCAGCCACAGGCCCTCGCCGGGTACCGGGGTCACCCGCTGTTGCTGGTCAATGTCGCCAGCCGCTGTGGCTTCACCCCGCAGTACACCGGGCTGGAACAGCTGTGGCAGGAGTATCGCGAGCGTGGCCTGGTGGTGATCGGCTTCCCATGCAACCAGTTCGGCGCGCAGGAGCCGGGGGACGCCGCGCAGATCCGCCAGTTCTGTTCGCTGGATTATCCGGTCAGCTTCCCGCTTTCGGAGAAGATCGAGGTCAACGGCGAGGGGGCTGATCCGTTGTGGGCATGGCTGTCACGCGAGAAGCGCGGCCTGCTGGGTAGCGCCCGCATCAAGTGGAATTTCAGCAAGTTCCTGGTCGATCGCCAAGGGCGGGTGGCTGCGCGCTTTGCGCCAACCACCAGGCCGGAACAGCTGCGCAGCGCGATCGAAGCGCTGCTGTGAAGGGGGTAGTGCCGGCCGCTGGCCGGCAATCCCGGAGCGCACGGAGAGCCGGCCGGCGGCCGGCTGCCGTTGCAGATCATTTCTCGACGAACGCGCGCTCGAACACGTAGTGACCCGGCTGGCCGATGCGCGGCGAGACCTGGAAGCCGCGGGCATCGAGCACGCTGCGCAGATCAGCCAGCATCTGCGGGCTGCCGCAGATCATCGCGCGGTCGTTTTCCGGGCTCAGCTCCGGCAGGCCGAGGGTGCGCTGCATCTGGCCGCTTTCCATCAGCTGGGTCAGGCGGCCCTGGTTGGCGAACGGCTCGCGGGTGACGGCCGGGTAGTACAGCAGCTTGTCGCCGATCATCTCGCCCAGGAACTCGTGCTCACGCAGTTCCTTCTCGAAGTAATCGCGGTAGGCCAGATCCTTCTCGTAGCGCACGCCGTGGCAGAGGATCACCTTCTCGAAGCGCTCGTAGGTCTCCGGGTCCTTGATGACCGACAGCCACGGCGCCATGCCGGTGCCCGTGCCCAGCAGGTACAGGTTCCTGCCCGGGTGCAGGTCGCTGATCAGCAGGGTGCCGGTGGGCTTCTTGCCGACCAGCACCTTGTCGCCCGGCTTGATGTGCTGCAGGCGCGAGGTCAGCGGGCCGTCCTGCACCTTGATGCTGAAGAACTCCAGGTGCTCTTCCCAGTTGGCGCTGGCGATGGAATAGGCGCGCAGCAGCGGCCGTGCCTCGGTTTCCAGGCCGATCATCACGAACTGGCCGTTCTCGAAGCGGAAGCCGCTGTCGCGGGTAGTGGTGAAACTGAAGTAGGCATCGGTCCAGTGACGGACCTCAAGCACCGTTTCGGCGCCGAAAGCGGAGGACATGGGCGTATCTATCGAAAGTCGTCGGGGTTGATTCTATCTCAAATGAGATGGGTTCTCATTGGGCGGAACGAGAGGCGTTCTCAGCGGTAACCCGCCGCCTGCAGCTCGAACAGCTCGGCGTACCGTCCTCCCTGGGCCATCAGCTGCGCATGGGTGCCGCTGGCCTCGATGCGGCCATCGGCCAGCACCAGGATGCGATCGGCCATGCGTACCGAAGAGAAACGGTGGGAAATCAGCACTGCCGTACGATTATCCGCCAGCTCCCTGAACCGCTGGAACACTTCGAACTCACTGCGCGCGTCCAGCGCTGCCGTTGGCTCATCCAGGATCATCACCTGCGCATTGCGCATCCACGCGCGGGCAATGGCGATCTTCTGCCACTGGCCACCGGACAGGTCCACGCCCTGCTTGAAGCGGCGCCCGATCAGCTGGTCGTAGCCGCCGGGCAGGTCGTCGATCACTTCCTCGGCCATGCCTCGTCGCGCGGCATCGGCGATTCTTGCCTGGTCGTCCATCGCCTCGACCTGGCCGACGCCGATGTTCTCGCCGGCGCTGAGGTTGTAGCGCACGAAGTCCTGGAAGATCACCCCGAGGTTGGCGCGCAGGTCGTCCAGGTCGTAGTCGCGCAGGTCGCGGCCGTCGAGCAGGATGCGGCCTTCGTCCGGCTCGTACAGCCGTGCCAGCAGTTTCACCAGCGTGGTCTTGCCCGCGCCGTTCTCGCCGACCAGGGCCAGCACTTCGCCGGCCTGCAGCTGGAAATCGAGGTGGCGCACCGCCCACTGTTCGGCATCGGGATAGCGGAAGCCGACGTTCTCGAACACGAAGCCCTGGCGGATCGGCTGCGGCACGCGTATGGCGCCTTCACGCGAGTGGATTTCCGGCTCGATCTGGAAGAACGAGAACAGGTCGTCCAGGTACAGCGCCTGGCTGGCCACCTGCGAGAAGCCGATCAGCAGGCCTTCCAGCAGCTGGCGCAGGCGCAGGAAGCTGCCGGCAAGGAAGGTCAGGTCGCCGATCGAAAAGTCGCCGCGCACCGTGCGCCAGGCAATGTAGGCGTAGGCGGTGTAATACCCCAGCGTGCCCAGCGCAGCCAGCAGCGTGCCCCAGAACGCGCGGCGCCGGGCCAGTGCACGGTTGGCCTGGAACAGCGCCACCGACAGCCGCCGGTAGCGTTCCACCAGGAAGCGGTGCAGGTTGTAGATCTTCACTTCCTTGGCCGTTTCCACGCTGGCACCGAGCTGGCGCAGGTAGTCGAGCTGGCGGCGCTCGGGCGTCCACTGGAAGTTGAGGCTGTAACCGGCCGCATTGAAGTGCGATTCACCGATGAAGGCCGGCACCAGTGCCAGCACCAGCAGCAGGATCAGCCACGGTGCGTAGACCAGCAGGCCAACGGCGAGGCTGGCCACGGTGATCGCGTCCTGGACCTGGCCGAACAGCTGGCTCATCAGGTTCATCCGGCCCATGGTCTGGCGCCGCGCACGGTCCAGCTTGTCCTGCAGGTCCGGGTCCTCGAAGTCCTCCAGATCCAGCGTCGCCGCGTGTTCCATCAGCCGGATGCTGGTGACGTTGGCGAACAGCTCGGAGAGCAGGGCATCGGCGTAGCTGACCAGCCGGCCGAGCAGGTCCGAGGCGATGGCCAGGCCGAATTCCAGCGCCAGCAGGCCCAGCAGCGGATTCAGCACGCCGCTGGACAGCGCTTCGCCCAGCGGCGGGAAGCCCGCGTCGTGCTGGCTCAGGTGCAGGGCGCTGTCGATGATCAGCTTGCCGACGTACAGCATCGCCACCGGCAGCAGCGCGCGGATCAGGCGCAGCCCCAGGCTGGCCAGGGTGAGCGCGGGACTGGTCTTCCAGACCATGCGCAGGAACGGCGGCAGGTTGCGCATCGCCCTGAAGCGCTGGCGCAGGCTGGGTTTCTTCGCGGCGTCAGCGCCAGCGGTGGGGGTAGCAGGCATGCGCGTATTGTGCGCGCCTGATACGTGCAGAGGGGGTCAGTGCAGGCGTGTGGCCGGCACCGGGGTCAGATCCCTTTGCGCGGCAAAGGGATCCGGCCCTCCTGAATCGACGCATGGCGTGGATCCACCGTGTCGACCAAGGTCGACACCTACCAGCAGCACCGATGAACTGTCGAAGGCCGG
Source organism: Stenotrophomonas sp. YJH_SMC_64 (assembly GCF_059371375.1). NCBI lineage: Bacteria > Pseudomonadati > Pseudomonadota > Gammaproteobacteria > Lysobacterales > Lysobacteraceae > Stenotrophomonas > Stenotrophomonas sp. YJH_SMC_64. The sequence continues at coordinate 140,827 of NZ_JCAFUN010000008.1, read as the reverse complement.
GTGGGTCAGGCCGGCAGCGGCGGCAGCAACCCCGCACCGAGGCGGTTCCAGGCATTGATCACCGCGATGCCCATGCTCAGGTCACTGATGCCCTTCTCATCGAAGTGCGGCGCCAATGCATCGAACGCCGCCTGCGACGGCGCGCCGTCGGTCAGCCGGGTCAGTGCCTCGGCCCAGCCCAGCGCCGCGCGCTCGCGTTCGTCGAAGAAGCGGCTCTCGTGCCATGCCGGCAGTGTGTCCAGCTTGCGCGGCTCGATGCCGCCCTTGCGCAGCGCCGTGCCGTGCATGTCCATGCAGTAGCCGCAGCCGTTGAGCTGCGACACGCGCAGGAACACCAGTTCCATCAGGGTCGGATCGATCGAGCTGTCATGCACCGCCTGGCTGGTGGCCAGCAGGCCCTTGAAGGCCTCGGCGGCCAGGCGGGTGTAGGGGACGCGGGGAGAAGTGTGATTGGACATCGGAGGCTCCACGGCGGCCACGATGGCCGCCTTTCACTACCAGGACGCCGCAGCGTCGCCGCGCGTGACAACCCCCGGCAACTTTTCCGGATTCAACACGCTGTACACGTTGGCGATGCGGCCATCGACCACCTCGATGGTGGTGACCGAGTGCAAGCGATCACCGACAAAGCGCAGGATCGCCGGCTCGCCGTTGACGTAACCCAGCTGGGCCGGATGCACCGCGCCGCGGCGGGCAATCGCCCAGAACAGGCGACCGATGCGCTCGGCGCCCAGCAGCGGGCGCACCGCTGCGGTGACCACACCGCCGCCGTCGGACACCAGCAACGCGTTGGCGTGCAACAGGGCCTGGATCGCCTCGCTGTCGCCGCGCTGCGAGGCATCCATGAAGCGCGCCAGCAGCTGCCGGTGCTGGCTGGCATCGGCGTTGAAGCGCGGCCGTCCGGCCTGCAGGCGCTGCCGGGCACGGTGCACCAGCTGCCGGCAGTTGGCCTCGCTGTGGCCGATCAGCTCGGCGATCTCGCGGTAGTCGTGGTCGAAGGCCTCCTTCAGCAGGAAAGCGGCGCGTTCCTCGGGGCCGAGCTGTTCAAGCAGGGTCAGGAAGGCGACCGAAACGTCGTCGGCCAGGGCATGCAGCTGGGCCGGGCCGGGCGCCGGGTCGGGCTCCAGGGTGACCGCCAGCGGCTCGGCCAGCCATGGGCCGACGTAGTGCACGCGCTCGCGCTTGGCCGCGCGCAGCCGGTCCAGGCCGAGCCGGGTGGTGGTGGTGACCAGCCAGGCTTCGGGGTCGCGGACGGCCGCCGGGTCGGCGCCGGACCAGCGCAGCCAGGCATCCTGGACCACGTCTTCGGCGTCGGCGCGGCTGCCAAGCAGGCGGTAGGCCAGGGCCATCAGGCGCGGGCGGTGGGTCTGGAAAGCGGTTTCGGCGTTCATGTGGGCAAGGACGCCGCAGTGGCGCGTGGCGTGACAGAGCGTCGGGGGAATCTTGCCGGCCAGCGGCCGGCACTACCACCCCGGGGCCGGGGGAGGGGGTAAAATGAGCGGATTACCCCCGCCAGCCTCGAGCAAGCGAGCAAGACGTGACATCGATCAAGCAGGAAGACCTCATCCAGTCCATCGCCGACGCGCTGCAGTACATCTCGTACTACCACCCGGTCGACTACATCAAGAACCTCGCCGCCGCTTACGAGCGCGAGGAGTCGCCGGCCGCGAAGGAAGCGATGGCCCAGATCCTGATCAATTCGCGGATGTGCGCCGAAGGCCACCGTCCGATCTGCCAGGACACCGGCATCGTCACCGTGTTCCTGGAAATCGGCATGGACGTGCGCTGGGACGACGCCACCATGGGCGTGGAAGACATGGCCAATGAAGGCGTGCGCCGTGCCTACATGCACCCGGACAACAAGCTGCGCGCTTCGGTGCTGGCTGATCCGGCCGGCAAGCGCATCAACACCAAGGACAACACCCCGGGCGTGGTCAACGTCAAGGTGGTGCCGGGCAACAAGGTCGACGTGATCGTCGCCGCCAAGGGCGGTGGTTCGGAAGCGAAGACCAAGTTCGCCATGCTCAACCCGTCCGACTCGATCGTCGACTGGGTGCTGAAGACCGTGCCGACCATGGGCGCCGGCTGGTGCCCGCCGGGCATGCTCGGCATCGGCATCGGTGGCACCGCCGAGAAGGCGATGCTGCTGGCCAAGGAAGCGCTGATGGAGCCGATCGACATCACCGAGCTGCAGGCCCGTGGTGCGTCCAACCGCATCGAAGAGCTGCGCCTGGAGCTGTACGAGAAGGTCAACGCGCTGGGCATCGGTGCGCAGGGCCTGGGAGGCCTGACCACCGTGCTCGACATCAAGATCAACGACTACCCGACCCACGCGGCCAACCTGCCGGTGGCGATGATCCCGAACTGCGCGGCCACCCGCCATGCGCACTTCACCCTCGATGGCAGCGGCCCGGTGATGCTGGACCCGCCGTCGCTGGAAGACTGGCCGAAGCTGACCTACGACGCGTCCAAGGGCACCCGCGTGGACCTGGACACGATCACGCCGGAAGACGTGGCCAGCTGGAAGCCGGGCCAGACCCTGCTGCTCAACGGCAAGTTGCTGACCGGCCGCGATGCCGCGCACAAGCGCATGGTCGACATGCTCAACAAGGGCGAGCAACTGCCGGTCGATCTGAAGGGCCGCTTCATCTACTACGTCGGCCCGGTCGATCCGGTGCGCGACGAAGTGGTGGGCCCGGCCGGCCCGACCACCGCCACCCGCATGGACAAGTTCACCGAGCAGGTGCTGGCACAGACCGGCCTGCTGGGCATGGTCGGCAAGGCCGAGCGCGGCCCGGCCGCGATCGAGGCGATCAAGAAGCACAAGTCGGCCTACCTGATGGCCGTCGGTGGCTCGGCCTACCTGGTGTCCAAGGCGATCAAGGCCGCCAAGGTGGTTGGTTTCGCTGACCTGGGCATGGAGGCGATCTACGAGTTCACCGTGCAGGACATGCCGGTGACCGTGGCAGTCGACTCCACCGGTGAATCGGTGCACAAGACCGGCCCGCGCGAATGGCAGGCCCGCATCGGCAAGATTCCGGTGGTGGTGGAGTAACTCCCCGCACGCTTCGGTCCAGACAACGGCGCCCGTGTGGCGCCGTTGTTGTATCCGGGGGGAGGATTAACGCGCCTGTAGCCCTTGCTCTGCTACGGTCGGCACACCCTCGCACAGGACGTGTCCATGGCCCTGCATCGATTCATCGTGGTAGGCATGCTGCTGGCGCTGGCCGGCTGCAACACCCCAGCGTCGTACGAAGGCGCGGATTTCCCTGCATCGGCGCAGTGCCGCGTGCAGTGCCAGGCCGGCTATCGCAGCTGCATGGCGCAGAATGACTCTCTCGGCAGCCGCCAGAGCAATTGCGAGCAGCGGATGGTGCCGGCGCCGGACAAGCGCTGCAAGGACGTGGACAACCCGGACCTGCGCCATGCCTGCGAACTGAAGACGCATGACTGTACGATGCGCGCGCCGATGATGTCCTGTGGCGAACGCCGGGATTCCTGCATGAGCAGCTGCGGCTGAGCAACGATCGTGCGCGCGGGCGCATAATCGGCTGATCCACCTGTACAGGATCTTCTGCATGAGCACCACGCTGTATGGTTCGACCAGTACCGCCGCGCTGGTGGTGCACTGGCTGCTGATCGAGCTGGGCATCGAGCATGAACTGGTGCTGCTGGATTTCGACGCGCGCGAGCACAAGTCGGCGCAGTACCTGGCGCTGAATCCGGCCGGTGTGGTGCCGACCCTGCTGATCGATGGCCTGGTACTGACTGAAGCGGCGGCCATTGCGTTGTACCTGGCGGATCGCCATCCGGACGCCAACCTGCTGCCCGCACTGGGCACGCCGCAGCGCGCCGATGCCTACCGCTGGATGTTCTGGTGTGCCAATACGCTGCAGCCGGCCTATCGAGCCTGGTTCTATCCACACGAAATGGCGGGCGAGGCGAATATCGAGGCCAGCCGCGGGATGGCACGGCAGCGCCTGGAAGCGGCCTGGCAGCATGTGGCCGCGCACCTGCATGCACATGGCCCCTACCTGCTGGGCGCCACGCCCTGCGTGGTCGACTACATGCTGGTGATGCTGATGCGTTGGTCGCGCAACATGCCCAGGCCTACCGATACCTGGCCGGTACTGAAGGCGCACGCCACGTTGATGAAGGCGCGCCCGGCGTTCGCCGAGGTGTACCGCCGCGAAGGCATCACCGACTGGCTGTAAGCCAGCCGGGGAGGAGGGCGTCCGGGTAGAAGAGGGCGCTGGGGCAGAGTCGACTGTCAGTCGACTATCGCACGCAGTGCGGGCTTTTCCGCGGATGCATATGAAGGGTGGGGAGGGAGTCGACCAACAGTCGACTCTACCAACACGCTCCGCTACGCGGCGGCGAGGCGGGTTACAGGATCTCCAGCACTGTTTCCGGTGGACGGCACAGGCGTGTGCCCTTGTCCGTGCGCACCACGGGGCGGTTGATCAGTCGCGGGTGTTCGGCCATCGCGGCCAGCAGCGTGGCCTCGTCCGCACCTTCCAGGCCCAGTTCGGCGAACTGCGCTTCCTTGCTGCGCACCAGATCACGTGCGCTCAATCCTGATTCGGCCAGCACCTGGCGCAGTGTGGCCACATCGGGTGGATTGCCGAGATACTCGATCACCACTGGCTCGAAGCCGGCATCACGTATCAGCTTCAATGCGCCGCGCGAGTTGCTGCAGGCCGGGTTGTGCCAGATCGTCACGGGCATCAGAACCACTCCAGCAGCGACACGCCCACGCCCACGTAGGTGGCCTTGTGGTTGTAGTCGATCAGGCTTTCGCCGTAACCGTCGAACACCTGCACATGCCCGCGCAGCAGATTGCTGATCGGGAAGCCGTAATCCAGCTGCAGGGCACCGTGCGAGCGGCTGCCGGTGCGCAGCGAATGGCGCGCCATCAGCGAGACTTCGTGGCCGTTGCGGTTCCAGGTCAGGGTCGCATCACCGCGGCCCATGTAATCCTCGATGTCCGGATTGTTGTCGTCGCTGCGGGTCTCGGGAATGCGGTACCAGGGGCGCAGCACCAGCGCCCAGTTCTCGCGGTCAAGGCCGATGTTGAGCATCACCCGGTTCCAGCTGCGCGAAAGCGGGTCGGCGCGGCCGTTGGATTGGTGGTTCAGCGCGATGCCGGTCATGCGCCCGCGCCAGCCACCGATCGAGTAGCCGTTGCGGAACACCATCATCACTTCCGGCTCGTAATTGGTTTCGCGGAACGGGCGTGAATCCTCGCCGTTGTAGGCCTGCCAGCGCGAGCTCTGGGTGTAGCCGGCCCAGATGTCGCCGTTGTCGCCGAACAGGTTCTCGGCGATCTTGGTCTTGAAACTGATCTGGAACTTCAGCTCGGCGCTGTCCAGCACCTGCGGCGTGGTGACTGTGTTGGCCGGGTTCGGCGAATGCGGCGTGGTGTTGCGATCGCTGGTCCAGAACGCCGGCAGCAGGTACACCGGCTTGTAGGCGCGCAGCTGGAACGGGCCCAGCTTGGAGTCCTCGGCCAGTTCCCAGCGGCTGTCCAGCAGCGAACCGCGGCCAGCATTGGCCAGTGCGCTGTCAGGGGCTGCTGGACGGAACAGATCGCTGACCCGCTCGCGCAGCTTCTCTTCGCCCTGGCTCACGCGTGCAGTCTGGCGTTCTTCGCGACGGGCCTGCGCGGCCGCCTCGGCCGCAGCGTCGGCCTCGGCAGTGGCCTGCGGGGTACGGCCGAACTGGCGGTCATAACAGGCCAGGCGGGCAGCATCGGTGGTAATCGCCGCGCACGCGGCCGGCGAGGCTTCGGCGCTGGGCGCGAACTCCTGCGCGGCCAGCGGCGCACTGGCCAGGGCCAGCGCCAGCGGCGCGAGACGGGGAAGCAGCGGAGACAGGGTCATTGCAGCAGGCCCTTAGGTGAATACGGGAATCGCACAGTGTGGCGGCTGCACCGGTTCACGGCCAGCCCCCACGGTTTATGCACGGGCACCGCGTGCGCGCGGCGTGAAGGCAGTGCGGGTTACAGGAACCAGGCGAAGGCGAACAGGCTGAGCATCGCGATCACCACGGCCAGTTTCAGCGCCAGGCCGAGCAGGATACCGAGCCAGGTGGCCAGGCCTACCTTGGTCGAGCGCCCCAGTTCGCGGGTGTGCCAGTACTCGCCGGCCAGGGCGCCGATCAGGGGGCCTGCAAAGAGGCCGATCGGCATGAAGAACAGGCCGACGATGCTGCCGACGAACGTACCCCACAGTGCCTTGCGGCTGGCACCGACCCGCTGCGCACCCACCACCGTGGCCAGCACGTCCACCAGCAGCGAGAGGACGGTCAGTACGCCCAGCGCGACCAGGGTCGGCCAGCCGACGTGGGTGAAGCCGTCCGCCCAGGCCGCCAGCAGCAGTCCGATGAACACCAGCGGGATGCCGGGCAGGGCCGGCAGGATGATTCCGGCGATGCCGACAAGGACAAAAATGACCGCTAGCAGATATAAGATGAATGAGAGTCCCATGCTGTCCCGTATGGTCGCCGTTTTGGGGTTGACAGTGAAAGATTTTGCCAGTTGCTTTTTCGTTTTGGGCGGGTTAAGTTGCAGTCGCTGAGCTTGGCAAGGTCACCGTGGATCGTGGCCTGATGAAGCAAGATCTTCCCGATCCGCTGCATCGATGCACCTCGCTTCCCCCTTGCTTGTCAGCCGCCCACCAGGCGTTTCCAACAACAAGAGAGAGTCACCAGGGAGTTAGTGAGATGTCTGATCGCGAGACCGGTACCGTCAAGTGGTTCAACGATGCAAAGGGCTTCGGCTTCATCAGCCGTGAAAACGGCGAAGACGTGTTCGTGCACTTCCGTGCCATCCAGACCCAGGGCTTCAAGAGCCTGAAGGAAGGCCAGAAGGTCACCTTCACCGTCGTGCAGGGCCAGAAGGGCCTGCAGGCCGACGCCGTGCAGCCGACCTGATCGCGCTGCAAGCCGTCACATGAAAAAGGCCCGCGCAAGCGGGCCTTTTTCTTTGCCGCCGGCCCGGCGCAGGTCAGCGCAGGATGACCTTGCCGTTGACCACGCGCACGTAGGTGTTTTCGCGGATGCCGCCGAGGTCGCGCTGGTTGACCACGATGGTGCGGCCATCGTCCATGCGCACGCTGATGTCGTAGGTATCACTGGTCACGTTCTTCTGGATCTGGTTGCCGGCCAGCGCGCCACCGACCGCGCCTGCGGCCGCAGCGATGTTCTTGTTGCCACGGCTGCCACCGGTGTGATCGGAGATCTCATGGCCGGCCACGGCACCGACGATGCCGCCGAGGATGGCGCCGGTCGCGCTGGGCGCGGTGCGGCCCGACGGCACGGTGTTGATGCGGGTGACGATGCCACAGTCAGCGCAACGGCCCTGGTTGTAACCGCCGTTGTTGCCGTAGCCACCATTGTTGTAGCCGTTGTTGTAACCACCGCCACCGTAGCCGGGCGAGGTGGCACAGCCAGCCAGGGCGAGGGTAGCGATGGCGCTGGCGGCAATGAGCTGGATCTTCATGGAGCGTCTCCTGGCCGTGAAGGCGGGTGTGTTGGGTGGTACTGCGTCATGCAGCAGGGTGGACGAATCCTCTCCTTTCGAACGTGAACAAGGTGCCAACCAGGCGTGCCTTGCCCGGCTACAGGATGAATGCGCGTCAGCGGAAGTCCTGGTGGCAGGCGCGGCAGTCGGCCTGCACGGTTTCCACGACCTTGGCCAGGGCGGTGCAGTCACTGGGCGGAGCCGCCAATGCGGCGTTGAGGTTGCCGCGCAGCTGGCTGGCGTGCTGCTGGAACCGGCCGTTGTCCTTCAGCCCGGGAAAGGCCAGGTCGAGGTCGTTGGACAGAAGGCGCAGGGCCTGCAGCCGCGGCACGCTGTCGGCCAGGCTGCAGCGGTTCTGCTGCTGGGCCTGCTGCAGCAGCTGCGCTTGCCGCTGCATCACCTGCATCAGGCTGTCCGGGAACGGGTCGCGGCGGGCCTGCAGGGCGCGGCCGACCATGACCGTGGCGACCAGGCCGATCAGCAGGCCCAGGCACAGCACGAACAGGTACCGCTGGGCAGTGGACGGGCGGCGGGGCGGGCTGGCGTTCATGGCGGGCTCTCCTGGCGTGCAACGGTGGGTTCGATGCCGGCGCGCTGTAGGCGCTGGCGCCTGCACGTTAAAATAGCCGCATGAACGAACAGGTCAAACAACGCTTCGCCGGCATCGAACGGCTGTATGGCGTAGGTGCGCTCGAGCGCCTGCAGGGCAGCCGCGTGGCGGTGGTGGGCATGGGCGGGGTCGGCTCGTGGGTGGTGGAAGCGCTGGCGCGTTCGGCGGTCGGCCACCTGACCCTGATCGACGCCGATGACATCTGCGTGTCCAACACCAACCGGCAGCTGCCGGCGATGGAAGGCAACTACGGCCGCAACAAGGCAGAGGCAATGGCAGAGCGCTGCCGCGCGATCAATCCGGACATCGAGGTCGATGCCGTGCAGGCATTCCTGACCGTGTCGAACATGGCCGAGTTGCTGGACCGTGGCTTCGACCTGGTGATCGATGCCTGCGACAGCTTCCGGGTGAAGGTCGAGACGATCGCCTGGTGCCGCCGCCGCAAGCTGCCGCTGCTGACCGTGGGGGCTGCCGGTGGTCGCACCGATCCGACCCTGGTGCGCATCCGCGATGTTTCGCGCACCGAGCATGACGCCATGCTGGCGCTGATCCGCAAGAAGCTGCGCAGCGAGTTCAATTTCCCGAAGAATGCCAAGCGCTATTTTGGCGTACCGGCGGTGTACTCGCTGGAAAACGTGAAGTATCCGCAGGCCGATGGCAGTGTCTGCGGCATCCGCCCGAACCTCGGTGCGGATGCTGCATTGAAACTGGACTGTGGCGCAGGCCTCGGTGCGGCAACCCACATCACCGGTGCCTTCGCCTTTGCGGCGGTCGGCAAGGCGCTTGAAATGCTGCTGGAGCCGAAGAAGGTGAAGGCCGAAGTGGTCGAGTCCAGCGCGGTGTGATGGATCGTGCCGGCCAGCGGCCGGCACCTGCCCGTTACATTGCCGGCAGCGCGAACAGGCGCCGCGCATTCTCCGTCGTGGCCTGGGCCACCGCGTCCAGCTCCATCCCGCGCAGTGCGGCCACGTGGCGGGCGATGACTGCCAGTCGCGCTGGTTCGTTGCGCTGGCCGCGGATGCCGGCGTCAGGCTGGTCGGGCGCGTCGGTCTCCAGCAGCAGCTGTTCCAGCGGCATCCCGCGCACCAGGCGCTGCAGCCGTTGCGCGCGATCGTAGGTCAGCGGACCACCGAGACCGAGCAGGAAGCCTTGCCGATGTAGTTGCGCGGCCTGTTCCGGGCTGCCGGAAAAGCTGTGCACCACGCCGCGCAGGCCGCCGACGCGACGGATCGCGGCAATGACCGCATCCACCGCGCGTCGCGCATGCACGATCACCGGCAGCTCGAACTCGCGGGCCAGTTGCAGCTGGCCGATGAAGTACGCCTGTTGCGCCTCTGCATCCAGTCCCTCGACGAAGAAGTCCAGCCCGCATTCGCCGATCGCGCACGGGCGTTCGCGAACGATCCATTCGCGCAGCAGCGGCAGATGGTCGGGCCGGTGCTCGGCCAGGAACATCGGATGCAGGCCGTAGGCCGGGTACAGCCCCGGTGCCTGCCGGCAGACCTCGCGCAGCTTCGGCCAGCTGGCGGCCGTGACGGCCGGTACCACCTGCTCGCGCACGCCCGCGGCGCCCGCGCGCTCGATCACCGCCGTGCGGTCAGCATCGAATTCACTGGCATCCAGATGGCAGTGGCTGTCGACCAGCGGGATCAACGCTGTTCCAGCGGCGGCGGGGCCGGGACTGTATTGCGGCTCTTCCAGTTGGCCAGCAGCAGGGTGCCGAAGCCCAGTACCAGCTCGTCGACGAACGGAATCGGGTCGGGAATGAACAGGGTCAGCACGAACAGGCCGGCGGTCAGCTTGAACAGGGTGGGGTAGCGCAGCCGGCGGGCCCATTGCAGTACCGGCAGCAGCATCGGGTTGGCCATGGCGTGGATCCTCGTGGGGACTATGCAAACGCTACCACGGGCCCAGCATTTCCCGATGCTGAATGGGTTACAGGAATGAGCAGGAAATGTGGAGATTCCGTTCAGGCAGTGCATGCTGCAATCTGGGCCGAGAACGTTGCGGATGGTCCGCAAGGAGCAGGTCATGAAAAGCACAACTACAACTGTCCTGGTCGCAGCGGGCGCGCTGCTGGTCGGTGGCATCGCCACCGCCGCCTTCATGAAGAGTGGCGACAAGTCGCCTGATTCCATCAGCGCCGGAACCCCCAACGGTGAATCGCGGCTGGTTGACGGCAATGCCGTTGACGATGGCGCGCGTGGTGACAAGCTCGACCCGTCTGCACCGCGCGGGCTGGAATACGCCGACGTGCTGAAGGTCGACCCGATCACCGAGAAGCAGAAGGCCTACGCCACCGTGATCGGCACCGATCCCGTGCGCGAGACCTCCACCACCCAGACCCCGCACGAGGTCTGCCAGGACGTGACCGTGCAGGAGCGCCTGCCGGAGCGTGACGGCAACGTCGGCGGCACCGTGGTCGGCGCGGTGGTCGGCGGCCTGCTCGGCAACCAGGTCGGCGGTGGCAACGGCAAGAAGGCCGCGACCGCAGCCGGTGCCGTGGCCGGTGGCTTCATCGGCAACCAGATCGACAAGCGCCATGTGGGTGGCCGCGTGGTCAACCGCACCGAGCGCCAGTGCCACACCGAGACCGCCACTTCCGAGTCGAGCCGTGTTACCGGTTACAACGTGACCTACCGCAACGAAGACGGCACCACCGGTACCATGCGCATGGCCAGCAAGCCGGGCAACCGCATCGCCATGGGCACCAATGACGTGGTGAAGGGCTACAACGTGACCTACCGCTACGACGGTGCCGAGAAGACCGTGCGCATGGACAACAAGCCGGCCAGCGATCGCCTGCCGGTGGTCGATGGCCAGCTGGTCACGCAGACCGCTGCTGCCGGCGCCACTGCGGCCACGCGCCAGTAATCCAGAATACGTGCTGTACCCGACGGGCCGGCGCATGCCGGCCCGTTTCGTTGTGAGCGCGGGCATTCATCCGTGTGGAGGCGGAATCCACCATCATGGTGGCCCCTTCGACATGGAGTCGGCATGAGCATCTTCGACCTGCGCCTGGAAACCGAGCGCCTGATCCTGCGTCCGCTGCTGCGCGAGGACTACGAACCCTATCTGGCGTTCTGCGCCGACGAGGAAACGATGCGCACGCTCGGTGGCGTGCAGCCGCCTTCGGTAGCCTGGCGCGGCTTCTGCAGCCTGGCTGGCGCCTGGCAGCTGTTCGGCTTTTCGATGTTCAGCGTGATCGAAAAATCCAGCGGGGACTGGATCGGGCGGATGGGCCCCTGGCAACCGCAGGACTGGCCGGGTACCGAGGTCGGCTGGGGCATCCGCCGCGCGAGCTGGGGCCGGGGCTATGCGCCGGAAGCGGCGGTCGCGGCGATCGACTGGGCCTTCGACACGCTGGGTTGGCACGAGGTGATCCATACCATCGCCGAGAACAACGACAACTCGCGGGCGGTCGCGCGCAAGCTGGGCAGCACGTTGCTGCGGATGGGCGAACTGCCGCCGCCGTACAACGACAAACCGATGCAGATCTGGGGCCAGTCGCGCGAACAGTGGCGGCAGCGTGCACGCTGAACGTGGCCCGGTAGTGCCGGCCGCTGGCCGGCAATCGCTTGGATCCAGCTGCATGGAGGATGCCGGCCAGCGGCCGGCACTACCGGGGTGCCATGCTGCATCCGCGCTTGGCATTCCCTGGCGCACTTGCCAGACTGCACGCAGCCGGCCGCCGGCCGGATCCGATGGAGCAGGCAATGGTGGAAGAGCGCGTCCCGCTGACGGTGCATGGCATGTCGGTCTCGGGCAATTGCCACAAGGTCCGGCTGCTGCTTGAGCAGCTCGGCAGCCGTTACCGCTGGGTGGAAGTGGACAGTGCCCATGGCCAGACCCACACGCCCGAATTCCTGGCGCTCAACCCGAATGCCAAGGTGCCGCTGATCGTCCGCGACGACGGCCGCGTGCTGACCGAGTCCAACGCGATCCTGTTCTGGCTGGCCGAAGGCACGCCCTACCTGCCCAGCGATGGATGGGAGCGTGCGCAGGCGTTGAGCTGGATGTTCTTCGAGCAGTACACGCACGAGCCGTGCGTGGCGGTAGCGCGCTTCATCCGGGGCTGGACGGCGCCCGACTCGCCACGCCGTGCCGAACTGCCACGCCTGCACGAGCGTGCCGCCACCGCGTTGGCGGTGATGGAGCAGCACCTGCGCGAAGCGCAGTGGTTCACCGGCAGCGGATACGGCATTGCCGATATCGCCCTGTTTGCCTATACCGATGTGGCGGGCGAGGGCGGCATCAGCCTGGAGCCGTTCCCGGAAGTTCGCGCCTGGCTGCAGCGCGTGCGTGCGCAGCCGCGCTTCCTGCCGATGCCGGCGGTGACCGCCGAGGTGCGCTCGCGTTTCGAGGCGGCCTGATGCCCACAGGGTAGCGCCCGGTATTGCCGGGCGGAACGCAACAACGACACGGAGGGTGTTCGATGTTCGCTGTGGTTCCGGATCCGATTCCCGCGCGCATGCGGGGGCTCAACCGCGCCGAGGTGTGCGACGTCAATTTCCTTGAGGCGGTGCGCGGGTGGCGCGGGACGCCGCGCCCGCGACCCGCGGCAGATGCTCCGATCCTGCCGGGCAGTACGCTCACCGCTGCCGCCTTCGATGAACTGTTCGACTCGCAGCTGGCCAGTCGCCAGCTGGACCTGATGGCGCGCGTGCTGCGCGTGCAGAACAAGGTCTTCTACACCATCGGTTCGTCCGGCCATGAAGGCAACGCGCTGCTGGCGCGGGCCTGCCGGCACACCGATCCTGCCTTCCTGCACTATCGTTCCGGCGCCTTCATGGCCGAGCGTTCGCGGCAGGTGCCGGGCATCGACCCGCTGCGCGATGCGGCACTGTCCTTCGCCGCCAGCGCGGATGATCCGGCCAGCGGTGGCCGCCACAAGGTGTGGGGCAGCAAGCCATTGTGGGTGCTGCCGCAGACCTCGACGATTGCGTCGCACCTGCCCAAGGCGCTGGGTACCGCGCTGGCCATCGAGAGTGGCAAGCGGCTGGGGCAGGCGCTGCCCATTCCCACCGACAGCATCGTGCTGTGCTCGTTCGGCGATGCGTCGGCCAACCACGCCACCGCGCAGACCGCCTTCAATACCGCGATGTGGTCGGCCTACCAGAAACTACCGGCGCCGATCCTGTTCGTCTGCGAGGACAACGGCCTGGGCATCTCGGTGAAGACCCCCGATGGCTGGATCGCCGAGCGCTTCAGCCACCAGCCGGGGCTGGACTATTTCTTTGCCGATGGCCTCGACCTGGCCACCGGGCACGCCCAGGTGCAGGCGGCGGTGGAACACTGCCGGCGCACGCGGCGGCCGACCTTCCTGCATCTGCGCACCACGCGCCTGATGGGCCATGCCGGCACCGACTTTGAAGTGGAATGGCGCGCGCTGCCGGAACTGTGCGCGGCCGAGGCGCAGGATCCGCTGCTGCGCTCGGCGCAGATCGCGCTGGAATCAGGCTGGATGGATGCGGCCGCCATCGAAGTGGCCTACGAAACGATGCGCGCGCGCTGCATGGCCGCTGCCGCCGATGCCGAAGGCAGTGCGAAGCTGCAGTCGCTGCGGGAGGTGATGGCGCCGCTGGCACCGTACACCCCTGCAGCGGTGCAGGCCGAAGCGCAGCGCGAGGTCGCTGCCGAAGCACGCGAGGCACTCTATGGCGGTGCCGAGGCATTGCCGGAACGACAGGCGCCGCGGCATCTCGCAATCCAGATCAATCATGGTCTGCAGGAGCTGCTGGCCAAGTATCCGCAGAGCCTGCTGTTCGGCGAGGACGTGGCGCAGAAGGGCGGTGTCTACACCGTCACCAAGGATCTGCTGCGCCGCTTCGGGCCGCGCCGGGTCTTCAACACCCTGCTGGACGAGACCATGATCCTGGGCATGGCGCAGGGCCTGGCCAACATGGGCATGCTGCCGATCCCGGAGATCCAGTACCTGGCCTATCTGCACAACGCCATCGACCAGCTGCGTGGCGAAGCCTGTTCGCTGCAGTTCTTCTCCAACGACCAGTACCGCAACCCGATGCTGGTGCGGGTGGCCGGGCTGGGCTACCAGAAGGGTTTCGGCGGCCATTTCCACAACGACAACTCGGTCACCGCCCTGCGCGACATCCCCGGGCTGGTGGTCGGCTGCCCATCGCGCGGCGACGACGCGGTGATGATGCTGCGCACGCTGGCGGCGCTGGCCCGGGTGGATGGGCGCGTGGCGGTGTTCCTGGAGCCGATCGCGCTGTACATGAGCAAGGACCTGCATGAGCCGGGCGATGGCCAGTGGCTGTTCGACTACCCGGCCCAGGGCCGGGCACTGGTGCCGGGCGAAGGCCGTGTTTACGGGCCGGAGGCTGGCGACCTGGTGGTCTACACCTACGGCAATGGCGTGCCGATGGCGCTGCGCGCAGCGCGGGCCATCGAACAGCAGCTGGGCTGGCAGGTACGGGTGGTCGACCTGCGCTGGCTGGTGCCGCTGGATGCCGGCTTCATCGCCAGCCAGGCCGCCAGCGCACGGCGCGTGCTGGTGCTGGACGAGGGCCGCCACAGTGGAGGGGTGGGCGAGGGCGTGGTCACCGCACTGGTCGAGGCCGGTTTCGGCCACCTGCCGCTGCGCCGGGTCTGCGGCGCCGATACCTATACCCCGCTGGCAGGGGCAGCAATGTTCGGGCTTCCAAGCGACAATGCGGTGATTGGCGCCGCCCTTGAACTGGCGCAGGAACCTTGATGCATGTGTGGATTGGCGGGAATGTTGTTGCCGGCGCCGGTGGCGTCGGCCGAGGTGCTGCAGGCGCAGGTCCTGGCCATGGGCGAGGCGCTGCACCACCGCGGGCCGGATGATGGCGGCAGCTGGGTCGATGCCGGGGCAGGCATCGCGCTGGCGCACCGTCGGCTGAGCATTCTCGATCTGTCGCCGCTGGGCCACCAGCCGATGGCCTCGTCCGATGGCCGCTACGTGATGGCCTACAACGGCGAGGTCTACAACTTCGCCACCCTGCGTGCCGAACTGGAGCCGCTGGGGCATGCCTTCCGTGGCCATTCCGACACCGAAGTACTGCTCGCGGCGATCCTGCAGTGGGGCATGGAAGAAACCCTGCAGCGTTGCAACGGCATGTTCGCCATCGCGCTGTGGGATCGCCAGGCGCAGTGCCTGTGGCTGGCACGCGACCGCGTTGGCAAGAAGCCGCTGTACTACGGCTGGGCCGGTGACACCCTGGTGTTCGGTTCCGAACTGAAAGCGCTGTGGCAGTACCCGGCGTTCGACAACGACATAGACCGCGACGCGCTGACCCTGTTGCTGCGGTTGGATTACATTCCGGCCCCGCACAGCATCCACCAGCGCTGCTACAAGCTGATGCCCGGCCGCGTGCTGCGCCTGGACGCCGAAGCCGTGGCGGCGGGTGCATCGGCGCATCGCCCGGAGCAGGCGCAGCGCCCGTACTGGGATGCGCGTGCACGCATGCAGGCGGCACTGGCTGCGCCGTTCCAGGGCCGCATCGAGGAAGCAGAGGAGCAGCTGGACGGGCTGCTGCGCGACGCGGTGGCGCTGCGCATGGTGGCCGACGTGCCGGTGGGCGTGTTCCTGTCCGGCGGTACCGATTCGTCGCTGGTGGCGGCGCTGATGCAGGCGCAGAGCGGGCAGCCGGTGCACAGCTTCAGCATCGGCTTCACCGATTCGGGCCACGACGAGGCACCGCTGGCCAGGGAACTGGCCACGCATCTGGGCTGCGACCACACCGAGCTCTACGTCAGCGGCGCGGATGCACTGGCAGTCGTGCCGCAGCTGCCGGCAATGTTCGACGAACCCTTTGCCGATGCCTCGCAGGTGCCGACCGCGCTGGTCGCCCGGCTGGCGCGGCAGGGCGTGACCGTGGCGTTGTCTGGCGACGGCGGTGATGAGCTGTTCTTCGGCTATACCCGCTACGTGCGCGCGCTGCGCAACTGGCAGATGCTGGGCCGCGTGCCGGGCCCGCTGCGACGCTGGATGGGCGCGCGCGCGCAGCAGCAGGGCGAGGCCTCGCGGACCGGCGGACTGGCCGCGCTGTTGGCCGAGTCCGGCGCGCGTGGCATTGGCGACGTGTACCGCAACCGCATCTCGCGCTGGCGCGACCCCGCCGCGGCAGTGCCCGGCGCACAGGCCGCCGGCAGCTTCTACGACCTGGCCGATCCGCTGCACGGTGCCGGCACGCCGGCCGACGCGATGATGCTGGCCGATTACGTGACCTACCTGCCGGATGACCTGCTCTGCAAGGTCGACCGCACCTCGATGGCGGTCAGCCTGGAGGCACGCGCGCCGCTGCTGGACTGGCGCGTGGCCGAGTTCGCCTGGTCGCTGCCGCTGGGCTTCAAGCGCAGCGAAACCACCAGCAAGGTGCTGCTCAAGCGCGTGCTTGGCCGCTACGTGCCGCAGTCGATGGTGCACCGGCCCAAGCGCGGGTTCGGCGCGCCGGTCAGCGACTGGCTGAAGGGCGACCTGCGGCCGTGGGCCGAGGATCTGTTGCAGCCGGCGCGCCTGGAGCGCGAAGGCGTGCTGTCGGCGGCGGCGGTGCAGCCGCTGTGGCAGCAGTTCCTGGGCGGCCAGCGCAAGTGGCATACCCACCTGTGGAACGTGCTGATGTTCCAGGCCTGGCAGGCGCATTGGCGGCAGGTGCGGGCCCGCGTGACCGGGGGCTGATCTTCACCGGACGGCACGGGCCCGGCGTCTAGGCTGGGCCTCCCGCACCGTGAGGAGTATGTCCCTATGTCCGTCCCCACCATCGCTGTGTTCGTCGGCAGCCTGCGCAAGGATTCCTGCAACCGCAAGCTGGCCCATGCGCTGGAGAAGATCGCTGGCGACCGCGCGCGCTTCCAGTACGTGCAGATTGGTGATCTACCGCTGTACGACCAGGATTTCGATGGCCAGTACCCGCCTCAGGGCACCCGGCTGAAGGATCAGGTGCGCGCCGCCGACGCGGTGCTGTTCGTGACCCCCGAATACAACCGGTCGGTGCCGGGCGTGCTGAAGAACGCCATCGACGTCGGCTCGCGCCCCTACGGTGACAGTGCGTTTGCCGGCAAGCCGGCGGCGGTGATCGGCGCCTCCATCGGCCAGATCGGCACCGCCGTGGCCCAGCAGCACCTGCGCAACAGCCTGGCCTTCCTGGACATGCACGTGCTCGGCCAGCCCGAGGCGTTCATCCATTTCAAGGACGGCCTGATCGACGCCGACGGCACGATCCACAACGAGGGCACGCAGAAATTCCTGCAGGGCTACGTGGACCGGTTCCTGGCACTGATCGCGGTGCATGTGAAGGGCGACTGAGACCGATGGGGTAGCAGCAGCCAGGCCGCGGATCGGATCCCGGCGCGCAGCGGCGGGCCCTGGCCCCACGTTCCGCTGAGCATCGGAGCCCTTGCGCTGCACGGAATCCGACCCTGGCCGCCTGATCTGCGATAATGACCCACCCGGGCGCCGCAACGGCGCCCGTCGCAGGCACTGCGACGCCCCCGCGCCAGAGTGGCCAGGCACTGGCGGATATCCCCCGTTTCTCCACGGCTTATCCACAGGCTTGTCCATGGCTGCCGGGGTCGGCGCATGCCTACACTCGTCCGGCCCACTTTTGCAGGAAACACCGCAGCATGTCCGCTCGTTCCGGCTTCCGTTCCAACCGCAGAGAGCGCGGTGATGGCTTTGATCGTGATCGCGATGAATCGCGTATCGACCAGTTGCGCGTTCCGCCGCATTCGGTGGAAGCCGAGCAGGCGGTGCTGGGTGGCCTGATGCTGGCGCCGGAGGCCTACGACCGGGTCAACGACCAGCTGACCGAGGGCGATTTCTACCGCCGCGATCACCAGATGATCTACCGCGCGATCCGTGAGCTGTCCGAGCGCGAGCGGCCGTTCGACGCGGTGACCCTGGGCGAGTGGTTCGAATCACAGGGCAAGCTGGAGCTGGTGGGCGATGGTGCCTACCTGATCGAGCTGGCGAGCACCACGCCGTCGGCGGCCAACATCGTGGCCTATGCCGAGATCGTGCGTGACAAGGCCGTGCTGCGGCAGCTGATCCAGGTCGGCACCGACATCGTCAACGATGGCTTCCAGCCTGAGGGCCGTGACAGCAGTGAGCTGCTGGCCTCTGCGGAGAAGAGCGTGTTCGCCATCGCTGAACAGGGTGCACGCGGCCGTACCGACTTCGTGGCGATGCCTGGCGCGCTGAAGGATGCCTTCGAGGAACTGCGCAACCGCTTCGAGAACGGCGGCAACATCACCGGTCTGCCGACCGGCTACAACGACTTCGATGCGATGACTGCCGGCCTGCAGCCGACCGACCTGATCATCCTCGCCGCGCGCCCGGCCATGGGCAAGACGACTTTTGCACTGAACATCGCCGAGTACGCGGCGATCAAGTCGAAGAAGGGCGTGGCGGTGTTCTCGATGGAAATGTCGGCCTCGCAGCTGGCGATGCGCCTGATCTCCTCCAACGGCCGCATCAACGCGCAGCGCCTGCGTACCGGCCAGCTGGAAGATGAAGACTGGAGCCGTGTCACCAGCGCGATCAAGATGCTGAAGGAAACCAAGATCTTCATCGACGATACGCCGGGCGTGTCGCCGGAAGTGCTGCGTTCCAAGTGCCGCCGGCTCAAGCGCGAGCACGACCTGGGCCTGGTGGTGATCGACTACCTGCAGCTGATGAGCGTGCCGGGCAACAGTGAAAACCGCGCCACCGAAATCTCGGAGATCTCGCGTTCGCTGAAGGGCCTGGCCAAGGAACTGCACGTGCCGGTGATCGCGCTGTCGCAGCTCAACCGCTCGCTGGAAACACGTACCGACAAGCGCCCGGTGATGGCCGACCTTCGCGAATCGGGCGCAATCGAGCAGGACGCGGACATGATCGTGTTCATCTACCGCGACGATTACTACAACAAGGAAAATTCGCCGGACAAGGGCCTGGCCGAAATCATCATCGGCAAGCACCGTGGTGGCCCGACCGGATCGTGCAAGCTGAAGTTCTTCGGTGAGTACACCCGCTTCGACAACCTGGCCCACGACTCGGTCGGCTCATTCGAATAACCGTAGTGCCGGCCGCTGGCCGGCAACCACCCCACGGCTTGCAAACCATTCAGAACGCCAATCTTCCGTACGTGGCGTGTAAATGACATGTAACGCGAGGCTTCTACGATTCCGCCGCTGCTGCTCTTCGACGCCGCCCTTCGGCGTCCAGCGTGCCCAAGGAATCCGCCTCCATGCCGTCCCACGCTCCGCTTCGCCGCAATCTGCTGGCCCTGCTGGTCTGTGCTTCGCTGCCGTCGCTGGCTGTCGCTGAAACCGCCCCCGCGACCGACGCGCAGTCGGCCACGACCCTCGATTCGATCTCGGTGATCGGCCGCGGCGAAGCCCGCCAGGTGCAGCGCGTGACCGCCGAGGACATGAAGGTCCTGCCGCCCGGTGCCAACCCGCTGAAGCTGCTGGCGGCCAAGCCGGGCGTGCATTTCGAATCGGCCGATGCCACCGGCGCCTACGAATGGTCCACCAGCATCAGCCTGCGTGGCTTCAACCAGAATCGCCTGGGCTACACCCTCGATGGCATCCCGCTGGGCAACATGGCCTACGGCAACAGCAACGGCCTGCACATCAGCCGCGCGGTGATCAGCGAGAACCTGGGCGGTGCGGAGGTCTCCACCGGCATTGGTGCGCTGGGTACGCCGTCCACCAGCAACCTCGGCGGCGTGTTCCAGTTCTACTCGATCGATCCGTCCACCGAATATGGGGTCGTGCTGGCACAGAGCTTCGGCAGCGACAATGCGCGCCGCAGCTATGCACGCCTCGATACCGGCGACCACCAGGGCTTTGCCGCTTACCTGTCCGGCGTGTATTCCGAAGGCGACAAGTGGAAGGGCAAGGGCTCGCAGGAACTGAAGCAGTTCAACGGCAAGGCCACCTACAACTTCGGCACGGACAGCAGGATCACCGCGCTGTCCAACGCTTCGCGCCGCGTCGAGGCCGACTACCAGGACCTGTCGCTGGAGATGATCGATCGCCTCGGCTGGGACTGGGACAACTACGCGCCGGACTGGGATCGCGCGGTGGCTGCTGCACGCGGAAAGTACAGTGGTGGCGTCAACAGCCCGTGGGACGCCTATTACTCCGGTCACGGCCTGCGCAATGACGATGTGTCCAGCATTGCCGGTGATTTCGGCCTGAACGAGTCGATGCGCCTGAAGGTCAACGTCTACAACCACAGCAACCGTGGCCAGGGCCATTGGTTCAGCCCGTCCAATCCGTCCAACCCGGGCACCAGCCGCGAGATCCCGATCTCGATCCGCACCACCGAGTATGCGATCGACCGCACCGGCGTGACCTCGGCGTTCACCTGGAACGTGGCGGGCCACGAACTGGAGGCGGGCCTGTGGTACGAAGACAACGGCCACAGCGTGCAGCGCAACTTCTACTACATCGACGGCCCGATCACCGACGACTTCTTCCTGCGCAATCCGGACCAGCGCGTGTGGCACCAGCGCTACACCACCATCACCCGCCAGTTCTACGGGCAGGACCGCTTCCGCCTGTTCGATGACCGCCTGACCATCGACATCGGCGCGAAGTCGCCGCACACCCGCACCCGCGTGCGCACGCCGCTGGGCAGCTATGCCAACAACAGCAGCCTGACCTCGAAGAAGGGCCTGCTCCCGCAGGCGGGCTTCAACTTCAAGCTCAACGAGGGCAACGAGATCTTCGGCTCGTTCGCCAAGAACGTGGCCGCCTACGCGCTGGGCGTGGGCAGCCCGTTCAACGTGCCGCAGGCCGCCTTCGATGCCAGCGCGAAGAACCTGAAACCGGAACAGTCGCGCACCATCGAGCTGGGCTGGCGCGGCTACGGCCAGGGCTATGAAGCCTCGGTAGCGGTGTACGACGTCAAGTTCGACAACCGTCTGCTGGCCATCGCGCAGTGCGTGGGCATCCTCGGTTGCCCGGCGCTGTTCTCCAACGTCGGTTCGGTAACCAGCCGCGGCGCCGAGGCGACCCTGCAGCTGAAGCCGATGCAGGACCTGACCTGGTCCAACGCGCTGTCGTGGAATGACAGCACCTACGACAACGACTACGTCAACAACGGCGTGGTGCCGACCCGCGGCAAGAAGACCGTCGACACCCCGGAATGGATGTTCGCCAGCACCCTGGCCTGGACCCCGGGCCCGTGGGACCTGCGCCTGGCCGCCAACCATGTCGGCAAGCGTTACGTGACCTATACCAACGACGTGTCGGTGCCCAGCTACTGGCTGGTCAACGCTTCGGTGGCCTATGACTTCGGCACGCTCGGCCCGGCGCAGAACCTGACCGTGGCGCTGAACCTGACCAACCTGACCGACAAGCGCTACCTGTCCTCGATCAACACCAACGGCACCTACGCCGCCGACCCGACCCGCAGCCTGGCGACCATGCAGGTTGGCGCGCCGCGGCAGGTGATGGCCACCGCCACCGTGCACTTCTGATGCGCGGCCCCGTCGATCCGGAAAGCCGTCGTCGCCTGTTGCGCATGGCGTGGCAGGGCACGGGGGCGGCGATCGCACTGGCGGCGATGCCGGGGCTGGCCACGGCCGGCCCGCGCCCGCGGTTGGGGCGTGATCCGTTCACCCTGGGCGTCGCCGCCGGCGATCCGGATCCGCAGGGAGCCGTACTGTGGACGCGTCTGGCGCCGGACCCGCTCAACGGCGGCGGCATGCCATCGCGGGCGGTGCCGGTGCGCTGGTTCGTGGCCGAAGACCCGGGCATGCGCCGGCTGGTGCAGCGTGGCGTCGCCGCGGCGGTGCCCGAGCTGGCGCATTCGGTGCACGTGGAGGTCAATGGCCTGCGCCCAGGCCGCGACTACTACTACCGTTTTGCCTGCGACGGTGACGAGGAAAGCGCGGTCGGCCACTTCCGCACCGCGCCGCTGCCCGACACGCAGCTGCAGCAGCTGCGGCTGGCCCTGTGCACCTGCCAGGCCTGGAACAGTGGCTACTACCCGGTGCTGCGCGATATCGCGAAGAATGATGTCGACCTGGTGCTGCATGCCGGTGACTACCTGTACGAGTACAGCCCACTGCAGAACGCGCGTGGTCTCACGCTGGATGCGGAACGCTTCAGTGGCGAGACCGTCGGCCTGGAGCGCTACCGTGACCAGTACGCGCTGTACAAGCTCGATCCGGATCTGCAGGCCGCGCACGCCGCCCACGCGTTCGCGGTGATCTGGGACGACCACGAAGTGCAGAACGATTACTCCGGCATCCATCCGGAGAAGCCCGGCGTCTCGACGGAGGACTTTATCGTTCGCCGCGCGGCGGCCTACCGCGCGTTCTACGAACACCTGCCGATGCGTAGTACGCCTGCGGGCAACGGTGGCCTGCGCGTGCATCGGCGCCTGCGTTACGGCGATCTGGCACAGCTTGCGCTGCTCGACTGCCGCCAGTTCCGTCCGGCCAATCCCTGCGGGGTGGGCGAGTCGCCGCGCTGCGACGCTGCGTTGGATCCACGCATGAGCATGCTGGGCGTGGGCCAGGAAGCCTGGTTCGCGCAGTCGATGGCGGCCGCACGCGGCACGCGCTGGAACGTGGTGGTGCAGCAGCTGCTGATGGCGCAGCTGCGGCTGGACGGCGGCACGGCGCGAGAGCGCTTCTGGAACGATGCCTGGGACGGCTATCCCGCCGCACGCAAGCGGTTGCTGCAGGCGATGCAGGCAGGCGGGCAGGGCAATGCCATCGTGCTCGGTGGTGACTGGCATTCCACCTTCGTCAACGACCTGAAGCTGGATTTCGACGCGGCCAGCGCGCCGGTCGTCGCCACCGAATTCATCGCGCCGGCGATCAGCAGCGGCGGCGACGACACACCGTACGGGCCGTACTATGGGCCGTCGATAGCGCAGAACCCGCACATCCGCTATTTCGACGGTGACCGCCGCGGCTGGTGGAAGCTGCAGCTGAACCGGCAGACCGTGGATGCGGAGCTGCGCTTCGCCGACAGCGTGCTGCGCGCGGATGCGCCGGTGCGCACTGCGGCGCGCTTCCAGGTCACCCACGGCCGCCCGGGCGCAGTGCCGGTGTGAATCCGTTCGGTCGTGCCGACCGCTGGCCGGCAACCTGATCAATCTTCGGTTTCCCCACCACCGGATTCATCGCCCCGAGCCGGGTTTCGTCGCAAACCGTTTGCGGGCGGCCAGAGCGGGGCGCCAAGGTGTCCGCAGGCGGCAAGGTGCCGCCACAAGGAGACCGTGATGAAGACCCTGTTCGCGCTCGGTGTGTGGTGCCTGCTGTTCGTGCTGTGCTGGCCGCTGGCGATCCTCGCCCTGATCGCCTGGCCGTTCGTGTGGCTGCTGAGCCTGCCGTTCCGCCTGGTCGGCATCACCTTCTCGGCGCTGTTTGCGTTCCTGCGCGCGCTGTTCATGCTGCCCGCGCGCCTGCTCGGCGGCGGCCCGGTGGCGGCATGAGGGCTGTGTTGCTGGTCGGACTGGTCCTGTTGGCGGGCCCGATACTGGCTGCACCTCCAGCACCGCCTTCGGTGTGGCTGGAACGCCAGCAGACCGCTGCGGCTGACGAGGCCAATGCTGCGGCGGTCTCTGCGCCGAAAGCCAAGGAGCGCTGCAGGGTCGCGAAGGAATGGAAGGTCGGCGATACGGTTGTGCAGCACAGGGTCTGCGAGGATCCACCGAAGAAGCCGGCTGGAAAGGTGTAGCGCCGAGCCCATGCTCTGCGCTACAGGGAAACGGGCAACAAAAAAACCCCGCCGAAGCGAGGTTTTTCGTATCCGGGTGATGCCGGCCAGCGGCCGGCACTACCAGCGAACGATCAGTTCGCCTTGTGGATGGCGCGCTTGCTGACCGCCATCGCCGCGTCGTGGATCACTTCCGACAGCGACGGGTGGGCGTGGCAGATGCGGGCCAGGTCATCGGCCGAACCGCTGAACTCCATGGTCAGCACGCCTTCGTGCACCAGTTCGGAGACGTTGGCGCCGACCAGGTGCATGCCGAGGATGCGATCGGTTTCGGCATGGGCCAGGATCTTCACGAAGCCCGCCGGCTCGATCATCGCCACGGCACGGCCGTTGGCGGCGAACGGGAAGCTGCCGGCCTTGTAAGGGATGCCTTCGGCCTTCAGCTGGGCTTCGGTCTTGCCGACCCACGCCAGTTCCGGCTCGGTGTAGATGACCCACGGGATGGTGTCGAAGTTGACGTGGCCCGGCAGGCCGGCGATCAGCTCAGCCACCGCGATGCCTTCCTCGAAGCCCTTGTGCGCCAGCATCGGGCCGCGCACGCAGTCGCCGACCGCCCACACGCCGTTGACGCCGGTGTGGCAGTGCGCGTCGACTTCGATCTGGCCGCGCTCGTTGATCTTGACGCCGGTGCCTTCGGCCAGCAGGCCCTTGGTGGCGGCGCGACGGCCAACGGCCACCAGCAGCTTGTCCACGGTCAGGGTCTTTTCGCCTTCAGCGTCGGTGTAGGTGACGATGACTTCCTTCTTCTTGCCCTTGCCGGTGATCTCGGTCTTGGAAACCTTGGCATTGAGCTTGATGTCCAGGCCCTGCTTCTTGAATTCCTTGGCAGCGGTCTTGGCCACTTCGGCGTCGGCAGCCGCCAGGAACTCCGGCATGGCTTCGAGGATGGTGACTTCCGCGCCCAGGCGCTTCCACACGCTGCCCAGTTCCAGGCCGATGACGCCGGCGCCGATCACCGCCAGGCGGTTCGGCACTTCGGTGAAGTCCAGGCCGCCGACGTTGTCGACGATGGTCTCGCCGTCGAACTTGGCGAACGGCAGTTCGATCGAATCCGAACCGGCCGCGATGATGACGTTGGTGCCCTTCAGCTCGACGATGGAACCGTCATGCTGGGTGACCTTGACCACGTTGCCCGGCTGCAGTTCGCCAAAACCATAATAGGCAGCGACCTTGTTGGCCTTGAACAGCATGCCGATGCCGCCGGTGAACTGCTTGACGATCTTGTCCTTGCGGCCAACCATCGCCTCGACGTCGATCTTGGCATCCTTGAAGCTGATGCCGTGGTCGCCAAAGATGTGGCCCATGTTCCAGAACTGGCGCGAGGAATCCAGCAGCGCCTTGGACGGGATGCAGCCCACGCGCAGGCAGGTGCCGCCGAGGGCCGGCTTGCCGTCCTTGCCCAGCGCCGCGTCGATGCAGGCGGTCTTCAGGCCCAGCTGGGCCGCGCGGATGGCAGCGTGGTAACCGGCCGGGCCGGCACCGATGACGACGACGTCGAATTGTTCAGCCATTGAATTATTCCTTGATGCATTACCAGAACCCCTCCGCGCAGGCGCGGAGGGGCGGGAGGTGTCTTACAGGCCGAACAGCATGCGGCCCGGGTTTTCCAGCTGGTTCTTGATGTCCACCAGGAACTGCACCGAATCCTTGCCGTCGATGATGCGGTGGTCGTACGACAGCGCCAGGTACATCATCGGCGCGATCACGACCTGGCCGTTCTGGGCGATCGGACGCTCCTTGATGGCGTGCATGCCCAGGATGGCGCTCTGCGGCGGGTTGATGATCGGGGTCGACAGCAGCGAACCGAAGGTGCCGCCGTTGGTCACGGTGAAGGTACCGCCCTGCAGTTCATCCAGGCCCAGCTTGCCGTCACGCGCCTTCTTGGCGTAGTCGGCGATGGTCTTCTCGATGTCGGCGAACGACATGCGCTCGACATTGCGCAGGACCGGGGTGACCAGGCCCTTTTCGGTCGAGACGGCGATCGAGATGTCCGAGTAGCCGTGGTAGATGATGTCGTCGCCGTCGATCGAGGCGTTGACCAGCGGGAAGCGCTGCAGCGCGTTGGCGGCGGCCTTCACGAAGAAGCTCATGAAGCCCAGCTTGATGCCGTGTGCCTTGACGAACTCGTCCTGCAGTTCCTTGCGCGCCGCCGAGACCTTGGACAGGTCGACTTCGTTGAAGGTGGTCAGCATCGCGGTGGAGTTCTTCGACTCCATCAGGCGCTCGGCGATGCGCTTGCGGATGCGGGTCATCGGCACGCGTTCTTCCGGACGTGCGCCACCGGCCTTGCCGGCGCCGCCGTTGCGGGCGAAGTTGACGATGTCTTCCTTGGTCACCGCGCCGCGACGGCCGGTGCCGTCGACGTCGGCCGGGTTCACGCCTTCGGTGATGGCGGTGAAGCGGGCGCCCGGCGGCAGCGCATCGGCGGCCGACTTGGCGGCCGGGGCCGGAGCGGCGGCAGCGGCCGGAGCAGCAGCGGCCGGGGCAGCGGCTGCAGCCGGAGCGGCTTCGGCAGCCGGAGCCGGGGCAGCAGCCACGGCGCCTTCTTCGATGATCGCCACGACCTGGCTGGAGGTCACGGTCGAGCCTTCGGCGAACTTGATTTCCTTCAGCACGCCGTCGACCGGCGACGGCACTTCCAGGACGACCTTGTCGGTTTCCAGGTCAAGCAGGTTTTCGTCGCGCTTGACGGCGTCGCCCACCTTCTTGTGCCAGGTGGCGATGGTGCCGTCGGCGACGGATTCGGGCAGTACCGGGGCTTTGACTTCGGTGGCCATTGCGGGAGCTTCCTGGTTTGTCTTCTAAATAGGGGGAGGATTATTCAGCGAACGTGTCGTTGAACGGGTTGACCAGCGCGTCGGCGATCAGCTGCTGCTGTTCGCGGACGTGGTCAGCCATGTGACCGGCAGCCGGCGACGCCGAACGTGCGCGACCGGCGTAGTGCAGGTTCTGGCCGTCGGCCAGGCAGAACTGCAGGTGGTGGCGGATCTGGTACCACGCACCCTGGTTCTGCGGTTCTTCCTGCGTCCACACCACGTCGGTGGCCTTGCCGTACTTCTTCAGCTCGGCAGCCAGCAGCGCACGCGGGAACGGATACAGCTGCTCCACGCGGATGATCGCCACGTCGTCCTGGCCACGCTTGGTCTGGTCTTCCAGCAGGTCGTAGTAGACCTTGCCCGAGCACAGCACCACGCGCTTGACCTTCTTGGCGTCCGCACTGGCGTCGCCGATCAGGTGCTGGAACTCGCCGTTGGCCAGTTCGTCCAGGGTCGACACGGCCAGCTTGTGGCGCAGCAGCGACTTCGGCGACATCACCACCAGCGGCTTGCGGGTGGTCAGGTGCAGCTGGCGGCGCAGCATGTGGAAGGCCTGTGCCGGGGTGGACGGAACCACCACCAGCATGTTCTCCAGTGCACACAGCTGCAGGAAGCGCTCCAGGCGCGCCGAGCTGTGCTCCGGGCCTTGCCCTTCATAGCCATGCGGCAGCAGCAGGGTCAGGCCGGAAATGCGGCCCCACTTGGCTTCACCGGCGGCGATGAACTGGTCGATCACCACCTGGGCGCCGTTGGCGAAGTCGCCGAACTGGCCCTCCCAGATGCACAGCGTGTTCGGATCGGTGGTGGAGAAGCCGTACTCGTAGGCCATCACCGCTTCTTCGCTCAGCAGCGAATCGATGACGGTGGCCTTCTCCGGCGAATCCACCAGCTGCCGCAGCGGCATGTAGTAGTTGTCGGTCTTCTGGTCGTGCAGGATCGCGTGGCGGTGGGTGAACGTACCGCGACCGACGTCCTGGCCGACCAGGCGCAGTGCGTGGCCTTCGTCGAGCAGGGTGGCGTAGGCCAGGTTCTCGGCAAAGCCCCAGTCGCCCGGGATCTCGCCGGCGGCCATCTTGCGGCGGTCGTCATAGACCTTGGCCACGCGCGAGTGCAGCTGCACGTCTTCGGGAATGGTGTTGATCAGCTTGGCCAGTTCGACCAGCTTGTTCTTCTCGACCTTGGTCGAGACCGGGTCGGACAGCTTGCCTTCCAGCAGCTTCGGCCAATCGACGAACAGCGGGCTGGTCGGCGGGGTCTTCTCGACCTTGGCCAGCTCGGTGGTCACTTCACCGGCATCGAGCTTCTCGCGGTAGGCATCGACCATCGCCTTGCCGGCACCGGCAGCGATCACGCCTGACTTTTCCAGCTGCTCGGCGTACATCTCGCGGGTGGTCGGGTGCTTGCGGATCACCTGGTACATCAGCGGCTGGGTGATCGCCGGCTCGTCGGCCTCGTTGTGGCCCCAACGGCGGTAGCACATCAGGTCGATGACCACGTCCTTGGCGAACTTCTGGCGGAACTCGAAGGCCAGCTGCGCGGCGAACACCACCGCTTCCGGATCATCGCCGTTCACGTGCAGCACCGGGGCGGCGATCATCTTCGCCACGTCGGTGGCGTAGCGCGTGGAGCGCGTGTCCAGCGGGTTGGAGGTGGTGAAGCCGACCTGGTTGTTGACCACGATGTGCACGGTGCCGCCGACGGCGAAGCCGCGGGCCTGCGACATCTGGAACAGCTCCATGACCACGCCCTGGCCCGAGAAGGCCGCATCGCCGTGGATCAGGATCGGCATGACCTGCTTGCGTGCGGTGTCCTTGCGGCGCTCCTGGCGCGAACGCACGGAACCGGCCACGACCGGGTCGGCGATTTCCAGGTGCGACGGGTTGAACGCCAGCGCCAGGTGCACCGGGCCGCCGTCGGTAGCCACGTCGGCCGAGAAGCCCATGTGGTACTTCACGTCGCCGGCAGAAGCGTGCTCGTCGTGCTCGAACTTGCCTTCGAACTCGTCGAACAGCTTGCGCGGGTTCTTGCCGAGGGTGTTGACCAGCACGTTCAGGCGGCCGCGGTGGGCCATGCCGATCACCACGTCCTTGACGCCATCCTTGCCGGCGCTGCGGATGATGGTGTCCATCATCGGGATCAGCGAGTCGCCGCCTTCCAGCGAGAAGCGCTTCTGGCCGACGTACTTGGTGTGCAGGTAGCGCTCCAGGCCTTCGGCCGCGGTCAGGCGCTCCAGGGTGCGGCGCTGGGTGTCAGCGTCCA
Organism: Stenotrophomonas sp. YJH_SMC_64; assembly: GCF_059371375.1. Classification (NCBI taxonomy): domain Bacteria; kingdom Pseudomonadati; phylum Pseudomonadota; class Gammaproteobacteria; order Lysobacterales; family Lysobacteraceae; genus Stenotrophomonas; species Stenotrophomonas sp. YJH_SMC_64. The sequence goes on along the minus strand of NZ_JCAFUN010000008.1, from coordinate 111,912 downwards.
GCTGGTAGTTGCCACCGGCTGCTTCCAGCTTCTTGTAGATCCACTGGCGCTGCTCGACCTCGGAGATGTGCATGAACTCCGCACCGATCGAGCCGGTGTAGGTCGCCTTCAGGCGTGCCAGCAGGTCGCGCAGCTTCATGCGCGGCTGGCCACCGACGCCGCCGGTGCTGAACTCGCTGTTGAGGTCGGCATCGGACAGGCTGTGGAACGGCAGGCCCAGGTCCGGGGTGTTGACCGGCGCGGCCAGGCCCAGCGGATCGAGGCGGGCGTCCAGGTGGCCGCGCGAGCGGTAGGCGGTGATCAGACGACCGACATTGCGTTCACGCTCGTCGCCCGCACCGTTGCCGGTGCCGGCCTTCAGCGCTTCCTTGGCCGCGTCCGCAATGTGGGAGATGACGGCCGAGTGCGGAATGTCGCCTGCTTCGCGGCCCTTGAAGCCGTCGAAGTAGGTCTTCCATTTGGGATCGACACTGTCCGGGGAGACCAGGTACTGCTCGTACAGGTCCTCGACATAGGAGGCGTTGCCGCCGGCGAGCTGCGAAGATTGCGCAAACTGCTTCAGTTGATTGTCCACGATGGAGGGTGTTGATTCGCTTTGTGGGGTATGGCTTCAGAAGGACCCGGCAGGAAGATGAATAGCCCTGCGCGGGCGCGTTCAAACAGCCAAATTGTACCCCCATCCGGACAGGAAGGGGCACCAGAACGGGCATCCCGGGTCCCCCGGTGCCGCTTCCAGACAGGTTGAGTGGGCGGTACCCACTCAGATGCCGAGCGCACGCAGTTCGCTGCAATCGCGCGAACGGTCCCAGACCCGCTGCAATTGCTGCTCGAACGGCTGCGAACGTGCAGGCAGCGCGACGCCTGCCTCGCCGTCGAGGCGATGACCGATCAGACGAAAGTAGAAGTCGCCGGCGTCGTTGAGCAGGCAGGCCGAAGCCAACGCACGGTCGATCGGGTCGGTGACCTCGCGGAACTGGATCACGCTGGGCAGGCGCTGGGCCAAGGCCAGCAGCGGTGCCCCGGCAGACGCGATGGCGGCGGCGTCGTGCACGATCACCCGCAGCTGCTTGTCGTGGCGGGCGGTGACGAAGCGGCGCAGGGCGGCCTGTACCGGCGGCGCGTCGAGCAGTCCCGGGTCCAGCTGACGGCTGTGCAGCCACACTTGGCGGCGGGCGCGGTGGACGATGGCCGTGGTGATGGCCACCGCCTGCTCGCGGCTGTCGATGGCACTGGCCGCGCCCAACCGGCGTCGCATCTGCTGGTGGCCGATGCCGGCCTCCTCGAATACCTCGCCTTCCGGCAGGAAGCCCTGGCGGGCATAGAAATCGCGGGCGGGCAGCTGGGCGTGCAGGTGCAGCTCGGCCAGGCCGAGCCTGCGCCCGGCCTCGACCAGTGCCTCCAGCAGGGCCTCACCGACCCCGTGGCTGCGATGGCTGGCCAGCACCGCCATGCGGCCGATGCGGCCGTCCGGGGCCAGCCGACCGGTGCCGACCGGCTGGTTGTCACTGTCCAGCGCCAGCACATGGGCGCTGAGCGGGTCCAGCGCATCGCGTTCCAGCTCGGCGGCGATGCCCTGTTCCTGCACGAACACGCGTTGGCGCACGTCGTGGATGGCGACGTGGGCGTCGGCGTGGCTGACCTGCTGGACCCGGACCATGGCAGGGCTCAGGCGCGACCGTCGTCGCTGTCGTCTTCGTCGTGATCCTCGAAGTTGACGATGACCTCGATGCCGTCGTCGTGCACGGTCACGGTGTGGACGTCGTCGGACACCGCGTCGGCGTCGATCGCGTCGACACGGTCACGGCCTTCGACCACTTCGCCGAGCACCACGGCGTCTTCGCCGTCATCCTCATCTTCAGCGTCATACACCTCGTTCGGATCGATCAGCTGGAACACGCCACCGACCAACAGCTGCTGGACCACCGCGCGGCCCTTGTCGGACAGGCCGCGATAGGCGGCGGCATCGAGCTGCTCGGCGCCGGCCAGGCGCTGCGCGTCCTTCATCGGCAGCGCGAAGTCCTGGCCGCTGACGTACAGGCTGGCGCCGCGCTTGGCCCGGCGCCAGGCCAGGCGTGCCCACGGATGACGCTGCAGCAGCAGGCCCGAGGCCAGGGCCTGGACCACTTCCTCCGGTGCCGGTGCGGCCTGGTGAGCCATCACTTCGCCAGCGGCGCGGTAGGTGGTGATGAAACGGCCGAACCAGTCACCCAGCTTGTCCGGATCGTTCATGCGGATGGCGTTGAGCGCGGTGATCACCCGCGCCATCGCCACCGTGTCGATCTCGTTCGGGTCGGCCGGCACCTTCAGGTCGGCATCCTGGTAGCGGATGTTCTCGTCGGCGTCGGCGATCAGGGTGTCCAGGTAGTCGCTGATCAGCTCGGCCGAGGACGGCGCACGCATGCCGAAGGAGAAGGTCAGGCAGGGGTCTTCAGCGACGCCGTGGTGCGGCACGTTCGGCGGCAGGTACAGCATGTCGCCCGGCGCCAGCACCCAGTCGTGGGTCGGCTTGAACACCTTCAGCAGCTTCAGTTCCACGTCCGGGCGGAAGCCCAGCGGCGGCTGCCTGCCCTTGATCGATTCGCTGGCATCGATCTGCCAGCGGCGGTGGCCGTGGGCCTGCAGCAGGAATACGTCGTACTGGTCGACGTGGGCGCCGACCGAGCCGCCGGTGGCGGCGAAGCTGATCATCACGTCATCCATGCGCCAGCGCGGCAGGAAGCTGAAGTGCTCGATCAGGGCGCGCACGTCCGGGTCCCACTTGTCCACGTCCTGTACCAGCAGGGTCCAGTCATGGTCGGGCAGGGCGGGGAACACGTCTTCCTGGAACGGGCCGGTACGCACGCGCCAGCCGTCCTGGGTCTTGTCGTGCTCGATCAGGCGCGCCAGCACGCCTTCTTCGCAGGCCAGCCCGGCCAGGTCTTCCGGCTGCACCGGGGTCTGGAAGTCGGGGAAGGCGTTGCGGATCAGCAGCGGGCGCTTCTGCCAGAAGTCGCGCAGGAAGGTGGCCGGCGCCATGCCCAGCGGCTGGCCGGGGCGGGCGGTGACTTCGATGAGGGGGGCGGAGGACTTGCGGGCGGCCATGGGGGAATCCTTGCAGCGGAAAGCGGGAGGGGCGGCGCAGCGGGCCGCCTGAGATCTCCATTGTCCGCCGTTCGCCGGGATTGCGCACGTGCGCGGGTTTGTCGCGGGGTGTCCGGCCAACGGCGGAGCCCCTCGTGGCGGGGTGGTTGGTCGCGCAAAGCGCTGGCTTCATGGGCTGGGCCGGGCGGGGTGGGTTCGCGGGACACGCCGTGAACCCGTCCCTGGGGGCTCGATGGCGCCATCCATGGCGCCAACGGTCCCGCGAACCCACCCCGCCCGGCCCCTGACAGTTTCCTGCGCGGCCCGCCACGGAATGGAAAGAAGAAGATCAAAGGCAACAGCGGGTCGCGCGCTGCGCTTGCTCATCCCAAAACAAAAGAGGGACGCGGCGAAGCCGCGTCCCTCTTTCAAATTCCGTTTCGACAACCTCCACGCTCTTCGATCCGTCACCGGAAATCTGTCAGAGGTGGGGCGGGAGGGGCCAGCGGGACCGTTGGCGCCATGGATGGCGCCATCGAGCCCCCATGGATGGGTTCACGGCGTGTCCCGCTGGCCCCTCCCGCCCCGCCCAGCTAGCAGCAATCCAGAGCCGCTCTGGACGTTGATGTTGCTGTCGCCGTTGCCGTTGCCGTTGCCTGTCGCAGGCAGCGCCCGCGGCCGCCGCCGCAAAGGAAACCCCTTAGATCTTCTTCGCCAGGGCCTCGGCCAGACCCGTGTAGCTGCCGGGGGTCATCTCCAGCAGGCGCTGCTTCGCATCCGCCGGCAGCTCCAGCCCCTGCACGAACGCACGCATCGACTCGGCGGTGATGCCCTGGCCACGGGTCAGCGCCTTCAGCTGCTCGTACGGGTTCGGCAGGCCATGGCGGCGCATCACCGTCTGCACGGCCTCGGCCAGCACTTCCCAGGCCGCGTCCAGATCGGCATCCAGGCGCTGCGGGTTCACTTCCAGCTTGCCCAGGCCCTTGGCCAGCGAATCCAGCGCCACCTGGCTGTGGCCGAACGCGGTGCCCAGTGCGCGCAGAACGGTGGAATCGGTCAGGTCACGCTGCCAGCGGCTGATCGGCAGCTTCGCGCTGAAGTGCTCGAACAGCGCGTTGGCGATACCGAAGTTGCCTTCCGCATTCTCGAAATCGATCGGATTGACCTTGTGCGGCATCGTCGACGAGCCGACTTCGCCTTCCTTCAGGCGCTGCTTGAAGTAGCCCAGCGAGATGTAGCCCCAGATGTCGCGGGCCAGGTCGATCAGGATGATGTTGGCACGGCGTGCGGCATCGCCGATCTCGGCGACGTTGTCGTGCGGTTCGATCTGCGTGGTGTACGGGTTGAACACCAGGCCCAGGCCGGTCACGAAGCGCTCGGCGAAGGCCGGCCAGTCCACGTCCGGGTAGCTGGCCACGTGGGCGTTGTAGTTGCCGACCGCGCCGTTGATCTTGCCGGTCAGCTCGACCGCGGCGATCTGCCTGCGCTGGCGCTCCAGGCGCGCGACCACGTTGGCCAGCTCCTTGCCCAGCGTGGTCGGCGAGGCAGTCTGGCCATGGGTGCGCGACAGCATCGGCTGGCCGGCCTGGGCGTGGGCGAGGTTGCGCAGCGTGGTGGCGATGCCGTCCAGGGTCGGCAGCAGCACCTCGCGGCGGGCCTGTTCCAGCATCAGGCCGTAGCTGAGGTTGTTGATGTCTTCGCTGGTGCAGGCGAAATGCACGAATTCCAGCGCCGGAGCCAGCTCGGCGTCGTCCTTCAGCTGTTCCTTGATGAAGTACTCCACCGCCTTGACGTCATGGTTGGTGGTGCGCTCGATCTCCTTCACGCGCGCGGCCTGGGCCGGGCTGAAGCGGGCCGCCAGCTCGCGCAGGCGGGCGACGGCGGCGTCGGAGAACGGCGCCAGTTCGACGATGCCCGGTTCGGCGGCCAGCGCCAGCAGCCATTCCACCTCGACCACGATGCGGGCCTTGATCAGGCCGTATTCGGAGAAGATCGGGCGCAGGGCGTCGACCTTGCCGGCGTAGCGGCCATCGAGCGGGGACAGGGCGAGCAGGGCGGAATCGGACATGTCGGCAGGGCTGGGACGAGCGGCGGGGGCCATATTCTACGACGTGCCGGTCAGCTAGTGCCGGCCGCTGGCCGGCAAGCCATGGCGGCGTAGGCCGGGCGTGGTTGCCGGCCAGCGGCCGGCACTACCCTTGCGCGCGCAGAACGGCCGTGCAGGTGGAACGATCTGGCCCGCCCTCGTCATCCCATGCTGCGGGCAAGGGAGTATTGTGGCCGCAGCCGCCAGCCCGGGAAGCGACACCCTGCCAGCCGCCGCTTCCCTTTCCCCAACTGAAGTAGTGCGGAGTTGATGCAATGAGCAAAGCTGCAAGCAAGGGTTTCAGAATCGAACACGACAGCATGGGCGAGCTGCAGGTGCCTGCGGATGCCCTGTGGGGCGCCCAGACCCAGCGCGCCGTGCAGAATTTCCCGGTGTCGGGCCAGCGCATGCCGCGCGGTTTCATCCGCGCCCTGGGCCTGGTCAAGGGCGCAGCCGCCGGCGTCAACGCCGAGCTGGGCCACCTGCCGAAGAATGTGGCCAAGGCCATCCAGACCGCTGCTGCCGAAGTGGCCGCCGGCAACTGGGACGCGCAGTTCCCGATCGACGTCTACCAGACGGGTTCGGGCACGTCGTCGAACATGAATGCCAATGAGGTCATCGCCACCCTGGCCAACCGTGCCGGCAAGGCGGGCAAGACCACCGTGCATCCCAATGACCACGTCAACCAGGGGCAGAGCTCCAATGACGTGATTCCGACTGCGCTGCGGGTGTCGGCGGTGCTGGCGACGCACGAGCAGCTGCTGCCGGCGCTGGTGCACCTGCGCAAGACCCTGGACAAGAAGGGCCGCAGCCTGCGCAAGGTGGTCAAGACCGGCCGTACCCACCTGATGGACGCGATGCCGCTCACCTTCGAGCAGGAATTCGGTGCGTGGTCGGCGCAGCTGGCCTCGGCGCAGGAGCGCATCGAAGACAGCCTCAAGCGCGTGCGCCGGTTGCCGCTGGGCGGCACCGCCATCGGTACCGGCATCAACGCCGACCCGCGCTTCGGCGCGCAGGTGGCCAAGGCGCTGAAGCAGCAGACCGGCTTCAAGTTCGACAGCGCCGAGAACAAGTTCGAAGGCCTGGCCGCGCAGGACGATGCGGTGGAACTGTCGGGCCAGCTCAATGCGCTGGCCGTGGCACTGATCAAGATCGCCAATGACCTGCGCTGGATGAACGCCGGTCCGCTGGCCGGGCTGGGCGAGATCGAACTGCCGGCACTGCAGCCGGGCAGCTCGATCATGCCGGGCAAGGTCAACCCGGTCATTCCGGAAGCCACGGTGATGGCCTGCGCGCAGGTGATCGGCCACCACACCGCGATCACCGTGGCCGGGCAGACCGGCAACTTCCAGCTCAACGTCACCCTGCCGTTGATCGCGGTGAACCTGCTCGATGGCATCGGCCTGCTGGCCAATGTGTCCAGGCTGCTGGCCGACAGCGCGATCGCAGGGCTGAAGGTGCGCGAGGACCGCGTGGCCGAGGCGCTGGCGCGCAACCCGATCCTGGTCACCGCGCTGAACCCGATCATCGGCTACGAGAAGGCAGCGGCGATTGCCAAGCGTGCCTACAAGGAACAGCGCCCGGTGCTGGACGTGGCGCTGGAAGACAGCGGGCTTGACGAGGCCGAGCTGCGTCGCCTGCTGGACCCGACTGCGCTGACTGCTGGTGGCATCCAGGCTGGCGGTGGTGGCGCCGGGGGGTGATCTGCCGGTTGCAGAGTCGAGCCACGCTCGACGGTTGTTCCGGAGTCGGGCATGGCTCGACTCTACGGAAACGAAGAACGCCGCCCTCGGGCGGCGTTTTTCTTCAGCGACGGTCGGCGACGATGTTGCCGAAGGTGTCGGTGTAATCCTTGAACTCGGGGATGCGCTGGATCAGGTCGGCCGGGATCACCTCCATGCCCTCCGGCGGCTGGATCTTCACCGGCTGCATGTTCGGATCGGCCGGTGCGGCCACCAGCGTGTTCTGGCGCAGCACCTGCAGCTTGCCGAACATCGTCTGCAGCATCTGCTTCTGCCCGTCGTCCAGCGGAATCTGGATCTCGTCCACCTTCATCGTGCCGTCGCCGAGGATGATGATGTTCGGTGCCGGCGGGCGGCGCACGGTCACCATGCCTTCGCTGACGGAAATCTTGGGCTTGCCGCGCTCGGCGCGGTGATTGCGGTAATCCTTGTCGCAGCCGACCAGACCCAGGCAGAGCAGGGTGGCCAGCAGCAGGAACAACTTCTTCATGGCGTTCGGTTCGGGGGCATCCGGGGCCCCCATTGTAAGCCCGCCGACAGTGCCCGACCGGCAACGGAAGGCCGCAGCCGGTCGGGTGCGTCGATTTGTCTCAGTTGGAGAACGTGACCGAGTTGTCCTTGCCGCAGTCGTCCACGTCGCTCTGGTCCATCGTCGCGTAGGGCTTGAACGCCGGCAGCTCGCGCGCCAGTGCCTGCTGGCTGGCCAGCATCGCCGGCAGGCGATCGCAGATGCGCTTGGCCTGGGCCTCGATCTTGGCGGCTTCGGCGTTGATGCGCTTCTCCACCCCTTCGCTGTCGCCGCTGAAGATGCCCTTCAGCGCTTCACCGGCGGCGTTGGCGCCGAGCTTGGCGCCGGCCAGCCCGACATCCATGCCCGCCATCGCAACGGCGACCACGTGACCGCGGTACTCCTGCAGGTGGCGGCGCTGGACGTCGTTGGCGGCGACCTCCTTGCCGGCGATCAGCAGGCGGCCATCCGGCGTGATCTCCGCACGCGGCTGCTTGTCGGCCGAGATCTTGATGTTGCCCTGGGCGATGTCCTTGCGGGCATCGTCCATGGCTTCCTTGACGGTCTGGCCGACGCCGCTGGTGGCTTCGGCGACGCTCTTGCCGACGCTCTTGTCGGGGGCGGAGGACGTGCCACCACAGGCGATCAGCGGCAGGCACAGCAGGGTGGCGGGCAGCAGGCGCAACAGGTTCATGATGTTCCCCTGGACGTGTGTGGAAGAGGATTACTTGCTGCGCGGCAGGGTGACCCGGCCGCTGACGTTGCGGTGTTCGATATCGCCGCTGCCGCTGTGATCGATGGTCAGGCTGCCGCGTACGCCGTCCACCTGGATGTCGCCCGAGCCGTGGCTGCGCACATGCACGTTGCCGCCGATATCGGCCAGATCGATGCCACCGGAGCCGACCACGCCGACTTCGACGCTGCCCTGCACGCGCTTGAACTCGATGTCGCCGGAGCCGACCGTATCCAGGCGTGTGTTGCCACGCACATCGGTGATCTTCAGGTCACCCGAACCGACAGTGCCGGTGATGGCATCGCCGCCGATGTTGCGGGCATTGACGTCGCCCGAACCCAGCGACAGCAGATTCAGCGAACTGCCGCCATCGATGTTGAGGTCGCCGGAACCCACTGCAGCGTGGATGCTGCCACGGGTACCGCGGGCCACCGCGTCACCGGAGCCGACGTCCACGCTGAGCGACTGTGCGTTTTCCACGCTGGCGTCACCCGAGCCGACCTTGAACTGCAGCGGCAGGTTGTCCGGCACGCTGCCACGGATATCCAGCCAGGCGTAGCTGTTGCCCAGGCTGATGCCGCTTTGGCGGCCGTCGCGGCGCAGGCTCACCACCAGCTTGTCGCCCACCTTGCGCTGGTCCAGTACCAGCTGGTCCAGCCATTCCTGGCTGGACGCGCAGGCGCGGCCGTCCAGCTGGCCGCCGCCAGCGCTGGCGACCACCTTCAGGTCATGCTGGTTGACCTCGAACACCACCGTCTTGGCACCGGCCACGTCCAGCTTCAGTGCCCGGGCGGCAGTGAACTTGCAATTCGGAGCATCGGCGGCCAGCGCCGACAACGGCAACAGCAACAACGCAGAACAGGCGAGCAAAGAACGCATGGGTGGTGCCTCCGGGTGGATGGAATCAGATCTCGCCGGCGCGCTTGCGCAGGCGGATGGCGAGGAAGATGAACAGTGCCCCGACGGCCGCACCGATCCACAGCTCCGGCATCGCCAGCGACTTCAGCTGCGAGGCGGGGGACATCAGGCTGACCACCGAATCCAGGTCGCGGCGCGAACCTTCACCTGCGCCGAGGCGGTACAGCAGGTCCATGCCGGGCACGCCGCCCAGCAGCAGGCGGCCGACGATGTTCTGCCAGAACCAGCCGGTGGTCAGGCCGAACAGCGGCATGATCTTGGTGGTGCTGACGATGACGCCGGCAAACAGTGGCAGCATCACCGCCCACAGGAACGGCTTGCTCTTGGCCCAGGCCGAGCACAGCAGCAGCCACCCTGCAGTGGGCAGGGCCCAAAGCGCGTAGACCGGAATCCAGCTCAGGTGGCCAGCGGCCAGGGTCAACGGGCTGGCGGGCCCCCAGATCAGCGCCATCGGGCTGCCACCGTGCATCAGCGCGACGATGCTGATGATCAGCATGAAGCCGAACATGGTGATGATGCCGGCAATCACCGCGATCAGCGGTGCCACGATCAGTGCGCTGATGACCTTGGACAGCACGGTCTGGGTATCGGACAGCGGCAACGACTTCCAGAACAGGATGCTGCGGTCGCGGCGGTCGTCGTACAGGGCGCCGAGGCAATAGAAGAACACCACGAAGGCCAGCACCAGGAACGGCCATGCCGAGCTGAGCACCAGAGTCAGGTCAAGGCCGTTACCGAGGTCGGCAAGGTCCTTGCCGTCGATGTTGCGGGTGAGCAGCGCCAGGTCCAGGCCATTGACGTTCACGCTCTCGCCATCGACATGCAGCGCACCGTTGCGCGCCGCGCGGTTCAGCGCGAACAGGCCGAAGGCGATGCCGACGGTGCTCATCACCAGCGAGATCAGGCCGGCGATCAGCGGGGCATACAGGAAACCGCCGCGGTTTTCCCAGTACTCGCGCTTGAGCAGCCAGCGCAGCGTGCCGAGGGGGCTGACGGGATGGTTGACGGCATTCATGCGTAGGTCCCCTTCATGACGGCGACGAACAGGTCGGCCAGGCCCGGGCTGCGGGTCTCGCCAAGGGTGGAAAGCTGGGCGCGCGGTACGCCGTCGAACAGCATCACGGTCTTGCCGAACGCCAGGCTGCGTTCGTCGATCGGCTTCAGGGCGCGCGCGGTCTCCAGCTGGTCGGCGTTGACCAGCAGTTCGGTGTAACGCTGGCCGACCTCGTCCATTTCCGCATCGAGCACGATGCGGCCATCACGGATGAACATGACGTCGCTGAGGATGTGCTCGATCTCTTCCACCTGGTGGGTGGTGACGATGATGGTCTTCTGCTCGTCGAAATAGTCTTCCAGCAGGCGCTGGTAGAACTCCTTGCGGTACAGGATGTCCAGGCCCAGGGTGGGCTCGTCCAGTACCAGGATGCGGGCATCGATGGCCATCACCAGTGCCAGGTGCAGCTGCACGATCATGCCCTTGGACAGCTCGCGCACGCGCTGCTTCGGCTGCAGCTTGGTGTTGGCCAGGAAGCGCTCGCAGCGGGCGCGGTCGAAGCGCGGATGCACGCCGGCGACGAAATCGATGGCTTCGCGCACCTTCAGCCAGCGCGGCAGCACGGCGACGTCGGCGATGAAGCAGATGTCGTTCATCAGTTCGTCGCGGTGCAGCCGCGGGTCGCGCCCGAGCACGCTCAACTCACCTTCCACCGAGGTGAGGCCAAGAATGGCCTTCAGCGCGGTGGTCTTGCCGGCGCCATTGGGACCGATCAGGCCGACGATGCGCCCGCTCGGAATGCTGAAGCTGGCACTGTCGAGGGCAACGGTGGACTTGTAGGCCTTGCGCAGGCCGCGGGCGGTGATGACCGGTTCGCTTGCGGTGCTATTCATCAGACTTTCCCCTGGGGCAGCAATTCGTCGAGGCTCAGGCCCAGGCGCTGGATGCGCTCCAGCACGGCCGGCCATTCTTCATTGAGGAAGCGCTCGCGCTCGCTGCTGCGCAGCTGCGTGGCGGCCTGCTCGGTCATGAACATGCCCAGCCCGCGGCGCTTTTCGACCAGACCTTCGTCGGCCAGTTCCTGGTAAGCGCGCGAAACGGTGATGGGGTTCAGTTGGTAATCGGCGGCCACCTGGCGCACCGAAGGCAGGGCATCGCCCGGCTTGAGGATTCCGTCGAGCATCATGGCGATCACGCGCTCCTTCAACTGACGGTAGATGGGAGCGCCGTCGCTCCACTGGATGTCGCTCATATTCAGCTCCGTGGGGTCAGCGGCTGGGCGAACGAGAAATACGGCATGGACAGGGAGCTGTGCAGCCGACGCGGGGGAGGGGGGGAGGAATCGGCGTTCCCGGCCGGTGTAGCGATTGCATCCTGCGCACTGTCGGACGAGGCGGGGGCGGTGGGCGTGGCCAGCCAGGCCAGCACGATCAGGGTCGAAACAGCAGCGGCCGCGGGTGCGGTGAGGTTGCGACGGATCCGGGCGTTCATGGCTTCCCCCTGTCTCAGGTGACTGGTGTTGTATGCAACTATAACACCGGCACGCCTACGTGCAACCCCTTGCCGTCCCCAACTGATGGCAGGGGTGGTCAAATCGCTGAAATATCCGTTTATCCGATTGATTCGGAAGGGAAATCCGGTTCTGGCGCGGGCCGACCCAGGCCCGCCTTCCATTCAGCGTTGTCCATGCTATGTCATTACTGCGCCGTTGCTGGCGGGTCGTGCAGGAAAGCGCCACGCCGCGCAAAGCCACAGGCGCCCCTTGCAGCAAGGGGGAAGGGGGCCCGGTGCTATAGTTCGGCCGACTCCGGCCGCTACCGGCCGGCCCTGTGAATGGCCACCGCGGACTGCTCTCGATGCCTTTGCCGACCGTTATGCCGCGCCGCCTGCGCGGCCTGTCCCTGCTGACCCTGCTGGTAGCCGGCCTGGCCGGTTCCACCCACGTGCTGGCGGCCGATCTTCTCGACCTCGACTACCGCCCGCTGGCCAGCAAGCAGCAGGTCAACCTGCAGCAGCGCTACCACGGACAGGTGCTGCTGGTGGTCAATACCGCAAGCAAGTGCGGCTATACCCCTCAGTACGAAGGCTTGGAGGCGCTGCAGAAGCGCTATGCCGGCCGAGGTTTTGCCGTGCTCGGCTTCCCGTCCAACGATTTCAAGGGCCAGGAGCCCGGTGACGAGAAGCAGATCCAGGATTTCTGCACGCTCACCTACGGGGTCAAGTTCCCGATGTTCGAGAAGGTGCACGTGGTCGGTGCGGAGGCGACGCCGCTCTATCAACGGTTGACCGCGGCCACCGGCGTGGCCCCGGGCTGGAATTTCCACAAGTACCTGGTCGGCCGCGATGGCAAGGTCATCGCCCAGTTCGCCAGCAAGGTGACGCCGGATGATCCGCAGCTGACTGCGGCCATCGACAAGGCGCTGGCCGCAGCGGCCGCACATTGATATCCGGCACGGATGCCTCGACATCGACGGCATGCGTGCGACAATGCTTCTTTTCGCGCCGACGTCGGCGCCCAGACACTTCCAGGAATGCAGCGAATGAAGATGGGAATGCGCGGCGCCGCGGCGTCGGTTCTGATTCTGGCGATGGGCACTTCAGGTGTCGCTCTGTCGCAACAATCGGCTGCCCCCGCAGCCGCCAAGGAGACCGCAACCTTGAATTCCCCCAAGCAGAAGCTCGGCTACGCCATCGGCCTGGACGTGGCCAAGTCGTTCACCCCGATCGCCGATGAGATCGACGTGGCCGCGCTGCGCACCGCCGTGGAGCGTTCGTTCGAAGGCCTGCAGCCGCAGATCACCCAGGAACAGGCCAAGGCCACCGACGCGGCCCTGCGCCAGGTCGTGATGGCCCGCAGCGGCCAGCAGGTGCCGGGCATGGCGCCGGGTTCGCAGCCGCCGAAGGTCGACCGCGTCAAGGTGTCGCAGATGATCGGTTCCTACTCTGTGGGCCCGTCGCTGGCGCAGCTGAAGGACGACATCGATGTTGCCTCGCTGTTTGACGCGATCAGCACCGGCCTGACCAAGGGCCAGCCGAAGATGACGGAAGCTGACGCGACCGCCACCATCCAGGCCTTCATGGGCAGCAAGCAGGCTGAAATGCAGGCCAAGGCTGCCGCTGCTGCGCAGACCAACCGCGAAGAAGGCAATGCCTTCCTGGCCAAGAACAAGACCCAGCCGGGCGTCGTGACGACGGCCTCGGGCCTGCAGTACCAGGTCATCCGCCCGGGTAGCGGCGAGCGCCCGCTGCCGAGCAGCAAGGTGCGCGTGAACTATGAAGGCAAGCTGCTCAACGGCACCGTGTTCGACAGCTCCTATGGTCGTCAGCCGGCCGAGTTCGGCCTGGACCAGGTGATCAAGGGCTGGACCGAGGGCGTTGCGCTGATGCCGGTCGGTTCGAAGTACCGCTTCTGGATCCCGGGCAATCTGGCTTATGGCGAGAACGGTACGCCGGGTGGCCCGATCGGCCCGAACGCGACTCTGACGTTCGACGTCGAGCTGCTGGGCGTCCTGCCGTAAGCCACCACGGAGCCTGCACGGACATGCGCGTTGCGATTTTCGGTACCGGTTATGTAGGTCTGGTGACCGGTACCTGCCTGGCCGATGTCGGTCATCAGGTGGTCTGCGTCGATATCGACCAGGCCAAGGTGGATGGCCTCAACCAGGGCATCATCCCGATCTATGAGCCCGGCCTGGAGCCGATGGTGAAGGCCAACCACGCCGCGTCGCGGCTGGCATTCACCACCGATGCCGCGTCCGCGATCGCGCATGGCCAGGTGGTGTTCATCGCCGTCGGCACGCCGCCGGACGAGGACGGCAGCGCTGACCTGCAGTACGTACTGGCCGTGGCCCGTACCATTGGCCGGCACATGAGCGTGCCGACCGTGGTGGTCAACAAGTCGACGGTGCCGGTCGGCACCGCCGACAAGGTGCGTGCGGCCATTGCTGAAGAACTTGCCGCGCGTGGCGCGGACATCACCTTTGACGTGGTGTCCAACCCGGAATTCCTGAAGGAAGGCGACGCGGTCGCCGACTGCATGCGCCCGGACCGCATCATCATTGGTGCGACCAGCGAGGAGTCGGTCGCGGTGATGCGTCGTCTGTATGCGCCGTTCAACCGCAACCACGACCGCGTGGTGGAAATGGACGTGCGCTCGGCCGAGCTGACCAAGTACGCGGCGAACGCGATGCTGGCGACCAAGATTTCGTTCATGAACGAAATCGCGAACATCGCCGAGCGCGTCGGTGCCGACGTCGAGCAGGTCCGCCAGGGCATCGGCTCGGACCCGCGCATCGGCTGGCACTTCATCTACCCGGGCGCCGGCTACGGTGGCTCCTGCTTCCCCAAGGACGTGCAGGCGCTGGCCCGCACCGCCCAGCAGCACGGTCTTGAGCCGAAGCTGCTGAACGCGGTGGAAGCGGTCAACGATGCGCAGAAGGGCCACCTGTTCGCCCTCATCCAGCGTCATTACGACAAGGGCGAGGACGAAGGCGTGCGCGGCAGGACCTTTGCCGTGTGGGGCCTGGCCTTCAAGCCGAACACCGACGACATGCGTGAAGCCTCCAGCCGTCGCCTGCTGGCGCAGCTGTGGGAGGGCGGTGCCACGGTGCGTGCCTACGACCCGGAAGCGATGCATGAATCGCAGCGCATCTTCGGCGAGCGCGATGACCTGGTGTTCTGCAGCAGTGCTGATGAGGCCCTCGAAGGGGCCGACGCGCTGGTGGTGGTCACCGAGTGGAAGCAGTTCCGCAGCCCCGACTTCCAGAAGCTGCGCGAGCAGCTGAAGGACGCGGCGGTGTTCGATGGGCGCAATCTGTACGATCCTGCCGAAGTGGAAGCTGCCGGCCTGGCGTACTACGGCATTGGCCGGGGGCGTTCGCTGCATGTCTGACCTGCTGCCGACCGAACGCGAGCAGGCGCTGGAAGCGCGCCTGGTCGAACTGGAAATGCGCGTGTCCTTCCAGGAACAGGCGCTTGCCGAATTGAGCGATGCGCTGGCCGATGCCCGCATGCAGGGCATGCGCAACGCCGACGTGCTGCGTGTGCTGCTGGAGGACCTGGGCAAGGTCCGCAACGCACTGAATTCTTCCGATCCGGCGAGCGAACCACCGCCGCCGCACTACTGATCCGAATCCTATGAGCGATACCCTCCGCGACCAGCTGATGGGCCTGGGCTTCAAGCCCGCGCCCAAGCCCGAGCGCAAGAATGATGGCCCCCGCCGTGATGGCCGCCCGCAGGGCAAGGGTGGCAACGGCAATGGAAAGCCGCAGGGCGCTGGCAAGGGCGAGCACAAGCCCGGCGAGCGTCGCGGGCATGGCCACGGTGGCCCGGGCAGGCCCGGCCAGTCGCGTGGCCCGGGCCAGCAGGGCCCGCGCAAGCCGCGCAGCGCCGAAGAGATGGATCTGGCCAAGGCCTATGCCATCCGTGCGCAGCGTGAGAAGGAAGAGCGCATCGAGACCGAGCGCCTGAAGCAGGAAGAAGCACGCGTGCGCCGCGAGGCGAAGGCCAAGCTGGAAGAACTGCTGAAGGACAAGGGCCTGAACTCCGAGGCGGCTGATATCGCTCGCCACTTCCCGTATGGCGGCAAGATCAAGCGCATCTACGTGACCGCCGAACAGCTGACCGCGCTCAATGCCGGTGAGCTGGGCGTGGTCCAGCTCAATGGCCGTTACCTGCTGGTGACCGCCGAAGTGCTGGCACAGTCCGAAGCGGTGTTTGCCGCATCGGTGGCACTGAAGGTCGACCCGAACGCGCCGGCCGAGGAAGATCCCTACGCGGACCCGCAGTACCAGGTACCGGACGACCTGGTCTGGTAACTGCACCTGCTGCACGATGAAAACGCCGGGCATTGCCCGGCGTTTTCGTTACCGGACGCGCGCAGTGCTGTGGCGTGCACGGATCAACGGCAGGCTCAGCGCGAAGAAGCACAGCAGTGCGCCGACCAGAGCGAATCCGCTACCTGCGAGGAAGGCCGTGCGTCCCTCGTCGATCTTCCACAATTGGCCGGCGATGAGCGCGCCCAGCACGCCGCCGACACCGGACGAGAAACCGTACAGCAGGCCCTGGCCATGGCCATTGAGGCGTCCGGGGAAGTAGATCGCCAGCATCTGCATCGCCGCGGCGAAGAACGCGGCAAAGCCCAGCGCGTGCGCGGTCTGCGCCAGCAGCATCACCGGCAGGTTTTCCGGGAACAGCGCGGTCACCGCCCAGCGCAGGCAGGAGCTGACCAGCGCGATCAGCAGCATCCAGCTGGCGTCATAGCGGCGGAAGAAACGGCCGATGGTGAAGAACACGCCCACTTCGAACACCACGCCGATGGTCCAGAGCAGGCCGAGCGTGGATGTGCGATAGCCGTGGTGGTCCATGTAGACCGAGAAGAAGGTGTAGTACGGGCCGAACGAGAGCTGCTCCATGAAAGCGGCCAGGAAGAACGCCAGCACCGGCGGGCGGCGCACGATCTGCCAGAAGCCGCTGGCATCGCCGCCGGTCCTGCCGATGTCGCGTGCGTAGTGGTTGCTGAAGGCCGAGGCGACCAGCAGGACGAACAGCGGCAGCATCATCCAGGGCAGCAGCCCGGCGCGGCCGGCGGTGCCGTCACCTTCGATCAGCCAGCCGAACAGGGTGACGATGGCGATGAACCCAAGCGAACCCCAGACCCGGATCAGGCCGTAGCGGTGGCTGTCGCTGCCGAGATGGGTGAGGGTGATCGACTCGAACTGCGGCATCACCGCGTTGTAGAAGAAGCAGAACACGATCATCGCCGGATACATCCATGGCTGCGGCAGAGGCAGCAGGAATGCGGCGAAGCTGATCAGGGTCAGTACGCAGCCGATGCGCAACAGTCGGATCGGCCGCGGTGAGGTGGCTGCCAGCGAGGTCCAGGCACTGGGTGCAACCACGCGTGTGGCATACCACAGCCCCATCATCACGCTGATGGCGGTCACGCTCATCCCGCGTGCAGTGAGGAACAGGCTCCAGTACGGAGTGAACGCGCCCAGCGCCGCGTAATAGAACAGGTAGAAGCTGGAAAGACGGGCAACGGGAACGGTCATCGCGGAATGATGAAGCAAAAAGGGGACGGAGGGGATTAAGTCGTTTGAGGCACAAACGACTTAATCCCCTCCGTCCCCTTTTCGGGTCATTCGGGATCGTAGTCGAGGTTGGAGGCCAGCCAGCGCTCGGCCTGGGCGCGCTCCACGCCCTTGCGCCGGGCGTAGTCGGTGACCTGCTCGCGGCTGAGGCGCCCGACCACGAAGTACTGGCTTTGCGGATGGCTGAAGTAGTAGCCCGATACCGCGGCGGTCGGAAGCATCGCAAAGCTCTCGGTCAGTTCCATGCCGGCGTTGGCCTCGGCCCGCAGCAGATCGAACAGGCGCCGCTTCTCGCTGTGCTCGGGGCACGCCGGATAGCCGGGAGCGGGGCGGATGCCACGGTACTGCTCATCGATCAGGGCGTCGTTGTCCAGCGTCTCGGCCTGGTCATAACCCCAGAATTCCGTGCGTACACGCTGATGCAGGCGCTCGGTCAGGGCTTCGGCGAAGCGGTCGGCCAGGGCCTTCAGCAGGATCGCGTTGTAGTCGTCATGCTCGGCTTCGAAGCGCGCCACGTGGGCATCGATGCCGATGCCGGCGGTGACCGCGAACGCGCCGATCCAGTCCTGCCTGCCGCTGTCGGTCGGCGCGATGAAATCGGCCAGGCAGAAATCCGGACGCTCGGCCGGCTTGGCCACCTGCTGGCGCAGGAAGTGCAGGGTCGTCTCGCCCTGTGGGTGCTGCACGCGCACGTCGTCGCCGACGCTGTTGGCCGGCCACAGGCCGAACACGGCCTTGGCGGTCAGCCACTTCTCGCCGACGATGCGGTCGAGCATCGCGCGGGCATCGCGGTACAGCTCGCTGGCCTGGCTGCCGACGATCTCGTCGGTGAGGATCGCCGGGAACTTGCCGGCAAGCTCCCAGGCCTGGAAGAACGGCGTCCAGTCGATGTACTCGACCAGCTCGGCCAGCGGATAGTCATCGAAGACGTGCAGGCCTGGCTGCTTCGGTGCGGGCGGCGTGTAGTTCCCCCAGTCGCCCTGGAACTTGTGCCCGCGTGCATGTTCCAGCGACACCAGGCGCTTGGCATCGCCACGATTGCGGTGCCGTGCCCGGATCTCGGCATAGTCGGCCTCGTTGGCGGCAACGAAGGCTTCGCGCAGGTCGCGCGAGATCAGCGACTGGGCTACGCCGACCGCGCGCGAGGCGTCCTTCACCCACACCGTAGGCGCTTTGTAGTGCGGGTCGATCTTCAACGCGGTGTGCGCGCGCGAGGTGGTGGCGCCGCCGATCAGCAGCGGCAGATTGAAACCCTGGCGCTCCATCTCGCGGGCGACGTGGCTCATCTCCTCCAGCGAGGGAGTGATCAGACCGGACAGGCCGATCAGGTCGGCGTTGTGCTCGCGCGCGGCATCGAGGATCTTCTGCGCCGGCACCATCACGCCAAGGTCGACCACCTCGAAGTTGTTGCAGGCCAGGACCACGCCGACGATGTTCTTGCCGATGTCATGCACATCGCCCTTCACCGTGGCCATGATGATCTTGCCGTTGCTCTTGGCAGTGTCGCCGCTGCGCGCCTTCTCCGCCTCGATGTACGGCAGGAGGTAGGCCACGGCCTTCTTCATCACACGCGCGGATTTCACCACCTGCGGCAGGAACATCTTGCCGGCGCCGAACAGGTCACCGACGATGTTCATGCCGTCCATCAGCGGGCCCTCGATCACGTCCAGCGGGCGGCTGGAGGCCTGTCGGGCCAGTTCGGTGTCTTCCTCAACGAAGGCATCCAGGCCGTGCACCAGTGCATGCGCCAGGCGCTGCGCCACCGGCTTGTCGCGCCAGGCCAGGTCTTCGGTCTTCGCCGCACCCTTCCTGCCCTTGTAGCGCTCGGCGATCTCCAGCAGGCGTTCGGTGGCATCGCTGCGGCGGTTGAGGATCACATCCTCCACGCGCTCACGCAGCTCCGGCTCCAGCTCATCGTAGATCGGCATGGCACCGGCATTGACGATGCCCATGTCCATACCGGCGGCGATGGCGTGGTACAGGAACACCGAATGGATGGCCTGGCGCACCGTTTCGTTGCCACGGAACGAGAACGAGACGTTGGAGACGCCACCGGAGACATGGCAGTGCGGCAGGGTCTGCTTGATGATGCGGGTGGCTTCGATGAAGTCCACCGCATAGTTGTCATGTTCTTCGATGCCAGTGGCGACGGCGAAGATGTTCGGGTCGAAGATGATGTCCTGCGGCGGGAAGCCGATCTCGTCGACCAGGATGCGGTAGGCGCGGGTGCAGATCTCGACCTTGCGCGCGCAGGTATCGGCCTGCCCGCTTTCATCGAAGGCCATGACCACCGCGGCGGCGCCATAGCGCAGGACCTTGCGCGCGTGTTCGCGGAAAAGCGCCTCGCCTTCCTTCAGCGAGATCGAGTTGACCACGCTCTTGCCCTGCAGGCACTTCAGGCCGGCCTCGATCACGCTCCACTTGGAGGAGTCGACCATCACCGGGATGCGGGCGATGTCCGGCTCGGACATGATCAGGTTGAGGTAGCGGGTCATCGCCGCTTCCGAATCGATCAGGCCCTCGTCCATGTTGACGTCGAGGATCTGCGCGCCGCTTGCCACCTGCTGGCGGGCCACGTCCACCGCTTCTTCGTAGCGGCCTTCCTTGATCAGCTTGCGGAACTGCGCGCTGCCGGTCACGTTGGTGCGTTCGCCGACGTTGATGAACAGCAGGTCCGGGGTGATGACCAGGGGTTCCAGGCCGGACAGGCGGGTAGGGCGGACAGGCGTCATGGCAGGCGTCGGCTCAGCAGCAATAGGGCGGGAAGTGCGGAACGGTGGCGGCGACATTCATGCGGCCTGCTCCCGGGTGCCGGGCAGTGCGCGCGGCGGCAGCCCGGCCACAGCCGCGGCAATGGCGCGGATATGGTCGGGCGTGGAGCCGCAGCAGCCGCCGACCAGGTTCAGCAGGCCATCTTCGGCGAAGCCTCGCAGGGTGCTGGCCATGTCCTCCGGCGTCTCGTCATACTCGCCGAAGGCATTGGGCAGGCCGGCATTGGGGTGTGCGCTGACGTAGCAGTCGGCGACCTGCGCAAGGGTTTCCACGTGCGGTCGCATCGCATCGGCGCCCAGCGCGCAGTTCAGCCCGATCGACAGCGGCCGAGCATGCGCCAGCGAGGCATGGAAGGCTTCCGCAGTCTGCCCGGACAGGGTGCGACCGGAAGCGTCGGTGATAGTGCCGGAGATCATCACCGGCAACCGCGCGCCGCGCGCATCGAACGCTTCCTCCAGCGCATACAGCGCGGCCTTGGCGTTGAGCGTGTCGAAGATGGTCTCGACCATGATGGTGTCGGCGCCGCCGTCGATCAGGCCCTCGATGGCTTCGCGGTAGGTGTCGCGCAGTTCGTCGAAGCTGGTGTTGCGGAAGCCCGGATCGTTCACGTCCGGGCTGATCGAGGCGGTGCGGCTGGTCGGGCCGACCACCCCGATCACGAAGCGCGGCTTCCCCGGGGTGGTTGCGGCCACGGCGTCACAACAGGCGCGCGCGACCGCAGCGCCGGCCTTGTTCAACTCGTACACCAGGTGTTCGAGGTGGTAGTCGGCCTGGCTGACCGAAGTGGCGTTGAAGGTGTTGGTCTCGACCAGGTCCGCGCCCGCTTCCAGGTAGGCGGTGTGGATGTCTGCGACGATCTGCGGCCGGGTCAGCAGCAGCAGATCATTGTTGCCCTTCAGGTCATGGCCCTCCGGTGCCGCGTGGTCGCAGCCCGGGCCATGTGCATGGTCGTAACCGCCGGCGAAGCGTTCGCCACGGTAATCGTCTTCCTGCAGGCCGTGGCGCTGGATCATCGTGCCCATCGCACCGTCGATGATCAGGATCCGCTCGCGCAGGGCGTCGAGCAGGGCGTTGGCACGCTCAGGATGCAACCAGGGCAGGGCAGGCATGGCGTTCTCGGGCTCAGGGTTTGTGGGCGATCAGCGAAATCACTTCGAAGTGCGGCGGACGCTTCTCGCGGGTGACCGTCTCCAGGCTGGATACCTGCAGGCCGGCCTTGTCGACGAACCTGCGCAGCTCCTTGTCGCTGAAGCCGAGGTTGACGTGGCCGTAGGCCTCCACCGCGGCCTTGTGTTCATGGCGGGCCAGGCTGCACAGCAGCAGGCGCCCGCCCGGGCGCAGCACGCGCGCGCCTTCGGTCACCGCCTGCGCCGGCTTGCTGGCGTAGGTCAGCGCGTGCATCAGCACTACCAGATCGAAACTGTTGTCCTTGAAGGGCAGCGCATGCATGTCGCCCTCGCGCACTTCCACGTTGGGCAGACGGCGCAGGCGCTCGCTGGCGGCGGCGACCACGCGCGCGCTGGTGTCGATGCAGATGTAGCGCTTGGCATGCGGGGCCACCAGTTCGGCCAGCACGCCGTCACCAGAGGCGATGTCCAGCACGTCGCCGGTCTCCAGCAGCGGCAGCGCGGTGCGGGCGAGGGCTTCCCAGGTGCGCCCCGGGGAGTAGTGGCGTTCCATGTCGCCGGCCACGCTGTCGGCCCAGTTCTGGTCGGAGGCGCGGTGGGCCAGCACGGCAGCGACGCGTTCAGCGTCCTGGCGCAGCAGCGGGTCATCGCTTCCGTTGCTCAAGGCATGCCACAATGCACGCTGCGCCGGGTCCAGCTGGGCCTCGTCGAAGCGGTAATAGGCCGATACGCCCGCACGGCGGTCGCGGACCAGGCCGGCTTCCTTCAGGCGCGCCAGGTGGGTGGACACGCGTGGCTGTGCCAGCCGGGTGATCGCCGACAGTTCGGCCACGGTCAGTTCCTCCTGCTCCAGCAGCGCCAGCAGGCGCACGCGGGTCGCATCGGCGAACACCTTCAGGCGGGTCGACCAGTCTTCAAGATCCATAAATATCTACCTATCGCGATATAGAGATATATTCGCTGAAAGGGCCCGTCGCGGTCAAGTCGCCAGCGTACGGAAACAGCCGGGCCCCGGTACAATCGGGACACCTGGGCGCGCCGTATGTAGCCCATAACTTCATGTACCCGGGAGGGTGTTGTGGATTTCAGCTTTACCGAAGAGCAGTTGATGCTGCAGGACGTTGCGCGGCGCATCGCGCAGGAGAAGATCGCCCCGAGCGCGGAGCACCATGACCGTACCGGCGAGTTCCCGCTCGACAACATCCGCCTGCTGGGCGAGAACGGCCTGATGGGCATCGAAGTGCCGACCGAATACGGTGGCGCGGGCATGGACCCGGTTGCGTACGTGCTGGCGATGGTGGAGGTCGCCGCCGCCGACGCAGCCCATTCGACCATCATGTCGGTCAACAACTCGCTGTTCTGCAACGGCATCCTCACCCACGGTACCGAGCAGCAGAAGCAGACCTACGTGCGTGCCATCGCCGAGGGCGAGGCCATCGGCGCGTTCGCGCTGACCGAGCCGCAGTCCGGCTCCGATGCCACCGCCATGCGCTGCCGCGCGGTGAAGCAGGCCGACGGCACCTTCGTCATCAACGGCAAGAAGAGCTGGATCACCTCCGGCCCGGTGGCCAGGTACATCGTGCTGTTCGCGATGAGCGAGCCGGACAAGGGCGCGCGCGGCATCACCGCCTTCCTCATCGATACCGACAAGGCGGGCTTCGGTCGCGGCAAGACCGAGCCGAAGCTGGGCATCCGCGCTTCGGCCACCTGCGAGATCGAGTTCAACGATTACGTGGCGAAGGCCGAAGACGTGCTGGGCCAGGAAGGCGAGGGCTTCAAGATCGCCATGAGCGTGCTCGATGCTGGCCGCATCGGCATCGCCTCGCAGGCCATCGGCATCGCCCGATCCGCCTATGAGGCGACCCTGGAATACGTGAAGGAGCGCAAGGCCTTCGGCGCGGCCATCGGCACCTTCCAGATGACCCAGGCCAAGATCGCCGACATGAAGTGCAAGCTGGACGCAGCGCTGCTGCTGACCCTGCGTGCCGCGTGGGTGAAGGGCCAGGGCAAGCGTTTCAGCACCGAAGCAGCGGTGGCCAAACTGACCGCTTCGGAAGCAGCGATGTGGATCACGCACCAGGCGGTGCAGATCCACGGCGGCATGGGGTACTCGAAGGAGATGCCGCTGGAGCGTTACTTCCGTGATGCCAAGATCACCGAGATCTACGAGGGCACCTCGGAGATCCAGCGCCTGGTGATCGCGCGCAACGAGACCGGGTTGCGCTGATGGACGCGACGGGGCGGCGATTGCCGCCCCGTTTCCCTTGTGCGATCAACGTGGCAATCGGCAAACGATATCCGTTCCGTTCCATTCACAGACGATCTGCAGCGACTCAGGTGGAGCGCCGGGGAACATGTTCATCCCATAGAGGCGACCGGAGTCGATCCATCGATCCAGATCGTCCCGGCTGTTGAAGTTGTAGGTGCCGGCGAAGTGTTGGGCCAGGCCGGGGCTGGTTGCCGCGCCGTCGGGAATCATGTTGCCATTGGCGTCCTTGCTCTGGCCTTGCACGTATCTGGCGGTGTCCACTGACGAAGAGACGATGACCAGCGTAGTCTTCGAGCCATCGCGCCAGGTGATCCTGTAGATTGCACCGTCGATTCCGAGGGCCTTGCTGACGAAGCTCAGGCCGATCGAGGACAGGAATATCGCCATGCTGTTCCAGGCCCTCGACGATGTCGTGGCGCCAGTGAATGCCTTGCCCATGGCGCTCTCCAGCCTGAATCGCTCGGTTGCCATCTGCACGACATCGTAGGCGTTGAGGTTCTTGTGCTCTTCCGGGAAGCCTATGCCGTTGGCGTATTGCGGGTCATCAGGATGAACCTCGTACTGGACTCCTCTTCCGGCCCACTGCCGCGGCGCGAACTGTACGGTTGGCACGTTGTTGTCGAGCATCCCCATGATCCGATTGAAGGATGCGTTGATTGGCCCGGGAATCTGCGCCCTGGTGGCGCGATAGCGACGCAGCTCGCGATCGTATTCCACATCGAAACCATGGAGCCGGCGCTGCTGGAAGTCGGCGACGATGGTGGGCCCCGTGCCCGAGGACAGCGCCAGCGCGCGTGGATCGCGACAGTTGTCGCAGACGAGAACGCCTGCCGCATGTGCGTCCTGGACGCTGCTGGCCGCGAAGAGCGCACCAAGCAGAAGGGCGGGGCGGCTGAAGCGTCGTAGTGGTGCTCTTTCCATGAACTGTCTCCTGGGCGGCATCGGATCGATTGCCGTGGAGGTATCTGGATAGCAACGATCCGGGCGTGCCGCACTACTGCGCGCCCAGGAATCCAAAGCGGGGGCCTTATGCGAAACCGGTAGACGCCTTGAGCGCCTCGTTGTCGGCGCAGCAGTGGAAGGGACTTTTCAGTACAGGCCGTATGCGACCGGTCTCCGGGCAGGCGACATGCCAACGATCCATTGGCATTCCCGCTCCTTGGTCGCAGAATGCTCCACCGTTCATGGACGCCACCACATGCTCATCTATCGAGGCGCAGGGCTGCTGACCCTGCTCACACCGATCGCTGCCGTGCTGCTCATCCTCATCCTGTTCCCGGATCCAGCGGTGGGTCGCGGCAATACTTCACTCAGCCAGGTCCTGCTGGCGTTCGGCCTTGGCTCGGCAATCAACACGGTGCTGGGTTTCGTGCTCAATCGAAAGCCGCGTGCACCTGGGCAGCATGCTCCGCATCACTTCTTCTTCCTGCCGATGCAATGGCCTGCGCTGGCGATTGTGGCGGCATGCGTGGTGATTGCAGTGTTGCGCTGAGACGCTGCCCGGACAGCGCCCACCAAGGTTGGCGACTACCGGGTATGCGTCGCTCCGGTAGATGCCGACCTGGGGCGGCATGGGTCCAGAAGCGGCAACAAAAAAGGCCCCGGATCGCACCGGGGCCTTTCTCGTTTCAGTTCACCGCTGGATCAACGATCCGGACGGTGTGCTGCATCCGCGTCGCGCTGGCGTTCCATGAACTCCTTGGACGGTTCATCCAGCTTGTCGCCCAGCATGCGGCGCACGACCACGAAGAACACCGGGATCATCAACAGGCCGAGCAGGGTGGCGAACAGCATGCCGCCGATCACGCCGGTACCGATGGCGTGGCGGGAATTGGCGCCCGCGCCGGTGGAGATCGCCATCGGGATCACGCCCATGATGAACGCGAACGAGGTCATCAGGATCGGGCGGAAACGCAGGCGGGCCGCTTCGATGGTGGCATCGCGCAGGTTCTTGCCGGCGGCGCGCTGCTCCACCGCGAACTCCACGATCAGGATCGCGTTCTTCGCCGCCAGGCCGATCACGGTGATCAGGCCGATCTTGAAGAACAGATCGTTGGGCAGGCCGCGCAGCATCGACAGGCCGAGGGCACCGAGCACACCCAGCGGCACCACCAGCAGCACCGCCACCGGGATCGACCAGCTCTCATACAGCGCGGCCAGGCACAGGAACACCACTACGATCGACAGCACCAGCAGCAGCGTCGCCGCGTTGCCAGCCAGGATTTCCTGGTAGGACATGCCCGACCAGTCGTAGCCGAAGCCGGCCGGCAGGTCGTCGTTGACGATGCTCTCCATGGTCTGCATCGCCTCGCCCGAGCTGGTACCCGGGGCCTGCGAGCCGACGATGTTGATCGCCGAGTAGCCGTTGTAGCGGCTCAGCGACGGCGGTGCCGACACCCACTCGGACTTGACCACCGTGTTCAGCGGGATCATCGAATTGGTGCCATCGGCGTTCTTGGTCAGGCTGGACGGGCTGTAGAAGCTCTTCAGCGACTCCTGGCCGGTGCGGTACGGACCATCGGCCTGCATGGTCACGCGCTTGATGCGGCCTTCGTAGAAGAAGTCGTTGACGTACACCGGGGCCAGCATCAGCTGGATGGTGCTGTACACGTCCGACACCGACATGCCCATCGACTGCGCCTGCACGCGGTCTACATGCAGCTGCAGCTGCGGCGCGTTTTCCAGGCCGTTCGGGCGCACGCCGACCAGGTGGTCCGGCTTCTGCGCGGCCTGGCCGAGCAGGATGTTGCGGGCCTGCGTCAGCTGCTCGTAACCGGCACCGCTGCGGTCCTGCAGCCACATGTCGAAGCCGCCGAACTGGCCAAGGCCCTGCACGGTGGGTAGGTTGACCACGAAGATCTGCGCTTCCTTGATGCCGTAGAACGCGCCGTTCATGTTCTGGATGAACTCGGGCGCGGTGAACTTGCGTTCCTCCCACGGCTTCAGGCGGATGAAGCCCATGCCGACGTTCTCGCCGGAACCGACGAAGCTGAAGCCGGCCACCTGCAGCATGCCTTCATAGCCATCCTGCTTTTCCAGGATGCCACGCATCTGCGCGAACACTTCGTTGGTCTGGCCCTTGGTCGAGCCCGGCGGCAGCTGCACGATCGCCAGCGCATAGCCCTGGTCTTCTTCC
This sequence comes from Stenotrophomonas sp. YJH_SMC_64, assembly GCF_059371375.1. Taxonomy (NCBI): domain Bacteria; kingdom Pseudomonadati; phylum Pseudomonadota; class Gammaproteobacteria; order Lysobacterales; family Lysobacteraceae; genus Stenotrophomonas; species Stenotrophomonas sp. YJH_SMC_64. Next base: position 85,475 of record NZ_JCAFUN010000008.1, on the reverse strand, counting down.
GGCAGGAAGCTGCCCGGCATGCGGGTGAACAGGAAGCCGCACAGTGCGGTGAGCACCACGAACAGGATCATCCAGCGCGGCGCATGGCGCACCGCCGAGGTGATGTGGCCGACATAGGTGTGGCTGATCTTGTCGTAGTACTTGTTGAAGGTGCGGTAGACGATGTTCGGATTGTCGTTGTGCGTCGGCTTCAGGAAGGTCGCGCACAGCGCCGGGGTGAAGCCCAGCGCCAGGAACGCCGAGAACGCCATCGAAATGGCGATGGTCAGGGCGAACTGCTTGTAGATCTCACCGGCGGCGCCGCCCTGCAGGGCGGACGGGATGAACACCGCAGCCAGCACGACGGTGATCGCCACCACCGCGCCGGTGATCTGGGTCATCGCCTTCTGCGTGGCCGGCTTCGGCGCCAGGCCTTCCTCGGTCATGATGCGTTCGACGTTCTCGATCACCACGATCGCGTCATCGACCACGATGCCGATTGCCAGCACCATCGCGAACAGGGTCAGCTGGTTGATCGTGAAGCCGATCATCCACATGCCCAGGAAGGTACCGAGCAGCGCCACCGGGATGACCAGGGTCGGGATCAGCGTGGCGCGGAAGTTCTGCAGGAAGATCAGCATCACCAGGAACACCAGGAACACTGCTTCAAACAGCGTCTTGACCACTTCCTGGATCGAGATCTTGACGAAGGTGGTGCTGTCGTACGGCGAGAACCAGGTCACCCCGGACGGGAAGCTGGGCTGCAGCTCGTCCATCTTGGCGCGCACCGCCTCGGCCACGTTCAGGGCGTTGGCGCCCGGCAGCAGCTGGATGGCGAAGGCACCGGTCGGCTTGCCGTTGTACTGGGTGTCGAAACCGTAGTTGTTGGCACCGAAGGCAACGCGGGCGATGTCCTTCAACAGCACCCGCGAGCCGTCAGCGTTGGCGCGCAGGATGATGTTCTCGAACTCCTGCGGCGAACTGAAGCGGCCTTCGGCCGAGACCGTGGCGGTGAAGTGCTGGCCTTCCGGCGACGGATCCGAGCCAAGCGCACCGGCGGCGAACTGCACGTTCTGCGCGCGCACCGCAGCCAGCACCTGGCTGGCCGACAGGCCATAACCCTGCATCTTTTCCGGGTTCAGCCAGATGTTCATCGCGTACTCGGAACCGAACTGCTGGGTGCTGCCGACGCCGGGGATACGCGAGACCTGGTCGAGCACGCGCGAACCAACGATGTCGTTCAGCGCATCACGGTTGATGGTCGGGGTATCGGACTGCAGCGCCACCACCATCAGGAAGCCGGCGTTGGCCTTGGCCACCACCACGCCCTGCTGGGTCACTTCCGAAGGCAGTCGTGGCGTGGCCAGCGAGACCTTGTTCTGCACCTGCACCTGGGCGATGTCCGGATCGGTACCCGTCTCGAAGGTCAGGGTGATCTGCGCACGGCCGTTGGACGACGAGGAAGAGCTGAAGTACAGCAGGTGATCGATACCGGTCAGCTGCTGCTCGATCACCTGGGTGACCGATTTTTCCGTGGTGTCGGCACTGGCGCCCGGGTAGGTGGCCGAGACGGTGACCTGCGGTGGGGCGATGTTGGGATAGGACTCCACGCCCAGGTTGAGGATCGCGATCACGCCGCTGAGCGAGATCAGGATCGCCACCACCCAGGCGAAGACTGGATGTTCGATGAAAAATTTAGGCATGACGGAAGGTTCCCGTTACTGCTTGTTCGAATCGGTGGCGGCCGGCTTGGCCGCATCGGCCTGCTCGGGCTTGGCCGCGTCGGCCGGTGCCTTGCCAGCAGCCGGTGCGGTGCCCGCCGGAGCGGCGCCGCCTGCGGCCGGCTTGCCGTTGGCGTCCTGCCCCGGGGTCCACGGCTTGGCCACCGCCGGTGCACCTTCCTTGACCTTCTGCACGCCGGCCACGATCACCTTGTCGCCGGCGGCCAGGCCGTCGCTGACCAGCCAGTTGCCGTTCTGCGCGCCATCGGTCTTCACGTTCTTGCGCGCGACCTTGCCGTCGGCGCCGACCACCATCACGTAGCCGCCCGTGGTGTCGCGCAGCAGGGCCTGCTGCGGTACCAGGAAGGCATTGTTGCGTTCGCCCAGGTTGGCCTGGAAGCTGACGAAGGCGCCCGGCAGCAGGATCTGCTGCGGGTTCGGCAGCAACGCACGCAACGACACCGCACCGGTGGCCGGGTCGACCGTGGTCGAGGAGAAGTCCAGGGTGCCCGGCTCGCTGTAGGTGCTGCCATCGGCCAGCTTGACGTTCACCGTGGCCTTGCCGTCGCCCGACAGCGCCAGCGCGCCCTTGGCCTGTTGCGCGCGCAGCTGGGTCAGCTCGTCCACGCTCAGCGAGAAGTTCACGTACAGCGGGTCGAGCTGGTCGACGGTGGTCAGCAGGGTCACATCGCCCTGGCCGACCAGCGCGCCTTCGGTGACCTGCTGCTTGTTGGCCACGCCGCTGATCGGTGCGGTTACTTCGGTGTAGCCCAGGCTGATGCGCGAGGAAGTCACCGCTGCTTCGGCCTGCTTGACCGCCGCCAGCGCGGTACGCTCGGCCGATTCAGCGTTGTCCAGGTCGGACTTGGAGACGAACTGCTGCGGCGCCAGCGAACGTGCACGGTCGGCGGCCACCTTGGCGTTGGCGTAGGTCGCGCGGGCCGAGGCCAGCTGTGCTTCGGAGGCGTTGAGCGAGGCACGCAGCGGCGCCGGGTCGATCAGGAACAGGGGCTGGCCCTGCTTGACCTGCGAGCCTTCCTGGTAGACGCGCTTGAGCAGCACGCCCGGCACGCGCGCACGCACGTCGGCGCTGCGGAACGGCGACAGGCGACCGACCAGCTCGCGCTGCAGCGGCAGGGTCTGCGGCTTGGCGTCGATCACGCCCACCTCCGGCGGCGGGGGCGTCTGCTGTTCCGGCTTCTTGCAGGCAGCCAGCGCGACAGCAACGGCGCACGTCAAGGCAAGGGTGCGGAGTGGGGCGGTCATCAGGAGGAACTCCGGGGTTGGTTTGAAGACGGGGCCGGCGACGGCTGAGGCGCGAAGGCGCGCAGGAAGCTGTCGACGGAGAACTCTGCCCAGCGCCGACGCAGCCGCGCGTCATCACGATGGGGGGTATGGAAACGCTGTTTGTCGAAATCCTGACCGGCAATCATGCTCAGCAGCAGTTCGGCCATGAAGTGCGGGTCGTCATGCCGGAGCTGGCCACGCATGCAAACGGTTTCAATCCATTCAGCAAGATGAAGCGTCAGTGCGCCGGCTCCGTGCCGGTACAGCGTACGCGCCTCTTCGGGAAACTGGGCCGCGTCGGCGGCGATCAGCCGGCAAGCCTGGCCCACGTGCGGTTGGTTGAAGTGCTCCAGGAAGTCGGTGGCGAACTGGAGCAGGCTGGCACGCAGGTCGTCAGTGCGGAGTGCACGAACCATGGCGCCGGTAGCGTGGCCGACGTGGCGCTGCATCACCCGGCGCAGCAGTTCCTGCTTGCTGCCGTAGCGCGAGTACAGGGTCTGCTTGGAGCAGCCGGCGTGCTGGGCCACCGCCTCCATGCTCATCTGCATGCCCTGCTGGGCCAGCAGTTCGCGTACGGCGTCGAACACACGCTCATCGCGTGCATCGAGGGCAACGGGGAGGTAGGCCGGGTTCACGCGGTGGACTATACCGTCCAGTTCAGGATTGTGGAATCGCATCGGCGTCGCCGCGTGTGTCTTCCCGTAACACGTTTTGCCGATCCTGTCGGCAGTGCTGAAACAGGCGCCAGCACCATACCGGTGCGAACTGAATAGGCGTTTGAACCGCAGCAAACCCGAATCTGCTTATTCCGTCCTGCAGCAAGGCCTTTTCGCGCGGTAGGGCTACAATTTCATTTTCCCAACTGAGCAAGCGCATCGCTCTGCCATGAAACCGCAAAAAACCGCAGCCAAGACCGTGAAGAACAAGACGAAACCAGCAGAGTCGGAGGTCGCAGTGACCGCTGGTTTCTCCCTGGAGCCGGTGTACACGGCCTTGCGCAAGCGCTACCCCGCGGCCGCACAGGCCGAAGCAGTGGCCTTTGCCACTGACTTCTACAAGCGCATGGAATCGGACGAGTTCCCGCACCACAGCGCTGAAGAGTGGGCCGCTCTCGCGGCTGAGACGCTGGAATTCGCGCGTGCCCGCAAGGCCGGCAAGGCCAACGTCCGCGTGTTCAATCCGACCGCGAAGGCCAACGGTTGGGAATCGCCGCACACCGTGCTGCAGATCGTCAACGATGACATGCCGTTCCTCGTCGATACGGTCACCATGTCGCTGGCCGAGCAGGGCGTGGGCGTCCACGTGCTGGGCCACCCGGTGCTGCGCTTCACCCGCGACAAGGCCGGCAAGCTGGTCAAGGTCGGCGAGGGTGATGCCGAGTCGGTGATGCTGCTGGAGATCGACCGCCAGCCGGCCGAAGCCATGGCCGCCATCGAACAGGCCATCAACAAGGCGCTGGACGAAGTACGCGCGATCGTGCGCGACTGGCAGCCGATGAAGGACAAGGCACTGGCACTGGCCGACGACCTGGGCAAGCGCCAGCTGCCGGTCGACGATGCATCGCGCAAGGAAGCACAGGAGTTCCTGCGCTGGGCCGCCGACAACCACTTCACCTTCTTCGGCTACCGCGAGTACCGCGTCGAGAAGCAGGGCAAGGAAGACGTACTGGCGCCGCTGAACGACACCGGCCTGGGCCTGATGCGCGGCAAGGACAAGTCCGCGGCCCGCCCGGTCAAGACCCTGGCCGCGCAGGGCCTGAACGCCACGTCCGGCCTGAAGGACGCGCTGATCCTGACCAAGACCAATGCCCGTTCGCGCGTGCACCGCGCCGGCTACATGGACTACATCGGCGTGCTGGAATTCGACGCCAAGGGCAAGATCATCGGCGAGCAGCGCTTCCTCGGCCTGTTCACCTCCAGCGCCTACAACCGCCGCCCGTGGGAGATCCCGCTGGTGCGCCAGCGCCACGAGCACGTGATGAAGCAGTCCGGCCTGGCCCCGGCCAGCCACAGTGGCAAGGCCCTGCGCCACATCCTGGAAACCCTGCCGCGCGAAGAACTGTTCCAGTCCAGCGAGGACGAACTGTTCCGCACCGCGATGGGCGTGCTGGGCCTGCAGGAACGCGTGCGCAGCCGCCTGTTCCTGCGCCGCGACAAGTACAGCCGTTTCATTTCCGCGCTGGTCTACCTGCCGCGCGAGCGCTTCAACACCGACGTGCGCCTGCGCATCGAGGCGATGCTGAAGGACGCGCTGCACGGTGAGTACGTGGACAGCTCGGTGGTGCTGGGCGAATCGCCGCTGGCCCAGGTGCACCTGATCGTGCGCCCGAAGCCGGGTGAAATGCTCGACGTTGATACCGCCGAACTGGAGCAGAAGCTGGCCCAGGTGCTGCGCAACTGGCAGGACGACCTGCGCGAAGCGCTGGTGGCCCGCCACGGCGAGACCGAAGGCCTGCGCATCGCCGCGCGTATCGGCAAGGCGCTGCCGGCCGGCTACATCGAAGACAACAGCACCGCGGTTGCAGCCAACGATGTCAGCCAGCTTGATGCCCTGACCGGCCCGGACGACCTGCGCCTGAGCCTGCAGGCCGTGCCGCGCGAAAGCGGTGATGGCCTGCGCCTGAAGCTGTATCGCCAGCTGGACGACATCCCGCTGTCGGACGCGCTGCCGATGATGGAAAACATGGGCCTGCGCGTGATCGCCGAGCGTCCGTACCGCCTGTCGGTCGACAACGCCCCGGTGTACGTGCAGGACTTCGAGGTCGAATCGACCGCCGGCGCGATCGATGCCGCCAGCGTCGATGAAGCCTTCGGCGAGACCTTTGCCCGCGTCTGGCACGGCGATGCCGAGAACGACGGCTTCAACCGCCTGGTGCTGGCTGCCGGCCTGCACTGGCGCCAGGTCGCCATGCTGCGTGGCTACTGCAAGTACCTGCTGCAGACCGGCGTGCCGTTCTCGCAGGCCTACGTGGAAGGCACCTTCGCGCGCTACCCGCTGCTGGCCCGACTGCTGGTCGAGCTGTTCGAAGCGCGCTTCGATCCGGCTACCGGCCACGAGAGCAAGGACGACATCGCCGCCGGCCAGGCCCAGCTGAAGGCCCACTTCGATGTGCTGGCTGCTGGCGACGACGCCACCCTGAAGGTGCTCAAGACCGTGGTCGACGCCCGCAAGGGTGACCGCGACGCGCAGATGCAGGCCGCGCGCGATGCGCTGCTGAAGCTGATGGACCGTGTGTCCAGCCTGGACGAGGACCGCATCCTGCGCTCGTTCATGGGCGTGATCGACGCGACCCTGCGCACCAGCTACTACCAGACCGATGCCAACGGCCAGCACGGCCATGTCATCAGCTTCAAGTTTGATTCGGCGCTGGTGCCGGACCTGCCGAAGCCGCGCCCGTACCGCGAGATCTTCGTCTACGGCCCGCGCGTGGAAGGTACCCACCTGCGCTTCGGCGCGGTCGCCCGTGGCGGCCTGCGCTGGTCGGACCGTCGCGAAGACTTCCGTACCGAAGTGCTGGGCCTGGTCAAGGCACAGATGGTCAAGAACACCGTGATCGTGCCGGTCGGCGCGAAGGGCGGCTTCTTCGCCAAGACCCCGCCGGTGAACGGCGACCGCGACGCGATCTTCGCCAACGGCGTGGCCTGCTACAAGCTGTTCATCCAGGGCCTGCTGGACATCACCGACAACATCGTCAACAACAAGATCGTGCCGCCGGTGGATGTCGTGCGCCACGACATGGACGATCCGTACCTGGTGGTGGCCGCCGACAAGGGCACCGCGACCTTCTCCGACATCGCCAACGGCCTGGCCATCGCGCACGGCTTCTGGATGGGCGATGCGTTCGCCTCCGGTGGTTCGGTTGGCTATGACCACAAGGGCATGGGCATCACCGCACGCGGTGCGTGGGAATCGGTCAAGCGCCACTTCCGTGCTCTGGGCCGTGACAGCCAGACCCAGGACTTCACTGCGGTCGGCGTCGGCGACATGTCCGGCGACGTGTTCGGCAACGGCATGCTGCTGTCGCGCCACATCCGCCTGGTCGCTGCCTTCGACCACCGCCACATCTTCCTGGACCCGAACCCGGATGCGGCCACCACGTTCGTCGAACGTGAGCGCCTGTTTACCGTGCCGCGTTCGAGCTGGGCGGACTACGACGCCAAGCTGATCAGCAAGGGCGGCGGCGTGTACCCGCGCAGCCTGAAGTCGATCGAGATCACCCCGCAGGTGCGTGAAGCGCTGGGCCTGGATGACAACGTCAAGGCGCTGTCGCCGAACGATCTGATGAGCGCGATCCTGAAGGCACCGGTCGACCTGCTGTGGAACGGCGGCATCGGTACCTACGTGAAGGCTGCCAGCGAGCAGCACAGCGATGTCGGCGACCGCGCCAACAACGCCCTGCGCGTGAACGGTGGCGAGCTGCGCTGCAAGGTGGTGGGCGAGGGCGGCAACCTGGGCATGACCCAGCTGGGCCGCATCGAAGCCGCCCAGGCCGGCGTGCTGCTCAACACCGACTTCATCGACAACTCGGCCGGTGTGGACACCTCCGACCACGAAGTCAACATCAAGATCCTGCTCAACGATGTGGTGCGGGCCAAGAAGCTGACCGTCGAGCAGCGCAACAAGCTGCTGGCCTCGATGACCGATGAAGTCGCCGAGCTGGTGCTCAATGACAACTACCGCCAGAACCAGGCGCTGAGCCTGATGGAGCGGATGGCGGTCAAGCGCCTGGGTTCCAAGCAGCACTTCATCCGTACCCTGGAACAGCAGGGCCTGCTGGATCGCCAGATCGAGTTCCTGCCGTCCGACGCCGAGCTGTCCCAGCGCAAGGCACGCGGCCAGGGCCTGACCCGCCCGGAACTGTCGGTGCTGCTGTCCTACTCGAAGCTGGTGGCGTTCGCCCAGCTGCTGGAATCGGACATCCCGGAAGATCCGTACCTGTCCAAGGAACTGCAGCGTTACTTCCCGACCCCGCTGCAGAAGAAGTACGCCGACGCGATGGAGCGTCACCGCCTGAAGCGCGAAATCATCGCCACGGCCGTGACCAACCAGACCATCAACCGCATGGGCGCCACCTTCCTGATGCGCATGCAGGAAGACACCGGCCGTTCCATCGCCGAGGTCGCCAAGGCCTACACCATCAGCCGCGAAACGCTGGATGCGCGCGCGCTGTGGGCGCAGATCGATGCACTCGACGGCAAGGTGCCGGAGTCGGTGCAGATCGACGCACTGGAAGTGATCTGGAAGCTGCAGCGTTCGTTCGTGCGTTGGCTGCTGTCGCGCCCGGGCGCGATGCCGGGCATCACTGAAGCGGTCAACCGCTACCAGGGTCCGTTCAACGACATCCGCGTTGCCTCGGGTGTGCTGCCGGATTCGCAGCGTCCGACCTACGAAGCCCTGGTGGCCGAGTGGAAGGAAAAGGGCCTGCCGTCCGCGCTGGCGCAGCAGCTGGCCGAACTGCACTTCCTGGAGCCGGCGTTCGACATCATCGAACTGGCCCGCACCCGCAAGCTGAAGCCGGTGGACGTGTCCAAGGTCCACTTCCGCCTGGGCGATGCCCTGCAGCTGCCGTGGCTGTTCGAGCAGGTCGATGCGCTGGAGGTCAACGGTCGTTGGCACGCCGTGGCACGTGGCGTGCTGCGTGACGAGCTGGCCGCCAACCACCGCAACCTGGCCGGCCAGGTGCTGGGCACCAAGGGCAGCAGCGCGGAGGCCAAGGTCGCAGCCTGGATGGGCCGCGACGACAACAGCCTGCGCTTCACCCTGGCGATGCTGGCCGAACTGGCCGAGCAGAAGACCCTGGACTACCCGACCGTTTCGGTCGCGGTGCAGCGCCTGGGCCAGCTGGCGGCACACGGCGCGTAAGTGAAGTAGTGCCAGGCCATGCCTGGCATGCGTGAACCGGAACGGCCCCGCGAAAGCGGGGCCGTTTTGTTTCTGCCCTTGACCTTTGCGACCATCTGACCCGACGCCGGCCGTGAACCTGCCAGGTGGATGACCGGCCCGTCCGCCGGGACCGTGAGCGCCATGGATGGCGCGACCGAGCCCCCATGGATGGGTTTACGGCGTGTCCCGGCGGACGGGCCGGTCATCCGCCCAGCGGGGTCCAACCCCCGGCGCTCGGTTATGCTCTTCCTCATGCCTTCCCCCCGGATCCACCGATGAGCGACACCCCCCGCATCGCTTTCCTGGCCAGCACCGCCGAGCCCGCGCAGATGGCCCGCGCGGCGATGATCTCGCGTTATGGCGATCACGCGCCGGAGCAGGCCGACGTGCTGTGCCCGCTGGGGGGCGACGGCTTCATGCTGCAGACCCTGCATCGGCATGGGCACCTGGGCAAGCCGGTGTTCGGCATGAAGCTGGGCACGGTCGGCTTCCTGATGAACCAGTACCGTGGAGACGACGACGTGCAGGCCCGCATCGCACGCGCAGAACCGGCCAACCTGCGCCCGCTGGAAATGGTGGCGCTGACCGAGTCCGGCACCAGTACCGGCTCGCTGGCCTACAACGACGTTTCGCTCCTGCGCCAGACCCGGCAGGCCGCGCATATTGGCATCGACCTCAACGGCCAGGAGCGCGTGGCCGAACTGATCGGCGACGGCGTGCTGGTGGCCACCCCGGCCGGCAGTACCGCCTACAACTATTCCGCGCATGGTCCGGTGCTGCCGCTGGGCTCGCACACCATCGCGCTGACGCCGTTGGCCCCGTACCGGCCGCGGCGCTGGCGCGGCGCGATCCTGAAGGCCGATACCGAAGTGCGCTTCCGCGTGCTCGATCCGTACAAGCGCCCGGTCAGCGTGACTGCCGATTCGCACGAGACCCGCGACGTGGTCGAGGTGACCATCCGTGAGTCGAAGGACCGCCGCGTGACCCTGCTGTTCGACCCGGAGCACAACCTGGAAGACCGGATCCTGAGCGAACAGTTCGTTTTTTGAGGACAATGGGCAGCCGGCCGTGCCGACCGCTTGAAGGACCCCCACCGATGGGCGACAACTCCCCCCGTTTGCTGACCGTCGCGGTGACCTCGCGCGCGCTGTTCGACCTCGAGGAAAGCCACGCGCTGTTCGAGAGCGATGGCGTGGCGGCCTATGCCGAATTCCAGCGCCAGCACGAGGACGACATCCTCGGCCCCGGCGTGGCGTTTCCGGTGGTACGCAAGCTGCTGGCTTTGAACCAGGGGGCCAGCCCGGAGAATCCTCGCGTCGAGGTGATCCTGCTGTCGCGCAACTCGGCCGATACCGGCCTGCGCATCTTCAATTCGATCCAGCACTACGGCCTGGGCATCATCCGTGCAACGTTCACCGCCGGCGAGCCGACCTGGCCGTACGTGAAGCCGTTCGGCACCGACCTGTTCCTGTCGGCCAACCCGGAATCGGTGCGCAGCGCGCTGCGCCACGGCATCGCCGCGGCAACCATCCTGCCCAAGCCGCCCGGCGAGACCGCGGCAGCGGCGGCCGACCAGATCGATACCGGGCGCCCGGCCGGCCAGTTGCGCATCGCCTTCGACGGTGACGCGGTGATCTTCGGTGACGAGAGCGAGCGCATCTCACGCGAGCAGGGCGTGGAGGCGTTTGGCCGGCACGAGCGTGAACGGGCCCGCGAACCGCTCAGCGGCGGCCCATTCCGCGGTTTCCTGTCGGCCCTGCATACGCTGCAGGAAGTGTTCCCGGCCGGCGAGAGCGCGCCGATCCGCACTGCGCTGGTGACCGCACGCTCGGCACCGGCGCATGAGCGCGTAATCCGCACCCTGCGCGAGTGGGGAGTGCGCCTCGACGAAGCGCTGTTCCTCGGCGGCCGCCACAAGGGGCCGTTCCTGCAGGCATTCGGTGCCGACATCTTCTTCGATGATTCGCAGCACAACATCGACAGTGCGCGCGAACACGTAGCCGCCGGCCACGTACCGCACGGTGTCGCCAACGAGGGGTGAGACCATGCCGGGTGGGTGCCAACCGTTGGTTGGCACTGCCATGCATCGGCGCCCACCAAGGTGGGCATCTACCGAAAGCAGCACCGTCGAAGGGCATGACCCGTCACGGGGTGGCCGACATCCCCAACTGCAGATCCACCACCTTCCAGCGCAGGCCCTGCGGTTCCAGCACCACTTTCATCGGCGGCTGGTCGGGGCCGCGATCGACGTCGATCACGAAGCGGTCCAGCGCTTCGAAGTGATGCTCGGCGTTCTTCAATGGCCGTGCCGGCTCGGTCGCGCCGAAGGCATCACCGCCCTGCAGTTCATTGCGGCCGCGCTTCCACAGCACGTGGCCCTGCAGCATTGCGCCGATCCCGGTCGGGGTCACCATGGTTTCCACCGCTGCACCGCCGAGCTGGTCGCCGAGGCCGTAGAGCAGGGCGCCGAACGGGCTGGCCGCTACATCCGGGCCGGCCTGGCGTACCAGATAGTCGTTGAGCTGGGCGCGCAGGCTGCTGCGCACGCGAGGGAAATCGACATAGCGTTCCAGTCGCGCCGTGTCGCGTTCTTCGATGGCCTTGGACAGGCCATGCACGGCCATGTACGGGCCGCCGAACCACCACGCAGCCAAGGCCAGGACCAGCAGCACAGCCAGTGCAGTGAGCTTCTTCATGCTGTCCAGACTGCCGCAAGTGAGGCAGCCAGTGGTGAACGGCAGGTGATGCGGCTCAGAACTCCAGGTCCAGCGCCGCGCACAGGTAGTCAACGAACGGGCCGAGCCCAGCCAGGTCCTTGCCCAGCGTGGACAGCAGGCGCGGGCCGGTCATGGTGGCATCGTCCAGCGAGCGCCACATCACCCAGTTGCGGTGCTTGAGGTCGTCGATGAACTCGAAGTCGGCCGGGAAGCCACGCGGGGGCCGCACCAGCTTTTCGCTCTCCTCGAAATCGAAGCGTTTGCGCAGGGTCGGTGCATGCGCGGCGGCCTTCCAGCTGCCCGGATTGTCGAGGATGAAGTGGCGTACGCGGCGCTGGGTTTCCGGTTCCGGATGCCACAGGCCGGCGCCGACGAAGCTCTCGCCCGGCTGCAGGTGCACGTAGAACGAGGGCGCGGCCACTTCGCGGCGGCGCTCGTGGAACAGGCGTGCACCCTGCCAGGTCTTGTAGGGCGACTTGTCGTTGGAAAAACGCGCGTCACGATGGATGCGGAACAGCGAGCCACCGACGCCACGGGTATCGGCGCGGAAGTGCTCGCTGACCTCGGCCAGCGCCGGCTGCAGGTCGCCCAGCAGGCGCAGGAACGGCTGCCGCACGTGGTCTTCGTACTGCTGGCGGTGATCGTTGAACCAGGCCTTGTCGTTGTGCCGCGCAAGGCTGCGCAGGAACTTGAAGCTGGCGTCCGAGAAATAAGTGCTCACAGCGTCTCCTGCAGGTGCTGGCCCCAGTCGCGCAGCGATTGCAGCAGGGCCTGGCGCCGGGTGTCATCGGGCGCTTCGGCGGCCAGTGCATCCAGCTGCTGCTGGTACTGGGGCAGGTTGAGTTCGCCCAGGCCGCCGTCTCCGAGCAGGCGCTGGCGGCGGTAATCCTGCCAGCGCTGGCGTTCAGGCGGTGCGAGGCTGTCGGGATGATTGCGCGCGCGGTAGCGGAACAGCAGTTCCGGCAGGCGCGGGTCGCGGAAGCGACCTTCCAGCGCGCCCAGCTGCTCGGGCGCGGTGGTGCGTGCGAGCGCAAGCAGCGGCTTGTCACCGTTGCCGAGGAAGCCGTCGTACAGCGAGGCATCGACGTCGGCCACGGTGGCGGCGCGGGGCTGGTTGTAGACCTGCCGGGCCTTCTCGGCCAGCTGCGGGGCGAACGCGCGCAGGCGCTTCACCTTGGCTTCGATCGCAGCCACATCCAGGCCGAGGCGCGCGTGATCATCGGCACGCAGGTGGTTCCAGGCGATCAGCGCCGGCACCTTGTTCAGATGCACTTCCTTCAGCGGTACCCGTGCCGCGCCTTCGGGCAGCTCGCTGGCGCGCATGTACAGGCGCTGTGCGATCACCTCGGCCGGCAGTTCCAGCAGGTCGTCGATCTCGCCTTCCAGGTCGAACACGATCACCCGGTTGTTGATGGTCGGGTGCACGGCCAACGGCAGCACCGGTGCCGCGCACAGGCGGCTGGCCGGGTAGCGCATGGAAATGTGCAGCACCGGCTTCATCGCGGCCACGTCCAGCAGGCCGCCGACGAAGCGCTTGTCGCGCAGCTTCAGGGCGTAGTCCCACAGGCGTGGTTGCGACTGCTTGAACAGCCGCGCCATGCCGATGGTGGCGCGCACGTCGGACAGTGCTTCGTGTGCATCGCCTTCGCGCACGTGGTTGGCTTCGGCCAGATGTTCGAGCTTGAACGAGGTGGCGCCATCCTCGCGCAGCGGCCACTGTATGCCGTCCGGGCGCATCGCGCGCATCAGCCGCAGCATGTCCAGCAGGTCCCAGCGCGAATTACCGTTGCGCCACTCGCGTTCGTACGGATCGTGGAAGTTGCGGAACAGCCCGTAGCGGACGAACTCATCGTCGAAGCGCAGCGTGTTGTAGCCCAGCGCGCAGGTGCCGGGGCGCGACAGCTGCTCGTTGATGCGGTCGAAGGCCTCGGCCTCGCTGATGCCCTCGGCCAGTGCCTGCTGAGGGGTGATGCCGGTAACCAGGGTGGCCATCGGCGAGGGCAGCAGGTCATCGGCCGGGCGCACGAAGAAGCTGACCGGGGTGTCGATTTCGTTGAGATCGGCGTCGGTGCGGATGGCGGCGAACTGCGAGATGCGCGTGCGCCGCGGGTCCTGGCCGAAGGTTTCCAGATCGTAGAACAGGAAGCTGTCAGCCATCAGTGCGCGCCCTCCAGGACCGGCAGCTGCGCATGGATCTGCGCTTCCAGCGCGGCCCAGTCGATGTTGTCCAGTGAATCATGGCCGGTGGTGGCGGCCACCAGCATGTCGCGTTGCAGTTCGGTGCGGCGTAGCGCCTCGGCGTACGGCGTGTGCAGGAAGGTGACCATGGTGTAGTGCGGCACGAAGCGGGTCGGCCAGCGCCGCTGCAGTTCCTGTTCCAGTTCGCGCTGCAGCAGGAATGCAGGGTCGGCGACGCGATCGCGCATTTCCAGGTAGTTCTCCAGCGCCATCTGCTGGATGGCACGTGCATTCGGCTTGCGCTCGGCTTCGAACGCGGCGAACGCACCTTCCAGATCATCGGCCTCCATCAGGTGGCGGGCCAGCGCAACGCAGTCCTCGAACGCGCAGTTCATGCCCTGGCCGTGGAACGGCACCATCGCATGCGCGGCGTCGCCGATCAGCACGGCACGGCCCTGCTGGTGCCAGCGATCGAGCGTCAGCGTGCCAAGCAGGCCCGGCGGGTGCTGTTCCCAGTCTGCGCGCAGGTTCGGGATCAGCGGCAGGGTGTCGGCGAACTCGCGCGCGAACAGCGCCTCGGCCTGCGCGCCGGTATTGATCGTGGCGAAGCTGGGATCGCCCTGGTTGGGCAGGAACAAAGTGACGGTGAAGGTGCCTTCGTGATTGGGCAGGGCGATGCACATGTAATGGCCGCGCGGCCAGATATGCAGCGCGTTGCGCTCGATGCGGAAGCTGCCATCGTCGGCCGGCGGAATTTCCAGCTCCTTGTAGGAGTGATCGAGGAACGCGATGTCCTCGCCCAGCGGCGCCCGCCGGTTCATCGCCGCGCGCAGGGCCGAGCCTGCACCATCGGCACCGATCAGGGTGTCGAAGCGGATGTCATGCGGGCTGTCGTCGCGGTCGTCGATGAAGCGTGCGTAGCCGGCGTCGAAATCGACGGTATGCAGGCGGCGGTGGAAGTGTACGGTCGCGCCAGCCTGTTCGGCCAGTTCCAGCAGCGTGGTGTTGAGGTCGCTGCGATGGATCGACCAGATCACTTCGCTGTCGTCGCGGCCATAGCGCTGCAGCTGCGGTTCGCCTTCGCGCGGATGCACCATGCGTCCGCGCATCATCACCGCGCGCGCCATGACCTCGTCTTCCACACCGGCCTGGCGCAGCGCATTGCGCCCACGCTCGGCCAGCGCCAGGTTGATCGAGCGGCCGCTCTCATAGTCGGCCACGCGTGGATCGCCACGGCGTTCGTACAGGGTGATGCGCCAGCCCTGGCGTGACAGCAGGATGGCCAGCAGCGACCCGGCGAGGCCGGCACCGATAATGCTCAACGAGCGGGAAGCATGTGCGATCAACGAACTGTCCAGCAGTAGGGGAGGGACCGGCTCAGAGGCCGGCCCAGGCTTCCACTTCCTCGACGAAGTGGTGCACGTCCAGGTAGCGGTTGTAGAGCGGGGTGGGCGAGATGCGGATCACGTCCGGCTCGCGCCAGTCGCCGAGCACGCCGATGCCGCGCAGGTGCTCGAACAGCGCACGGCCGCGCTCGCGCCCACCGATCACGCGCAATGACAGCTGGCAGCCACGGCGCTGTGGCTCGGCCGGGGTGATGATGTCGAGCACGCCGGAAAGGCGTGCACGTACAAGCGCTTCGAGCATGCCGGTCAACGCCAGTGACTTGTTGCGCAGTGCCTCCATGCCGGCGCGCTCGAACAGGTCCAGCGACGCGCGCAGCGGCGCCAGGCCGAGGATCGGCGGATTGCTGAGCTGCCAGCCTTCGGCACCGATGGCGGGGGTGAACTGCGGTGCCATCTGGAAGCGGGTGGCTTCCTCATGGCCCCACCAGCCGGCAAAGCGCGGCAGCGTGGTGTCGCGGTGGTGGCGCTCGTGCACGAACGCGCCGGCCACCGCACCCGGGCCGCTGTTGAGGTATTTGTAGTGGCACCACACGGCGAAATCGGGTGCGACGTCATGCAGGCGCAGCGGCAGGTTGCCGACCGAGTGCGCCAGGTCGAAGCCGATGCGCGCGCCCTGCAGGCGGGCAGCACGGGTGATTGCATCGAGGTCGAAGGCCTGGCCGGTGCGGTACTGCACGCCGGGCCACAGCACCAGTGCAAGGCGCGGACCGTGTTCGGCGATGGCGCGCTCGATCGCGGTGAGCGAGATCGTTCCGTTGGCTTCGTCCGGTTGCACTTCCACCAGGCACTCGGCCGGGTCGAACCCGTGGAAACGGATCTGCGCTTCGACCGCGTGTCGGTCGGTCGGGAACGCACCGGCTTCCATCAGGATCACCGGGCGCTGCGCGGTCGGTCGGTAGAAGCTGACCATCATCAGGTGCAGGTTCACGCTCAGCGTGTTCATCGCCACCACTTCGCTGGGCAGTGCACCGACCACGCGGGCCAGCTGCGCGCTCACCAGGCGGTGGTAGGACAGCCACTGCGTCGGGCCGGTGAAGTGGCCTTCCACCGCCAGCTCGCCCCATTGCTTCATCACTTCCTGCACCGCGGCCTGGGCGCCACGCGGCTGCAGGCCCAGCGAGTTGCCGACGAAGTAGGTCTGCTCGCCACCGCCATGGCGCGGAATCAGGAATTCGTTACGCAGCGGGCGCAGCGGATCGGCGGCGTCCAGGGCAATGGCGTGGGTGCGGCTGAGCAGGTCGGACATGGTCGGGCAACAGGCTGCAACGGGACCGCCAGTGTAGCGCCTGGGGCATGGCCCGGTAGACGCGGCCACGCTTCGAGCGCCGCGTTTTCTGGTAGTGGCCAACCTTGGCTGGCGCGCGTGGATCCATGCGCCCACCAGGGTGGGCGCCTACCGGTGTGGGCGTCAGCCCGCCGCCGGCACCGGCAGCGGATCCACGTGCCCGCACTGGCTGCAGGTACGCAGCTCCAGGCTGGCGTGATAGCGCGCAAACACCTTGGGCAGGTCGGTCTCGATGTTCTGCAGCGGGAAGAACTCTTCGTGCAGCTTGTGGTTGCAGCGTTCGCAGTGCCAGATCACGCCGTCCTTCTCGTGCGGCAGGCGCTTGCGCTCGACCACCAGGCCGATGCCGCCGGGCGGGCGCCGCGGCGAGTGCGGCACCCTGGCCGGCAGCAGGAAGATCTCGCCGGCGCGGATCGGGATGTCGCGCACCGCGCCGTCCTCCTGCACCTTCAGCACCATCTCGCCCTCGAGCTGGTAGAACCACTCCGGGCCTTCGTCGTAGTGATAGTCGGTGCGCGAATTCGGCCCGCCCACGACCATCACGATGAAGTCGCCGTTGTCGATCATCTTGTTGCCCACCGGCGGCTTCAGCAGGTGGCGGTTTTCTTCGATCCAGGCGTGCAGGTTGATCGGCGAGGCGAGCATGGTCGTGGTCCGTAGTGAGGTCAGTCGCGCCGGCCCTGGCGGGGCACGTAGGACAGTGCCTTTTCATAGGCTGGCTTCAGCTCTTCCGGTCCACCGACATCGATGCCCATTTCGCTGACCCGGCCGTTCTTCAGACTGTAGACCCAGCCGTGCACCATCAGCTTCTGCCCGCGCGCCCAGGCGTCCTCGACGATGGTCGAACGGCACAGGTTGGCGACCTGCTCGATCACGTTCAGTTCGCACAGGCGCGCGTGCTTCAGCTCGTCATCCTCGATCGCATCGAGGATGCCCTGGTGCTTCTGCACCACGTCGCCGACATGGCGCAGCCAGTTGTCGGCCAGGCCGACGCGGGTATTGTGCAGGCAGGCGTGCACGCCGCCGCAGCCGTAGTGGCCGACAATCAGGATGTGCTTCACCTTCAACTGGTCCACCGCGTACTGCACCACGCTCAGGCAGTTCAGGTCGGTGTGCGCGACCACGTTGGCGACGTTGCGGTGCACGAACACTTCACCCGGGGCCATGCCGATGATCTGGTTGGCCGGCACCCGCGAGTCGGAGCAGCCGATCCACAGGTATTCCGGATGCTGCTGCTTGGACAGCTGCTGGAAGAACTCAGGGTCTTCCTTGGCGATGCGGTCGGCCCAGTCGCGGTTGTTCTGCAGCAGGCGGTGGATGTCTTTCATGTGCGGTATCCCTGGCGTCGGGTGGGGGCAAGGCGCGGCCGTTCTGGTCGCGCCGTCGCGGGAAGCTGGGGTGATCAGCCGCTGGAGGCGGACTGTTCACGGTGCCAGCGCATCCACTGCGCCAGCTCATGGGAGGACGGGGAGGCGAGCGCTTCCAGTGCGGCGATCACGGCCTGCTGGTTGGCGTCGGGATGGTTCTGGCTGAGTTTCAGCTTCAGCTGCACGTGTTCCACCTGGAAGCGGAAGCCGACGATGGCGCGCAGCTCCGGGCCGTGTTCGGCGCGCGCGGCATCGAACCGCCAGGCCTGGCCGACGCTGGCTTCGAAGCGGTCGCTGATCGCGCCGACCAGTTCGGCCAGCGCATCAGCGTCGTCGAAGGTCTGCAGCTGGCCACGCAGCTCGGCAGCGGCGTAGTTCCAGGTGGGTACCCGCGCGGCGGGCTCCTTGTCCGGATACCAGCTGGCCGAGACGTAGCCGTGTGGGCCATCGACCAGTACCTTGGCCGCGCCGCTGTGGCGCGACTGCGGGTTGGCGCGGGCCCAGTGGCCGCGCAGTTCGATCTGGTCGCCGTCACGCCGGTACAGCACCGGCATCCGGGTCAGCTCCGGCAGGCCATCGCTGCCGGGGGTGAGCACGGTGACGAACGGGTCGCGTGCCAGCAGGCGGTCCAGCCAGAGCAGGTCGGTCTCGGCGAAGGCGCGCGGGGTGAACATGCAGGGGTCAGGCGCGCCCGCCCAGCGACTGGACCATGCGGCCACGCAGACCCTCGTCGCTGTCGGCCTGCGGCGGCTGCACTTCGTGCAGGCTGAAGCCGCGCACCAGTGCGTCCTCCTCGTCCAGGCCGTCGTACTCGACGAACTCGGCGTCGAACAACTGCGAACGGGCGGTGTCTTCGCTGTCGTAGCTCAGCGTGTTGCCATCGCTGTCGAGCACTTCGGCGGTGCCGGCCGGGCGAACGCGCAGGCGCGCCCAGATCAGGGTGTTGCCGAGGCTGGCCAGCCACCAGCTGTCGCGCGAGGCGGTGATGTCGTTCATGAGCGTATTACCAGAGCGAGGCCAGCCAGAGCAGGGCGGCCATGCCCAGTCCGGCCAGCAGGGTCAGCAGCGATACCCAGGCCGGTGTCGCCAGCCCGGACAGCGAGCGGTCCGGTTGCTGCCGATAGTCGCGGCGCAGCAGCCAGGCCAGGGCATCGGGCTTGAGGAAGGCGCCGCTGCCGAAGCGCGCGGCGAGCGCCGGATGGCGGTCGCGCACGTGCACCAGGGTCAGCGGCCAGAAGATCACGAAGGCACTGAACCCGGCCACTGCAACGCCGACGAAACAGAGGGCGAAGAACAGGGTCATGGGGGCAGTACCTCCGTGGTCGTATGGGGCTTAGAAGTCCGCGCTGCCCGGGGCGCGCGGGTAGGGGATCGCATCGCGGATGTTGGACAGCCCGCAGACGTACACCACCAGGCGCTCGAAGCCCAGGCCGAAGCCGGCGTGCGGCACCGAGCCATAGCGGCGGAAATCGCGGTACCAGCTGTAGTGCTCGCGATCCAGGCCGAACTGGGCCATGCGCGCGTCCAGCACGTCCAGGCGCTCTTCGCGCTGGCTGCCGCCGATGATCTCGCCGATGCCAGGGGCCAGCACGTCCATCGCGGCAACGGTCTTGCCGTCGTCGTTCAGGCGCATGTAGAAGGCCTTGATGTGCTCCGGATAGTTGGTCACCACCACCGGGCGGCCGACGTGTTCCTCGGTCAGCCAGCGCTCGTGCTCGGTCTGCAGGTCCAGGCCCCATTCGACCGGGAAGTCGAACTTCCTGCCGGACTTCTGCAGCAGGCTGACCGCGTCGGTGTAGTCGATGCGCTCGAACGGTGCGTTGATGAAGTCTTCCAGCTTGGTGATCGCGTTCTTGTCCACGCGCTCGGCGATGAAGGCCAGGTCGTCGCTGCGCTCGTTCAGCACCGCACGGAACAGGTACTTCAGGAACTCTTCGGCCAGGCGTGCGTCTTCGGCCAGGTCGGCGAAGGCGATTTCCGGCTCGATCATCCAGAACTCCGCCAGGTGGCGGGTGGTGTGGCTGTTCTCGGCGCGGAAGGTCGGGCCGAAGGTGTAGACCTTGCTCAGCGCCAGGCAGTAGGCCTCGACGTTCAGCTGGCCGGACACGGTCAGGAAGGTTTCCTTGCCGAAGAAGTCGCGGCTGAAATCGATCGCGCCCTTCTCATCGCGCGGCAGGTTCACCATGTCCAGGGTGGACACGCGGAACATCTGGCCGGCGCCTTCGGCGTCGGAGGTGGTGATGATCGGGGTGCTGATCCAGTTGAAGCCGTTCTCGTGGAAGAAACGGTGCACGGCCTGGGCCAGGCAGTTGCGGATGCGGGTGACCGCGCCGAACAGGTTGGTGCGCGGGCGCAGGTGCGCCACTTCGCGCAGGAACTCCGGCGACATCGGCTTGGGCTGGATCGGGTAGGTGAGCGGGTCTTCGACCCAGCCGACCACTTCCACTGCACTGGCCTGGATCTCGAACGACTGGCCCTTGCCCTGCGACTTCACCAGGGTGCCGGTGGCGATGACCGAGCAGCCGCTGGTCAGGCGCTTGATCTCGTCGAAGTTGGCCAGGCTGTCGCCGGCCACGACCTGGATCGGGGCGAAGCAGGAGCCGTCGCTCACATTCACGAAGGCCAGATTCGCTGAACCGCGCACCGTGCGCACCCATCCGCGTACCGTGACTTCGCCGCCTTCCGGGATCTTCCCGGCAAGCGCATGTTCAACGCTGACCACCGTCATGACTTGAATCCTCTGCTGATCGACTCGATCTGTGAACACGGGAGTTTACCGGTTGCAGCGTTCTGCTTGCGAGGCATTTTTCGCGGCAACGGCTCCTTATAATGTCCCCGTACCTCTGGAGTAGCCCCATGGCCGTCAGCCTGACCCCCATTGCCTTCGAGCGCGTGCAGCGCTTTGTCGCCCAGACCCCCGGTGCGCTGGGCCTGCGTTTCGGCGTGACCAAGACCGGTTGCTCCGGCTGGGGCCACATCACCGACCTGGCACGCGACGAGCGCGAGGGCGATACCGTGTTCGAGCAGGACGGCGTGAAGATCTATGTCGACGCCAAGAGCCTGGCGCTGGTGGACGGCACCGTGATCGACTTCGGCAAGCACGGCCTGAGCGAGACCTTCACGTTCAGCAACCCCAATGCCACCGCCGAGTGTGGCTGCGGCGAGAGCTTCACCACCGACGCCGACAAGGCCTGACGGCCCGGCGCGTCCCGGTAGCTGCCGACCTTGGTCGGCACGCGGGGCTCGGCAGGGACCCCACGGATGGAACGACCGGCTTTTACCTATCACCCCAACGCCTACGCCCTCTCCTTCGAAGAGGTCGACGGAATCTGTGACTGCTGCGGCCAGCCGCGCACACTGCGCTACCGCGGGCCGTTCTACACCCGTCTGCGTCCGGATTACCTTTGCCCCTGGTGTATCGCCGACGGCAGGGCGGCGGCCAGCTACGAGGGTGAATTCACCGGCTGGAGTGATATCGAAGGGGGCTCGCCAGACCCGGCCGACCCGCCACCGAGCATCGCCCGTGAGCTGCTGCTGGAGATCTGCGAGCGCACCCCGGGCTACCCGTCCTGGCAGCAATCGGTCTGGCTGAGCCATTGTGAACGGCCCTGCGCCTTCCTCGGTTTCGCCGGCAGCGACGATCTGCTGCCCATCCTCGACCAGGTCCGGCCCGATGTGGCGGAGGTCAATCCGCGCGACGCCGACTGGGTGCTGGCGCACCTGAGCCGGGACGGGATGATGGTCGGCTGCCTGTTCCAGTGCCTGGAATGCGGCCAGCATCGCCTTCACGTCGACCTGGGGTGAATCCAGGCGGATTCTTGGGCTGTGCGGGGCTCCGGTAGCGGCCAGCCTGGGTCGGCATGGGGGCTGCGCCCCCGGTTCAGGTTGCCCTGTGACCCGCCGGTTGCCCGGCACCCCCATCTGCGCCATAATGCGCGGCTTCCTGCCTCCCGGCGGGAATCCTTGCCCCACCGCGGTCTCAACGGCGGGGGGCTGTCCGGCCGCAAGGCCACATCCGAAAGGTAGAAAAAAACATGAGTCGTCATTACGAAATCGTGTTCATGGTCCACCCGGACCAGAGCGAGCAGGTCCCGGCCATGATCGAGCGCTACAAGTCGCTGGTCGAGAACGGCAACGGCACCATCCACCGTCTGGAAGACTGGGGCCGCCGCCAGCTGGCGTACCCGATCCAGAACCTGGTGAAGGCCCACTACGTGCTGATGAACATCGAAGCCGACCAGGCCGTTCTGAACGAACTGACCGAGAGCTTCCGCTTCAACGACGCCGTGCTGCGCAACCTGGTCATCAAGCGTGACGAGGCTGACACCGAGCAGTCGCTGATCATGAAGAGCAAGGACGAGAAGGGTGACAAGCCGGAGCGCGGTGAGCGCCGTCGTCGTGACGACGAAGAAGGCGAGTCCAACAACACCGCTGACAACGAAGCCGGCGACGACGCCGCTTCCGCCGCCTAAGGAGCCTTCCCATGTCCAAGTTCTTCCGTCGCCGCAAGTTCTGCAAGTTCACTGCTGAAGGTGTGAAGGAGATCGACTACAAGGATCTCAACACCCTGCGCCAGTACCTGACCGAGAACGGCAAGATCGTGCCGAGCCGCGTCACCGGTACCAAGTCGAAGTACCAGCGCCAGCTGGCGACCGCCGTCAAGCGCGCTCGCTTCCTGGCCCTGATCCCGTACACCGACAACCACGACGTCTGATGCCAGCGGGGCGGCCCGGCGCCGCCCCCGCTGTGCCAGCTATTCGGACAGCCTTTGTTGCGGGGCATCGCCTCGCTAACGAATAACTTATCTGGAGCAATACCATGCAGCTGATCCTCCTGCAGAAAGTCACCAACCTCGGCAACCTGGGCGACCTGGTCGACGTGAAGCCGGGCTACGGCCGTAACTTCCTCGTGCCGCAGGGCAAGGCCGTGCCGGCCACCGAGAGCAACAGGGCCGAGTTCGAAGCCAAGCGCGCCGAATACGAAGCCAAGGCCCAGGCCATCCACGCTGACGCCGAAGGCCGCAAGGCCAAGCTGGAAGGCGCGAGCGTGACCATCGCCGCCAACGCTTCGACCGAAGGCAAGCTGTACGGCTCGGTTGGCCCGCGCGACATCGCCGAGGCCTTCACCGCCGCCGGCCTGCCGCTGGAAAAGAGCGAAGTCATCCTGGGCGAAGGCGCCTTCCGCAACATCGGCGAATACGACGTGCTGGTCCACCTGCACGCCGACGTCGAGACCACCGTCAAGGTCGTCGTCGTCGCCGAAGCCTGATCCCACGCCGCAAGGCCTGGCATCACCGCAGAACGGGCGCCCGCAAGGGTGCCCGTTTTGTTTTTGGCGCCGTTCCGCGGTGTCGGGCCAGGTCCGTCCGACGGGGTGGGGGGGGCAATGTTCCACGCCCATTCGTAGAACACGTCCACATCGGTATACTCAGGGCGTCACACCCGTTCCACGGGCATCGATCCCAACAGGATCAATGGCTTGGAGGGTAAACGCAGGCCGCTTGCCGGCCCCAGTCCGGAACCCCTATGCGTCTTTCCACGATCAAGCTGTCCGGCTTCAAGTCGTTCGTCGATCCGACCACCCTGCACCTGCCGACCAACATGACCGGCGTGGTGGGGCCCAATGGCTGCGGCAAGTCGAACATCATCGACGCCGTGCGCTGGGTCATGGGCGAGAGTTCGGCCAGCCGCCTGCGTGGCGACTCGCTGACCGACGTGATCTTCTCCGGGTCCAATGCCCGCAAGCCGGTGTCGCAGGCCACGGTCGAGCTGATCTTCGACAACTCCGACCACACGATTTCCGGCGAGTACGCCTCGTTCAACGAGATCTCGGTCAAGCGCACGGTCAGCCGCGACGGCACCAGCAACTATTACCTCAACGGCACCAAATGCCGTCGCCGCGACATCACCGACCTGTTCCTCGGCACCGGCCTGGGCCCGCGCAGCTACTCGATCATCGAGCAGGGCATGATCAGCCAGATCATCGAGGCGCGCCCGGAAGACCTGCGCGTGTATCTGGAAGAGGCAGCCGGCATCTCCAAGTACAAGGAGCGCCGCAAGGAGACCGAGACCCGCATCCGCCACACCCGTGAGAACCTGGACCGGCTGGGTGACCTGCGCGACGAGATCAGCAAGCAGCTCGAACACCTCAAGCGCCAGGCCAGGCAGGCCGAGCAGTACCAGGCCCTGCAGGAAGAGCGCCGGATCAAGGATGCCGAGTGGAAGGCGCTGGAATTCCGTGGCCTCGATGGGCGCCTGTCGAAGCTGCGCGAAGGCCTGTCGCAGGAAGAGACCAAGCTGCAGCAGCTGATCGCCGATCAGCGCGACGCAGAGGCCCGCATCGAAACCTCGCGAGTGCGTCGCGAAGAGGCCGCCGATGCGCTCAACACCGCGCAGGCGGCGGTCTATCAGGTCGGCAGCACCCTGGCCCGCCTGGAGCAGCAGATCCAGCACCAGCGCGAGCTGTCGCAGCGCCTGCACAAGGCGCGCGACGAAACCCAGCAGGCCCTGGCCGAACTGGGGCAGCACATCAGTGGCGACGAGGCCAAGCTGAGGGTGCTGCGGGAGGCGGTAGAGGCCGCGACCCCGCAGCTGGAAGAACTGCAGGAAGAAAACGAGATAAAGCAGGAAAGCCTGCGCGAGGCTGAAGACCGGCTGGCCAGCTGGCAGCAGCGTTGGGAACAGCACACCTCGCAGAGTTCGGAAGCCTCGCGCGCCGGCGACGTCGAGCGCACGCGCGTGGACTACCTGGACAAACAGATCCTCGATGCCGACCGGCGTCGTGAAGCCCTGGCCGCCGAGCGCGCCGGGCTGGACGTGGACGCGCTGGAAGAAGCCTTCGAGCAGCTGCACCTGCAGCACGACACGCAGAAGACCGCGCTGGATGAACTGAGCGAAGACGTTGAGCTGCGCAAGCAGGGCGTGGCGGCGGTGCAGGAACAGCAGCGCAATGGCCAAAACGAACTGGCCGAACTGCGCAAGCAGGCCAATGGCCTGCGCGGTCGCCTGGCTTCGCTGGAAACCCTGCAGCAGGCTGCGCTGGGCCAGGAGCAGGGCGCCGCCGTGGCCTGGCTGAAGGCGCGTGGGCTGGATTCGGCGGCGCGTGTCGGCGAACGCCTGGATGTCGATGCCGGTTGGGAAAACGCGGTGGAAAGCGCGCTCGGCCAGTTGATCGAAGGCGTGCTGGTCGATGACCCGGCCAGCTTGGTCGACGCGCTGGGCGAACTGGGCGAGGGCCACATTGCGCTGGTCGCCAACGATGGCGCGGACCTGAAGGTCGCGCCGACCTCGCTGGCTGCACGCGTGCGTGGCCCGGCAGCGATCCGGCGCCTGCTGGCGCACCTGCACGGTGCCAGGGATCTGTCCGAGGCCAAGGCGCTGCAGGCCAGCCTTCCGGAAGGCGATTCGATCATCACCCAGAGTGGCGAGCGCCTGGGCCAGGGCTGGCTGCGCGTATCGCGCTCCGGTGCCGCCGCGCAGGGCGCGCTGCTGCGCGAACGTGAGATCCAGGAGCTGCGTGAGCAGATCGAGCAGCTGCAGGACCGCGAGGCCGAACTGGAAGAACAGCTGGCCGGCTTCCGAGAGCAGCTGCAGGCTGCCGAACAGCAGCGCGAAGACGCGCAGCGTGCGCTGTACCAGGCCCATCGTGCGGTGTCCGAACTGGCCGGCCAGCTGCAGGGCCAGCAGGGCAAGGTGGAGGCAGCGCGCACGCGCATCGATCGCATCGAAGGCGAGCTGAAGCAGCTGCAGGAAACCATTGAAGCCAACAACGAACAAGCGCGTGAAGCGCGCTCGCGGTTGGAGAACGCGGTCAGCAGCATGGGCGACCTGGAATCGACCCGGCAGCGGCTGGAGGGCGAGCGCCGCCAGTTGACCGAGGCGCGCGACCTGGCTCGCGACGCCGCCCGCGCGGTACGCGAGCGCGCGCACTCGCTGGCCCTGACCCTGGAATCGCAGCGTGCGCAGCTGGCCTCGTTGAGCCAGGCGCTGGAGCGCATGGGCACCCAGCGCGGGCAGCTGGATTCGCGCCTGGGCGAGCTGCATTCGCAGCTGGACGAAGGTGATTCGCCGGTCGAAGCGCTGCAGGCCGAGCACCAGAATGCGCTGGAAGAGCGCGTTCGGGCCGATCGCGTGCTGACCGAGGCGCGCACGCTGCTGGACGGCATCGACGCCGAGCTGCGCAACTACGAACAGACCCGCCACCAGCGCGACGAACAGGCATTGGCCCAGCGTGAGCGCATTTCGCAGCGCAAGCTTGACCAGCAGGCGCTGGTGCTCAGCGCGGATACCCTGCAGGCGGCGGTCGAAAAGGCCGGTTTCGTGCTGCAGGACGTGCTCAATGCACTGCCCGAGGACGCCCGCCTGGGCGACTGGGAGCAGGCCGTGCACCAGATCGATGCCCGCATGCGCCGGCTGGAGCCGGTCAATCTGGCCGCGATCCACGAGTACGGCGAGGCCTCGCAGCGCTCGGACTACCTGGATTCGCAGCACGCCGACCTCACCACAGCGCTGGAAACCCTGGAAGATGCCATCCGGAAGATCGACCGCGAGACCCGCGGCCGCTTCAAGGACACTTTCGACCGTGTCAACGCCGGCGTGCAGGCGCTGTACCCGCGCCTGTTCGGTGGCGGCCACGCCTACCTGGAATTGACCGGTGAAGACCTGCTCGACACCGGCGTGACCATCATGGCGCGCCCGCCGGGCAAGCGCGTGTCCAGCATCTCGCTGCTGTCCGGCGGCGAAAAGGCGATGACCGCAGTAGCGCTGGTGTTCGCCATCTTCCAGTTGAATCCGGCACCGTTCTGCCTGCTGGACGAGGTGGACGCACCGCTGGATGAAGCCAACGTCGGTCGCCTGGCCAACATGGTCAAGGAAATGAGCGAGAAGGTGCAGTTCCTGTTCGTCAGCCACAACAAGGCGACGATGGAGGCTGCGCACCAGCTGTCGGGCGTGACCATGCGCGAACCGGGCGTCAGCCGCCTGGTCAGCGTGGACCTGGAAGAAGCCGCACGATTGGCGGGCGCGGCCTGACGTGCCATCCTAATTACCTGAATGAACTAGCCGGAGAACCTATCGAATGTCCGACACGGCACTGTTGCGCATCGGCATCCTGGCCGCCGGCCTGCTGTTGATCGCTGCGATCTTCCTGTTTGGCCGTCCGAAGAAGAAGCCCCAGGGGCGTCGCGTGGAAAGCGCGGAACCGACCGGCGGCGAGCGTCGCGAGCCGGTGCTGGGCGATGATGGCGTCACTGTGGCCGATGGCCGCGTAGAGCCGGGCATGGGCTCGGAAGGCGAGCAGGCCGAGCTTGGCCTGGCCGACACCGACGCCGGCGCGGCCAGCGACCTTGGCAAGCGCGCCACCCAGGACTTCGACAAGATCGTGTCGCTGTTCGTGGCCGCTCGCGCCGGCGAACAGCTGCGTGGCGAAGACATCGTGGTGGCGGCGGAGAAGACCGGCCTGGTGTTCGGCCACATGAACGTGTTCCACCGCCTGGTGGAAGGCCACCCCGAGCGCGGCCCGATCTTCTCGATGGCCAGCATCATGAAGCCGGGCAGCTTCGACATGGCCAACATCCGCGCCATGGAGACCCCGGCCATCGCCTTCTTCCTGACCCTGCCGGCGCCGCTGACCGCGCTGGATGCCTGGGAGAAGATGCTGCCCACCGTGCAGCGCATGGCCGAGCTGCTCGACGGCGTGGTGCTGGACGACAGCCGCAACGCTCTCGGCCGGCAGCGCATCGCGCACATCCGTGACGAACTGCGTGCCTATGATCGCCAGCACCAGGCGCCGCCGCTGACCAAGACCCCGCGCTGGTGAGCGCCATGGTGTGCCGACCAACGGTCGGCACCCACAACAGTAGATCCACGCTATGCGTGGATGGGGCGAACCAAAGGTTCGCCCCCACCAACAGGGTCAGGCCGGTACGCCGGCGACCTTGGCAAATGCCTTGCGGAACGTGGCCATCTCGTCCTCGGTGCCGACGCTCACGCGCACGCGCTGCGGCCAGATCGGCCAGCTGCGGCCGATGATCACGCCGTTGTCTGCCATCGCCTTGGCAAAGGCGGCACCGTCGCGCTGCACATCCACCACGAAGCAGTTCGCTTCCGACGGCACGCAGCTGAAACCACGCTTGCCCAGCCACGCGATGGTGGCCTGCCGCACCTTGGCATTCTGCAGGCGCCGCTGCGCGATCAACTGAGGATCCTGCAGGCTGGCCAGTGCCGCGGCCAGTGCTGGCACGGGTAGCGGGTTGTCGCCCAGGCTGGCCAGTTCGCGCAGGCGGTCGGGATGCGCGGCCGCCACGCCCAGGCGCAGGCCGGCCATGCCATAAAGCTTGGAGAACGTGCGCAACACGATCAGGTCATCGCGCTGCGCCACCTGCGCGATCAGGCTCGGCTGCTCGCTGTACTGCAGGTAGGCCTCGTCGACCAGTACGCGGGTGGACGCAGGCTTGTGGGCCAGCAGCCAGGCGAGCTCATCCGGCGGGCTGATCGAGCCGGTCGGGTTATTCGGGTTGCACACATACAGCAGGCCGGTCGAGCGCGCGTGTGCGGCGGCCACCATCGCGCGCAGGTCATGTGCGCCGTCGTCGTGCAATGGCACTTTCTGCACGTGCGCACCGTGTGCGGCCGCGACCTCGCCCAGCGTCTCGAAGGTCGGATCGGCGACTACCAGTCCCGCCTGCGGGCCGGTCCACAGCACGGCGGCACGGTTCAGCGGTTCGCTGGAACCCGGATAGAGCCGCACGTGATCGGCCGGAATGCGCGCCTGTTCGATGAAGGCGTCGCGCACCTGACCGGCCAGTGCGAAACGGTAGCGGCCGCAACCGGCGATGCTGTCGCGTGCCGCCTGCTGGGCTGCGGGCGAGGGGCCGTAGGGGCATTCGTTGAAATTCAGCAGCACCGCACCTTCGGCGGGGCCCGGGGCGACGGCTGTCGCGGGTTGGGCATGGCCGGGCCGCGGCAGCCCGCTGCCGGCGACGGCGAGGCCGGCTCCGGCCAGTTGCAGGAAGCGTCGACGGGAAGCGGGCAGGGTCACGGGCAGGATTCCGAAGGGCAGACCGTCGCACGCTAGCGCCGGCGAGGGTGGGCGGCAAGCTGCTTTTTGTGGCGTCGCGCCATGCAGATGTGCCAACCAAGGTTGGCACCTGCCGGAACGAGGGAGAAGGTTGGCACCTGCCGGAGCGGGGAGTGCCCGTCGAGCACGCTCGACGCTGCAAAGGCGGAGGCGTTACAGGGCCTGACGGCTGGGCGCGGTAGAATCCCCGGCCATCCCAGAACCACCGGATCCCGATGAGCCCCAGCCCCGCCGAACGCGCCGAAGACCTTCGCCGGCAGATCGCCCAGGCCAACCGCGCCTATCACGAGCTGGACGCGCCGGAGATCCCCGACGTCGACTACGACCGGATGGTGCGCGAGCTGGAAGCGCTGGAGCGCGAGAACCCGGAACTGGCCCGTGCCGACAGCCCGACCCAGCAGGTCGGTGCGCGCCCCTCTGGCCGCTTCCCGGAAGTGCGCCATGCGGTACCGATGTTGTCGCTGTCCAATGCCTTCAGCGACGAGGAAGTGGCCGATTTCGTGCGCCGCATCGATGAGCGCCTGGGGCGTCGCAGCCTGCGGTTCTCGGCCGAGCCGAAGATGGACGGCCTGGCGATCAGCCTGCGCTACGAGGACGGTCATTTCGTGCTCGGCGCGACCCGTGGCGATGGCAGTACCGGCGAGGACGTGACCGCCAACCTGCGCGAAATCGGTGACATTCCCAAGCGCCTGCACGGCAAGGACTGGCCGGATGTGCTGGAGGTGCGCGGCGAGGTCTACATGGCCCGCGCCGACTTCGAGGCCTACAACGAACGTGCGCGCCTGCAGGGCGGCAAGGTGCTGGCCAATCCGCGCAACGCGGCGGCCGGTTCGCTGCGCCAGCTCGACCCGAAGATCAGTGCGCAGCGCAGGCTGAGTTTCTTCGCCTACGGCACCGGCGAAGTGCAGGGCGGCGAGCTGCCGGACACCCATTCGGGCACCCTGGCCCAGCTCGGCGCCTGGGGCTTCCCGGTCAGTGAGCTGTGCAAAGTGGTGGAGGGCACCGACGGCCTGCTCGGTTACTACCGCACTATCGGTGAACGCCGCGACGGCCTGCCGTTTGATATCGATGGCGTGGTCTACAAGCTGGATGACCGTGCGGGTCAGCAGGCGATGGGCTTCGTCTCCCGTGCGCCGCGCTGGGCCATCGCGCACAAGTTCCCTGCGCAGGAACAGAGCACCACGGTGGAGGCGATCGAGATCCAGATCGGCCGCACCGGTGCTGCCACGCCGGTCGCGCGACTGGCGCCGGTGGCTGTGGCCGGCGTGATCGTGTCCAACGCCACGTTGCACAATGCCGACCAGATCGCGCGCCTCGATGTGCGCGTTGGCGACAGTGTGATCGTGCGCCGCGCTGGCGACGTGATTCCCGAGGTGGTCAGCGTCATTCTCGACCGCCGCCCGCAGGGCACCACGCCGTGGCAGATGCCGACGCGCTGCCCGGTGTGCGGCTCGGAGATCGTGCGTGAGGAGGGGGCGGCGGCGTGGCGTTGTTCGGGCGAACTGTCCTGCCCGGCGCAGCGCAAGGAAGCCATTGCCCATTTCGCCTCGCGCCGCGCCATGGACATCGATGGTCTCGGCGACAAGTACATCGAAACCCTGGTCGACGCGGGCATCGTCAAGAGCGTGGCCGACCTGTACCGGCTCAGCCGCGATACGCTGCTGCACCTGAAGCTGGTGCTGGACGCCGAGGAGCCGTCGGCGCTGGCAGCGGCGCTGAAGCTGCACCTTCCCGCCGAGGGCAGTGGTGCGGTGCTCAATGCGGTGCTCAAGCTGGACGGCAACGATCCAGGCTGGCGCGCGCAGGCGCTGGCGCAGCCGGCCAGCTTCGAATGGAACACGAAGAAGATCGCCACCAAGTGGGCCGACAACCTGATCGCAGCGATCGACGCCAGCCGTGCGGCCACGCTGGAGCGCGTGCTGTTCGCGCTTGGCATCGAGCACGTGGGCGAGAGCACGGCCAAGGCGCTGGCGCAGTGGTTCGGTGACCTGGAGCTGATCCGCCACCTGCCGTGGCCGCTGTTCAAGCGTGTGCCGGACATCGGTGGCGAAGTGGCGCGTTCGCTTGGCCACTTCTTCGAGCAGCAGGGCAACCAGCAGGCCATCGATGACCTGCTGCAGGTCGGCCAGGTGCGCATCAGCGACGTGCATGCGCCCAGTGCCAAGCTGCGCGACGGGCTGGATCTGGCGCAGTTGCTGGTCGAGTCGGAGATCCCCGGCATCACCCGTCTGCGCGCCGAAAAGCTGGTGGCTGCGCTTCCCGGCGCACAGGCGGTGCTCGATGCCGAGCATGGCCAGTTCGTCAACGCCGGCCTGCCCGATGACACCGCGCGCGCTCTGGCCGAATGGCTCGACGCTGATGGCCACGGTGCGATGCTGTTGGCCGCCGAGAACGCGATGCGGGAGATCCTGGCCAAGGCGCCGGCGCTGGCCGAGATCGTGGCGGGTCCGCTGGATGGGCAGACCGTGGTGCTGACCGGCACCCTGGCCCAGCTCACACGCGATGCCGCCAAGGAGCGCCTGGAAGCGCTGGGTGCCAAGGTCTCCGGCAGTGTGTCGAAGAAGACCAGCTTCGTGGTGGCCGGTACCGAGGCCGGCTCCAAGCTGGACAAGGCACAGTCGCTGGGCGTGCCGGTGTGGGATGAGGACCGCCTGCTGGCCTATCTTGCCGAACACGAATGATGACGCCGCCGGGTGCCCGGCACCCGGCATGAAGCACAAAGGAACACCGATGCAGACTGCCCCACTGGATTTCCGCCTGGCCACCCGTGCCGACGAAGAACTGTTGATCGCGTTGATGCGCGAGTTCTATGCCGAAGACAGGATCGACTTCGACGACGCGCGCGTGCGTCGCGGCGTGGATGCGCTGCTGGCCGACCCACGCAACGGCGAAGTGCTGCTGTGGCTGGACGAGGCGGCCGAGGTGGTCGGCTACGCAGTGATCGCGATGGGCTTCAGCCTGGAGCAGGGCGGCCACTTCATGCTGCTGGACGAGCTGTACCTGAGCCATCGTGCGCGTGGTCGCGGCCGCGGCAAGCAGGCGCTGGCCATCTGCGAACAGCGGGCACGGGGCCGCGGCGTAAGCCGCCTGCGCCTGGAAGTGAACCACCACAACGAGCTGGCCCGTCGCCTCTATCTGGCGAGCGGTTACATTGATGACACCCGCGATCTGCTGACCCTGCCGCTGGACCACCCGCGCCCGGAGGGCATCCTGTGAGCGAGGCCCTGCTGCGCGCGCTGCAGCAGCGCGCCGCGCTCAATGCGCTGGTCCGCCGCTTCTTCGCCGAACGCGATGTGCTGGAAGTGGAAACGCCGATCCTGTCGGTAGCCGGCAACACCGAGCCGAACATCGACAGCTTCCATACCGATTTCACCGGCCATGTCGATGCCGGCGGACGCCGCCGCTGGCTGCGCACCTCGCCGGAGTATCCGCTCAAGCGCCTGTTGGCGGCGGGCGTGGGTGACTGTTACGAACTGGGCCGGGTGTTCCGCAATGGCGAGGCGGGCGGCCGCCACAACCCGGAATTCACCATGCTGGAGTGGTACCGGGTTGGCTGGGATCATCATCGCCTGGTGCAGGAGACCGCCGAACTGGTCGGCCAGGCGCTGGCGCTGGTCGGGCGCAGTGCGACCCTGCGCGTGCTGAGCTACCGCGAGCTGTTCCAGCAGCATGTGGGCGTTGACCCGTTCAAGGCCGATGAGGCTGCATTGCGGGCCGCGCTGGGTGATGTGCACATCGATCCGGTCGGTTTGACCCGCGACGACTGGCTGGACCTGTTGATGACCCATCGCATCCAGCCGCAGTTTGATGACGCAGTGATGACCGTGGTCCATGACTGGCCGGCCAGCCAGGCGGCGCTTGCGCGCATCCGTGCCGGTACACCGCCCCTGGCCGAGCGTTTCGAGTTGTACCTGGGCGCGGTGGAGCTGGCCAACGGCTATCACGAACTGAACGACGCCCACGAGCAGCGCGCGCGCTTCCAGCGTGACCTGCAGCGACGCCATGAACGTGGCCAGGTGCAGCCGGCGCTGGACGAGGCGCTGCTGGCCGCGCTGCCATCGATGCCGGCGTGCGCGGGCGTGGCGGTGGGGGTCGATCGCCTCCTGATGGCGATGAACCGCACGCCGCGCATCGCCGACGTGCTGGCCTACGACTTTGCCCACGCATGAGCGACCTGCGTTCCTGAACGTCAAAGACTGAACGGAATTCCGCGATTCCGCGCTTGCTTCGGTAAGCAGGATGATGCTCTTATCACGGCAGATGCCGGACACTGGCACGCAGTTCATCCATTCCTGCTGGGGAAGGCTTTGGTCAAGTGGTTTGCGGTTGTCGCTGCACCGGTTTACTCCATCGCGCTCTGGGGTGCCTGGTTGCCGTCATCGGCATCTGCCCAGCAGGCCGGCTACGACGGTGAAGTGGTGACCTGCGAATCACGCGATATGGGCTGGGTGCATTGCGATATCGATGTCAGCAACGGCGTCGACCTGGTGCGCCAGCTTTCCAACAGCAGCTGTATCCGTGGCAGCGAATGGGGCACCGACCGCAGTGGCGTGTGGGTCACGCTGGGCTGCCGCGCCGAGTTCCGCGCACGCCGCGCTGCGGGTGCCGTGCCGGTAGCAAGCGAGGGCAAGCGCCTGGTCCGTCGCGTGGTGCGTTGTGAATCCAATGGTCGCCCGCAGAGCTGCCCGGTGCGCCTGGATGGCGCGCCAGTACGCCTGCTGCGCCAGCTGTCGGCGCTGCCATGCCGCGAAGGGCAGGGCTGGGGCTACAAGCGCAATGAAGTCTGGACCAGCCGCGGTTGCCAGGGGGATTTCGAAGTGGCTGACGAGGACGGCCGATTCGTTGACGTACCACGCCGGCTGACCTGTGAATCGAAGTCGAAGAAGCGCCGTTTCTGCGGCGCCAGCATCTCGGTCGGTGCCGCCGTCTCCGAGCAGCTGTCCAGCACGCCGTGCGAGGAAGGCAGTACCTGGGGCTGGAGCCGCAACGGCATCTGGGTGGACGGTGGCTGCCGCGCCGAGTTCTCGGTGAATTGAGCCCGGGCGGGCTCCAACCCCGGGGGGCGTGGCCCTACAATGGGCCCATGAACACTGCCTCCGACATCGACTACGCCCGTTACGACCATATCCGTCCGATCCTGTGGACCGGCGATGCCCTGCAACTGCTGGACCAGCGCAAGCTGCCGTTCGTGGTCGAGCATGTGGTCTGCCATGACAGTGACGAAGTGGCTGCAGCCATCCACGCGTTGACCGTGCGCGGTGCGCCGGCCATCGGCATCGCCGCCGCCTGGGGCGTGGTGCTGGCCGCACGTGACGTGCAGGCCGCAGACGGTGCGCACGCGCTGCAGCAGCTGGAACCGGCGCTGCAGCGTCTGAACGCTTCGCGTCCGACCGCCGTCAACCTGGCCTGGGCGCTGGCGCGCATGCGCCGTTGCCTGAATGCCGCCGGTGCTGACTGGAAGGCGAAGCTGGAGGCGGAAGCGCAGGCCATTGCGGAGGAGGACCTGGCCGCCAATCGCCACATGGGCGCGCTGGGCGCGGGCCTGATCGAAGCCGGCAGCGGCGTGCTGACCCACTGCAACACCGGCTCGCTGGCCACCGCCGGCTTCGGCACCGCGCTGGGCGTGATCCGCGCCGGCATGGCCCAGCACCGCATTGCCCGCGTGTTCGCTGGCGAGACCCGTCCGTGGCTGCAGGGCGCGCGCCTGACCGTGTGGGAGCTGCAGCAGGATGGCATTGACGCCACGCTGATCGCCGATTCGGCCGCCTCGCACCTGATGAAGACCGGCGCTGTGCAGTGGCTGATCGTCGGTGCCGACCGCATCTGCGCCAACGGCGATACCGCCAACAAGATCGGGACCTATCAGCTGGCCATCGCCGCCCGCCATCACGGCGTGAAGTTCATGGTCGTGGCGCCGTCCTCGACGGTGGACATGGAGACCGTGGACGGCAGCCAGATCGAGATCGAGCAGCGCGATCCGGGCGAGCTGTACGGCGTGGGCGGCACCCGCACGGTGGCAGAGGGCATCGCTGCCTGGAACCCGGTGTTCGACGTCACGCCGGGCGAGCTGATCGACGCCATCGTGACCGAGCGCGGCGTGATCCTGAACCCGACCCCGGAGAACATGCGCGCCGCCTTCGGCGGCTGACGCGCGGGGGAGGGGCCGCGTGACCTCCGCCCCGGTGGTGCCGGCCGCGGGCCGGCAACCCCCTAAGTTCCTGATTTGTGCAGGTAAAATACCCGTAAAGGGAGGCGGAAAACGGCCTGTTGTGGTAATATCCGCAGGTTGAATCGAGGTTCCGGCACGACCCCCTCCCGCAGGGGGCTGCGCCGGACTGGACCGCTACCAGACAACGGAACCCGAATGGCAGAAACCGCCAAGGAAATCATCCAGGTCAACCTGGAAGACGAGATGCGCAAGAGCTACCTCGATTACGCCATGAGCGTGATCGTGGGCCGCGCGCTCCCGGATGCGCGCGACGGCCTCAAGCCGGTGCATCGCCGCGTGCTGTTCGCGATGAATGAACTCAACGCGCACAGCAACAAGCCCTACTTCAAGTCGGCGCGTATCGTCGGTGACGTCATCGGTAAGTACCACCCGCATGGCGATCAGTCGGTGTACGACACGCTGGTGCGCCTGGCACAGCCGTTCTCGCTGCGTTACATGCTGGTCGATGGCCAGGGTAACTTCGGCTCCATCGATGGCGACTCCGCCGCGGCAATGCGATACACCGAAGCGCGCATGTCGCGCCTGGCGCATGAGCTGATGGCGGACATCGACAAGGAAACCGTCGATTTCCAGCCCAACTACGACGAAAAGGAACTGGAGCCGACGGTCATGCCGACCCGGTTCCCGAACCTGCTGGTCAACGGTTCGGCCGGTATCGCGGTGGGCATGGCGACCAACATCCCGCCGCACAACCTGAGCGAATCGATCAACGCCTGCATCGCGCTGATCGACAACCCGGACATCGACGTCGACGGCCTGATGGAGTACATCCCGGGCCCGGATTTCCCGACCGCCGGCATCATCAACGGCACCGCCGGCATCGTCGCCGGCTACCGCACCGGCCGTGGCCGCGTGCGCATCCGTGCCAAGGCCGATATCGAAGTGGCCGACAACGGCCGCGAATCGATCATCGTCACTGAAATTCCTTACCAGGTGAACAAGGCGCGTCTGATCGAGAAGATCGCCGAGCTGGTCAAGGAAAAGAAGATCGAAGGCATCAGCGAGCTGCGCGATGAGTCCGACAAGGACGGCATGCGCATCTACATCGAGATCAAGCGCGGTGAATCTGCCGAGGTTGTGCTGAACAACCTGTACCAGCAGACGCAGATGGAATCGGTGTTCGGCATCAACATGGTGGCGCTGGTCGATGGCCGCCCGCAGTTGATGAACCTCAAGCAGATGCTGGAGGCGTTCGTCCGCCACCGTCGCGAAGTGGTCACCCGCCGTACCGTGTTCGAGCTGCGCAAGGCGCGCGCCCGTGCCCACGTGCTGGAAGGCCTGACCGTCGCGCTGGCCAACATCGACGAGATGATCGAACTGATCAAGACCTCGCCGAACCCGAACGAAGCACGCGAGCGCATGCTGGCCCGCGTGTGGGAGCCGGGCCTGGTCGGTGCGATGCTGGGTGCCGCCGGCGCCGAAGCCTCGCGCCCGGAAGACCTGCCCAAGGGCGTGGGCCTGATCGAGGGCGGCTACCAGCTGACCGAGATCCAGGCCACCCAGATCCTGGAAATGCGCCTGCACCGCCTGACCGGGCTGGAGCAGGACCGCCTGACCGATGAGTACAAGCAGCTGCTGGAAGTGATCGCCGGGCTGATCCACATCCTGGAAGATCCCGACCGCCTGCTGCAGGTGATCCGCGAAGAGCTGGTCAGTGTGAAGGCCGAATTCGGCGACGAGCGTCGTACCGAGATCCGCCACAGCGAAGAAGACCTGGACATCCTTGACCTGATCGCGCCGGAAGACGTGGTGGTCACCGTGTCGCATGCCGGTTACGTGAAGCGCCAGCCGGTGAGCGTGTACCGCGCGCAGCGCCGTGGTGGTCGTGGCCGTAGTGCGGCGGCGACCAAGGAAGAGGATTTCATCGAACAGCTGTGGCTGGTCAACACGCATGACACGCTGCTGACCTTCACCAGTTCGGGCAAGGTGTTCTGGCTGCCGGTCTACCAGCTGCCGGAAGCGGGCTCCAACGCCCGCGGCCGTCCGATCATCAACTGGATCCCGCTGGAACCGGGTGAACGCGTGCAGGCCGTACTGCCGGTGCGCGATTACGCCGATGGCCAGTTCGTGTTCTTCGCCACCAAGAACGGTACGGTCAAGAAGACCCCGCTGGGTGAGTTCGCCTTCCGTCTGGCGCGCGGCAAGATCGCGATCAACCTCGATGAGGGCGACGCGCTGGTCGGCGTCGGCCTGACCGACGGCCAGCGCGACATCCTGCTGTTCGCCTCCAACGGCAAGACCGTGCGTTTCGGCGAGGACAAGGTCCGCTCGATGGGCCGTACCGCCACCGGCGTGCGGGGCATCAAGATGCCGGCCGGCGAGGAAGTGGTCAGCCTGATCGTGGCCGAAAGTGCCGGTGGCATCGAGGACGAGAACGAGGACGACAGCGGTGTCGAGGAAGCCGCCGCCAATGGCGATGCGGTGATCGAAGGCGCCGACGACGCCAGCGTTCAGTACATCCTGACCGCGACCGAGAACGGCTATGGCAAGCGCACCCCGCTGCCGGACTATCCGCGCAAGGGCCGTGGCACCCAAGGCGTGATCGGCATCCAGACCACCGAGCGCAATGGCAAGCTGGTCGCCGCGGTGCTGATGGGCTCCAGCGACGAAGTCCTGCTGATCTCCGATGGTGGCACCCTGGTGCGTACGCGTGGCTCGGAAATCAGCCGCGTCGGCCGCAACACCCAGGGCGTGACCCTGATCCGCCTCTCCAAGGACGAGAAGCTGCAGGCGGTGGAGCGCATGGATGCCTCGATCGACGAGGACGAGGACGAGGTGGCTGCCGCCGCCCCGGCCACGACCGACGGCGCACCGGCTGCTGCCAGCAGCGAGGACGCCGCGCAGGAGTGATCCTGCCGCGAGCCTGAGGTACCCGACGACGCCGGCCCTGTGCCGGCGTCGTCGTATCCGGATGCCACGCATACGCGCGCGCTTCACGCAGGCGGTGGGATAACGGCGCATGCTGCCCCCGGAGATCGACGATGTCCGCCACGCCGCAGTCCGCTCCTGCTCCCGTCCGCGCCTCCCGGCATCCCCTCGTCACCGTGCTGTCGCTGCTGCTGGTCGTGCTCGGCCTGGTCATCGGCGGGCTCGGCGCGTGGCTGCTCAGCCTTGGCGGCTCGGCGTACTACGCCATCGCCGGACTCGGCCTGCTGGCCAGCGGAATCCTGTTGTTCGGCAACCGCTGCAGCGGCGCGCTGCTGTATGCGCTGGTGTTCTTCGGCACGCTGCTGTGGACCTGGTGGGAATCGGGCAGCGACTACTGGCGCTGGGTACCGCGGCTCGGGCTGCTGACTGCGCTCGGCATCGTGCTGGCGCTGCTGGTGCCAACGCTTCGCGAGCCGGTTTCAAAACGCCTGTCGCGCAGCGTGGCGGGCGTGCTGATGCTGGTGTTCGTGGCCGCCTTCGGCCTGGCCTTTGCGCCGCATGGGGAAGTGGACGGCCACCTGCCGTTCCCGGAAGGCGCAGTCAGCGCCGGACTGGAACCTACGCGCGATACCACGGGCCTGCAGCCGGCTGACCAGCCCGCCGAGGGCGACTGGCCGGCGTGGGGCCGCAGCAATGCGGGCACCCGCTATTCGCCGCTGCAGCAGATCACCCCGGCCAATGTGGCCACGTTGCAACCGGCCTGGCAGTTCCGTACCGGGGATATGCCGAAGAAGCGCTGGGGTGCCGAAACCACGCCGCTGAAGATCGGCGACCGCCTGTACCTGTGCACCGCACGCAACCGCCTGATCGCGCTTGATGCTGCCAGCGGCAAGGAACTGTGGCGGTTCGATCCAAAGGTGAAGGATGCCTCGATTCCCTATACCGCTGCCTGTCGTGGTGTGAGCTATTACGAGCAGCCCAGCACGCCGACCCTTGCCGACGCAGCATTGGCCGATGTTGCCGCTGATCTGGCGTTGCCGGAACCGCCTCCCAGCGTCACCCGCAGCGCTGCACCGGGCAGTCGACCGGCGTGCTGGGCGCGCATCATTGAAGGCACGCTGGACGGTCGCATCATCGCGGTGGACGCGGACAGCGGCCGCCCCTGCGCGAATTTCGGCAACAACGGCCAGGTCGACATTACCCTGGGCATGGGCGAGGTGCCACCGGGTTACGTGTCGATCAACTCGCCGCCGGCCATCGTGCGCGGCGTGATCGTGACCGGCCACCAGGTGCTGGACGGGCAGCGCCGCGATGCGCCGTCGGGCGTGATCCAGGCGTACGACGCCATCACCGGCAAGCTGCGCTGGGCGTGGGACATGGACCAGCCCGAGCGCAGCGGCCTGCCGCCGCGCGAGCAGACCTACACGCGCGGCACCCCCAACATGTGGACCACCGCCACCGGTGATGAAGCGCTGGGGCTGGTCTACCTGCCGCTGGGTAATTCCGCGGGAGACTATTGGAGTGGTTCGCGCACGGAGAACCAGAATCGCTATGCGACCTCGCTGGTGGCGATCGACGTGGCCACCGGCAAGCCGGTCTGGCATTTCCAGGCGGTGCGCAAGGATGTGTGGGACTACGACCTGGGTTCGCAGGCCAGCCTGATCGACTACCCGACGGCGGCGGGCAAGGTGCCGGCGATCCTGCTGCCGACCAAGCAAGGCGACATGTACATCCTCGATCGCCGCAACGGCCAGCCCCTGACTGCCGCCGAAGAGCGCAAGGTGCCGGTCGGCGGCGTCGAACCCGAGCAGCGTTCTCCCACCCAGCTGTTTTCGCTGTACCACACGCTGCGCCGCGAACATGACCTGACCGAGCGTGACATGTGGGGCATCACCCCGATTGACCAGCTGGTCTGCCGCATCCAGTTCCGCAAGGCGTACTACGAAGGGTTCTACACGCCGCCGAGCAGCGAGCGACATTCCATCGAGTACCCCGGCTACAACGGCGGCTCGGACTGGGGCAGCGTGTCCATCGATACGCGCCGCGGCGTGATCGTGGCCAACTACAACGACATGCCCAACTACAACCGGCTGGTGCCACGCGCGGAGGCCGACCGGCTGGGCTGGCTGCCGCGCGAGAAGGTCCGGTTCGACAAGGGCGGTGCCGAAGGCGCGGGCGACCCGCAGGTGGGTACGCCCTACGCCATCCAGGTCAACGCCGGCTGGCGGCTGCCGTTCACTGGCCTGCTGTGCAAGCAGCCGCCCTATGGCGGTATCCGTGCCATCGACCTGCGCACCGGCAAACTGCTGTGGGACCGTCCGTTTGGCAGTGCGCGCGGCAACGGACCGTTCGGCATCCGTTCCGGCCTGCCGATCGAGATCGGCACGCCGAACAACGGCGGTTCGGTAGTGACCGCCAGCGGCCTGATCTTCATCGCCGCCGCCACCGATGACCTGCTGCGTGCCATCGATCTGAAGACCGGCAAGGAGCTTTGGCACGCCAAGCTTCCTGCCGGCGGCCAGGCCAATCCGATGGTGTACGAGCAGGGCGGGCGCCAGTACGTGGTGATCATGGCCGGCGGCCACCATTTCATGGAAACCCCGAACGGCGATTACGTGATTGCGTTTGCGTTGCCGAGGTAACCGCAATGGGGGCGGTGGGCCGTCCCCATTGCACGACACGGGATTACACCGTGACCACCACCTTGCCGATCTGCTCGTTCGATTCCAGGTAACGGTGTGCTTCCTGGATCTGCGCAAACGGGAACACCTTGGCAATTTTCGGCGCCAGCGTGCCCTTGTCCAGGCCATCGACGATGAATGCCTTGGCACGGGCCAACGCGGCATCGTCGGAGACGATTTCCGAGTACAGATAGCCCTTCAGCGTCAGCGACTTGCCCAGCACATTGAACAACGGGAACGGGGTGGGCTCGCTGCTCAGCGCACCGTACTCCAGCAGGATGCCGCCACGCGCCATCGCCTCGGTCAGCGGCACGAACTGCGGGCCACCGATTGGATCGAACACCACGCGGGCACCGGCACCGCTGGTGATGCGTGCCACTTCGGCCACCAGATCCTGCTCCTGGGTGGCGATGACGTGGGCGGCGCCGGCATCGAGCAACGCCTGGCGCTTGCCCGGGCCACGGGTGACCGCGATCGGCGTGGCGCCCACCGCGTTGGCGATCTGGATCGCGGCTAGGCCGACGCTGCTGCTGGCAGCGGTGATGATGACGAAATCCCCGGCGGCCAGATGTGCCTGTTGCAGCAGCGCGCCCCAGGCGGTGACGTACTGCATCCACACCGCGGCCGCCGTTTCGAAGCCCAGTGCCTGCGGATGCTTGACCACCAGTTGCGCGGGCACGTTGGCCAGCTCGCCATAGGTGCCCCAGCGCGCGATGTCCAGCGGCGGTATCACGCTGACCGCATCGCCTGCCGCGAAGCCGCTCACCGCACTGCCGATGGCTTCGACCACGCCGGCCGCTTCGTAGCCCAGCCGGCTGGGGAACTGCGCTTCCTGCAGATAGGCGCCGTTGCGGAACATCACCTCGGCGCGGTTCAGGCCGATCGCCTTGACCCGGATCTGGACTTCGTCGGCGGAGGGGGCGGGAACGTCGATATCGTCGATGCGCAGCACATCGGCGGTGCCGTATTCGTGGATGCGGACAACCTGGCTCATGGGGGGCTCCGAGAAAGGGCCGACGAGGGCGCCGGCGAAAGGGTGAGCGCTACTGTGCGCGTCGTCTGTAACCAGAGTAAGGGGTAATCTGGCGTTTCATTGAAAAACAATTTTTTGCAATGGACCTGATCGTTCCCCTGCGGACCTTCGCCAAGGTGGCCGAGGTCGGCTCCTTCGCCGCCGCTGCCGAGGCATTGGACCTGTCGCCGCAGCTGGTCGGCAAGCACATCCAGGCGCTGGAGCAGCATCTGGGCGTGCGCCTGCTCAACCGCACCACGCGAAAGCAGAGCCTGACCGACTTCGGCCAGGCCTACTTGGCGCGGGCGCGGGTGATCCTGGAGGAAGTGGAGGGCGCCGAGGAATTGGCGGAAGTGGCGCGTGGACGGCCGATGGGGCGCCTGCGCATCAGCGCGCCGGTCACCTTCGGCGTGCACGCGCTCGGCCCGGCGGTGGTGGCTTACATGCAGCAGTACCCGGATGTGCAGGTCGATCTGAACCTGTCCAACAGCCTGGTGGACATCGTCGAGGACGGCTACGACCTGGTGTTCCGTACCGGTGACCTGGCCGACAGCGGGCTGGTGGCACGGCGGCTGGGGCCGTATCCGCTGGTCCTGTGTGCCTCGCCGGACTATCTGGCTTCGCGCCCGGCCATCACCCATCCCAATGATCTGAGCCGGCACGAGTGCCTGGGCTTCGCGCATTCGATCATCCGCACGCGCTGGAGTTTCCGCGATGCCGATGGCAGCGTGCTTACCGTCCCGGTGTCCAGCCGCTTCATGGTCAACCAGGCCGAGCCGCTGCTGACAGCGGCCGTGGGTGGTCTGGGGTTGATCCTGCAGCCCTACGAAATGCTCGCCCCTGCGCTGGCACGTGGTGAACTGGTGGAAGTGCTGCCGGACCATGTGCCGGTATCGACCTGGATCAACCTGGTGTATCCGCGCGACCGCCAGCTGACCCCCAAGCTGCGCAGCTTCCTGGACTTCTGCGTGGCGCGTTTCACTGAGCAGTCGATGGCACGGCGATAGCGTGGCATCGATCAGTATTCCCGTGTTCCCATGCGAAGGACTCGCCCCGTGATCTCTCTCCCGTTGCCGCAGCATGCCACCCGCTTCCTGCTGCTGGCGTCCTTTTCCAGCGCCAGCGTGCTTGCGCAGCAGATACCTGCGCAGGCGTTGGCCGAGTGGGAGGTGCAAGGGCGCACGGATGGCCTGGCGCGACCTGATATCGGATGCCAGGATTTCCTGCAGGCGATGGGCCGGAAGCCTCCGGGACTGCAGTATGTAGGTTGCAGCCAGGATGACGCGTCCTACATCAAACCCATGGAAGCCCACTATCGTGTTTCAGGTGCCCAGGCGGCGCAGGTGGAAGCCTATCTGCGCGAGACATTTGGCATGCCTGCATTGCGCTACGTCTGTTGCGGCTGGAGCAATGGCGCGCCGTACTACTGGCGCAACGGCCCGGATACGGTGCGGTATCAGATCGGCATGGGGGTGGAGTCGCTGCCGTACGAACGGGACGAATGGCCGCGCATCGAGGCATTCAACGTCACCGTCGAGGTGTTGCGGCAGAGTCCCTAGCGTGGATGCGGCGGGCCGATCCATCGTCTAGGATGCGCCCAGGGATACCCGCAAAGGAATTGACATGAAGGCTGTTGGACGCCTGTTTCTCTGCAATGCGTTGGCCTGTTTGATCCTGGTTGCCACGTCGGCGTTTCCGGCAGTTGGCGCAGCATCTTCCGAGCGCGAACATCCACGTGCGCAGGATGCCATCGATGACTGGCTTGCGGCCTTCAATGCAGGCAGCCTCGAGGGGTTGCAGGCATTTGCCGACAGATATGCGAAGCAGGAGGGCAGCACTCCCAAGGACTATCTCGAGTTCCGCGAGAGCACCGGCCCGCTGAACGTGCTGGAAACACTCGAGCGCGCGCCCAGCCAGGCGAAGCTGCTGGTAATGGGCCAGCTGAGCGAACGTGCGATGTGGGTGACGGCGGTCATGGACCCGGCCAACCCGTCGCACGTGAAGCAGTTCCAGATCGAGGGCACTGATACGCCGGACAAGTACAAGCCGGAACGGGTTGCTTTGCCCGCGCTGATGGCCGATGCCACAGCAAAACTGGAGGCGCTGCGGGCGCAGGACGCGCTGTCGGGTGCATTGCAGGTGGCACGGAACGGCAAGGTGCTGCTGGACTGGCGCGGTGGCGAGGCCGATCGTACCGCTGGCATTCCAGTGGGCGTGGATACGCAGTTCCGCCTTGCGTCCTCCAACAAGATGTTCACTGCAGTGGCTATCCTGCAGCTGGTGCAGGAGGGCAAGCTCAGCCTTGATGACACGATAGGCAAGTACCTGCCGGACTATCCGAACAGGGCGGTCGCCAACAGCGTGACCGTACGCCATCTGCTGTCACATACCAGCGGTCTGGGTGATTTCTTCGGGGACGACTTCGAGCAGTATTCCGCGTCGTTGAAGACGCTGGATGACTACGTGCAGCGCTTTGCCAAGGATGCGCCGCAGTTCACGCCGGGCAGCCAGGACAGCTACTCCAACTATGGCTTCATCGTATTGGGGCGCATCATCGAAGCGGTTTCGGGGCAGTCGTACTACGCCTATATGGACGAGCACATCCTGCGCCCGGCGGGTATGACCGGCACCGGCTTCGAGCCGGAAACAGTGAACGTCCCGCAGCGTGCCGTCGCCTACACGAAGAAGGATGGGCAATGGGTCCGTGAAACGAAGTCGCTGCCCTGGCGCGGCATGTCAGCCGGTGGTGGCTACAGCACGGTGGCCGACATGGTGAAATTCGCCGGGGCACTGCAAAGCGGAAAGCTGGTCTCGCCCGCATTGCTGAAGCAGGCCACCACCGCGCAGAACCACAAGGGCTGGTATGGATTCGGCTTCGTGGTGCAGGGCGAGGGCAGGGAACACCAGTATGGCCATGAAGGCGGTGCGCCCGGATCGAACAGTGCCATTGTGGTGATGCCCGCACAGGGCTATGTGATCGTTGGCCTGGCAAATGTCGATCCGGATGCGATCGGCAACGTGGTCAACTACATCGCGCGTAGAGTGCCGCTGTGAACGCGGAAGGTGCCGGTCATTCCGGTACCCGCACCATCTTCGTCATCAAGTGTTCCACCACACCCGCAGGGTCGGCCGTGCGGCCCACATGCGTGCTCGACATCTGCACCACCGAGCTGCG
Source organism: Stenotrophomonas sp. YJH_SMC_64 (assembly GCF_059371375.1). Lineage (NCBI taxonomy): Bacteria > Pseudomonadati > Pseudomonadota > Gammaproteobacteria > Lysobacterales > Lysobacteraceae > Stenotrophomonas > Stenotrophomonas sp. YJH_SMC_64. Next base: position 40,611 of record NZ_JCAFUN010000008.1, on the reverse strand, counting down.
CTTGGCGGTAAGGAAGTGGAAGCGGGCACGCGCGGGCAGTTGCGCGATCGGCCCGGCGTTGGCGTCGCCACGGCAGATGGCTACGATTGCATCCAGCCACGGTTGCAGCGCCTCCTGGTCCAGCGCCGGCGCGAACGCGTGCAGGCGTGCCGGATCGATCTCGATGGCCGCTTCCAGATGGCGTGCGCCGGGGCAGGACACGATCACCCCGACGTTGATGAATTCCTCGCGTTCCACCCGCGGTACCACGCGGATGACTGCGTAGTCATACGTGTGCAGCGTGGGCACGGATGGCCTCCTGCACGAACACCGCACGCACCTTCAGGCGGTGCTTGAGGTAGTTGATATAGCCCTGCCGGTAGGCCTGCGGGCTGTCGAACGCCTGTTCGTCCACCAGCCAGCTGTCCGGCACCAGGCCGACGATGCGCTCGATCTCGGCATCAGTCAGGCGCGCGGCCAGCTCGGCATCCACCTCGGCGATGCGACTGGCGAACGACAGCAGCACATGGTCGCGGATCAGCACGAACGGCTTTTCGCACGCATCGCCGGCGTTGGCCCAGTCGTGATGGAAGTACATGGCCGCACCGTGATCGATCAGGTACAGCTTTCGATGCCACACCATCAGGTTGGGGTTGCGGGTGGTGCGATCGACATTGCTGGTGAACGCATCGAACCAGACGATGCGCGAGGCCAGGTCGGCATCCACCGGCATCGCTGCCGGGTCGTAGTTGATCGCGCCGGGCAGGTAGTCCAGGCCCAGGTTCAGGCCCTCGCTGGCGCGGATCAACTCCTGGATTTCCGGGTCCGGCTCGGTGCGAGCGAACTCGCGGTCCAGCTCGACGAACAGGATTTCCGGAATCGGCAGGCCCAGCGTGCGTGCCATCTCGCCGGCGATCAGCTCGGCGATCAACGCTTTCGGGCCCTGGCCGGCGCCACGGAACTTCAGCACGGCCATGCCGTCGTCGTCGGTCTCGACCACGGCTGGCAGGGAGCCACCTTCCCGCAAGGGCGTGATGTAGCGGAGGGCATGTACGGTGCGCATGCGTGCATTCTAGCGTGGGTGCAGGCGCAACCCTCTGACCGGCGGGGACCGATTTCGGCCTTCACCTGTCCCTTCCGCCTGCGATGGCAGCATCGTGCTCCAGGAACCCTTGGGTTCATGGGCGTACTGGCACTCTCGATGCAGAGGCTCCAGGCTGGGTACCTGCTCGGCTGCCAGCGACGCGCACTGCGAAGCGGAAACCTCATCCACGATGTCCTGCAGGCTACGGAGGTGCACCGATGAGCGACGAATTCACTCCCATTCTGCCGACCTTGGACGATGCCAAGGCGGAAGAAATGATCGGCAAGGTCGTACTGGTCGGGGTCACCCGCTATGGCGGCGACGGCCAGGTGAAGGGGCTGGAGCAGTACGCCGGCACGGTGTTGCGCATCAGCGCCGACGAGGGCGTGGTGCTGGCCGACGAGAATGATGGCCACGAGCGCTATCTGCCGCCGATGCTGGACCAGTACCAACCAGCCGAGCCCGGCGAGTACCGCATGCGCACCAGCGGCATGATCGTGGTCGATCCCGATTACCTGGCCACCTGGGACCTGCACGCGCAGCAGTAGTGCCAGGCCAAGTCTGGCAGGTGCAACGGATTGCCCTGTTGGGACCGAACTCAGCTAGCGCAGCCGTTCGGGCAATCTGCGGGTCAGCGGGCTCAATGCCTGACGATCGGGCCAAAGATCGGGAAAGATCACAAATTTGAGATCGTCCCGATCTATCCCAGTGGTGAAATGTCGAACAAGCCTGTCCTGGAGGTCGTCACTCCCCCACATGTTGGTCAGCTCGAACGCTTCGATCGCTTCCCGGTCGTCGTCGACTGAGAGGCTGTGCTTGATTACGGGAGCTTGTGTGACATCAAGATCATTCCCGGGTCCTAGATCGATCAGCCGCCCACCAAAGAATAGGCTGTCGGCGGAACCCGTGAAATACTGCCGATCCATTGAACTGTAGGGGCGAATCCAGTAGTTGGGAAGCTCAATCAGGCAACGGGTACCAATGGCTATCTTCCGCATTGCCAGTCGTTGGTGGACCACCGTTCCGACGAACACTTGGAACAATGGACGGTATTGGCTCAAGTCAGGGGAATCCCAAGAATCTTCACTTGAGCAGATATCGAAAAAGCGCATTACTGGTCTGTTGCGCATCTGCGCAATCGTGAATAGATCTTCCCTCAGCTTGAGTACGACATGCTGCCCAGGCTTCCATCTGATAGTACCTGTCGACCTTTTGGCTGGATCTGAGGGATTCATTGGCTTGTAGAGCGATAGAGGATCGCCCCATCCTTCTGGCGGACAGTGATCGTGTCCTCGCACCACTCAAGACTGCCAAGTCGATGGGCAAAAATGATTTCGTCCGGCAGACATTCCAGGATGACCTCCCTCAGCACGGTATGACCGTCCTTGCTGATGTCCAGTGTCATGCTGAAGTTGTTTGGTTTGAGGCTGCAGTGGAGCGTTGCTCGAACCCGATCAGTGCGATAGCACTTGGTTTGGTGCACCCATTCGTTCTTGTACCCGGCGGCCCTGAATTCGGCAATTCCGTCGAGGATCTCCGAAATCGGGATGGCGTGGTGTTCTGCCAGAACGGAGAGTCCGTCCAGGGTCATGGCGATGTAAAGCTCGTGCCTGTTGTCATCGTCAAGTGCTTCATAAACGCTGGCGTTAAATGAAACACCCGGAACAACGGCATGGGCGCCCTGCACAGCCCATGTTGCCGTTTCCAGCTTCGATCCTTGAATACAGATCTTGTTGAAGCCAGCCGTTCTGAAACGCAGCTTCTTGAGATGGCGCTCCAGATAATTGCAGATATATCTGGTTTTTAATCCGAACGTGGTGCCCAGCGAAAACCCGAGATCTGAGATTGGATCGCCCCAATGCTCGTCTGGGTTCAGGTAGAGATAGATGTTGCGCAGGATCATGAATTACAGGGTAGAAGATCGCATCTCCAAATTTTGGCGCGGTCGAGACCTGCATCCCATTGTTGACTCGAACGGCAATTTGCGCGGACAGAGCCGAAATTCGCTGGGACCCTTGGCCCGAAAGGCTTAGCGCGCTCTGCGGCTGGCTGTTGAAAAGCGGGGAGGCTGCGCTTCGGGCCGCACTTTGCCCCATCCGGCCACTAGTCCTTCCGGCCCATTCACGACAACCCCTGCGGTGCTAGATTCGGGTCCATGCCCGATTCCGGGCGCCCATTCACACCTCAGGGGATAAGGATGCTCATCCGTCGAACCTCTCTGGCAGCGGCGGTTGCCGTTGCCACCGTCGGCCTGCTGGCCGCTGGCCCGGCGCTTGCCGATTACGCGAAGCCGCCGGAACACCTGCTCAAGGTGTTGAAGGCACCGCCGCCGCCGGCGCCGAACGTGGCCCCGGGCGGCCAGCGCCTGCTGCTGACCACCGCGCAAACCTACCCGTCGATCAGCCGCGTCGCCCAGCCGTACCTGAAGCTGGCCGGCGTGCGCCTGGAGCCGAAGAACCGCAGCCGCCATGACACGCCCGGTGGCTACGGCATTCCGGCCTGCGTGGCCGACTTCACCCTGGTCGACATCGGCAGCGGCAAGGAAACCAAGGTCAACCTGCCGCAGGGCTGCGCCACCGGCGCGCTGTGGTCGGCCGATGGCAGCCATTTCGCCTTCCAGAATGCGGTTGATACCAGCGTGCAGCTGTGGGTGGGCGATGCGGCCACCGGGCAGGTGAAGCAGGTGCCGAATGTGCAGCTGAACCCGATCTTCGGCTACACCGTGCAGTGGCTGGGCGGCAGCCAGAACCTGCTGGTGAAACTCGTACCGGCCAACCAGGGCCCGGCACCTTCCAACGGCGGCGTACCGACCGGCCCGGATGCACAGGAGTCGCTGGGCAGCAGTGGCGAGAGCAGCACCTACGAAGCCCGCGACACGCTGACCAGCGTGCATGACGAGAAGCTGTTCGCTTATTACGGTGCCTCGCAGCTGGCCGTGGTCGATACCGCCGCCAACAGCGTGCGTCCGGTCGGGCAGCCGGCGCTGTTCAACGAAGTCAGCGCCGCACCCGATGGCGTGCACGTGCTGACCGAATCGATCAAGGCGCCGTACTCGCATGCGGTGACCTACCAGCGCTTCGCCAACGACGTGGCCGTGCTGGACATCGCCAGCGGCAAATCCACGCCGATTGCCAGCCTGCCGCTGGCCGACCGCGTACCGGTGCATGGCGTGCCGGAAGGCCCGCGTGGCTTCGACTGGCGTGCCACCGATCCGGCCACCCTGGTCTATGCCGAGGCACTGGACAAGGGCGACTGGAAGGTCAACGTGCCGCACCGCGACCGCGTGCTGATGCTGAAGGCCCCGTTCAACGGCAAGCCGACCGAAATCACCCGTACCGCGCAGCGATTTGAGGGCTTCGCGTGGACCGCCGATCCGGCCGTGGCGTTCCAGTACGAGAACGACGAGAACCGCCACTGGATGCAGACCCGCATCGTCGATGTGGACCAGCCGAAGAAGGAAGGCCGCCTGCTGTGGGACATGTCCAGCGACGAGCTGTATGGCAACCCCGGCAACCTGGTCTTTACCCGCTTGCCGAATGGCGCGCAGGTGGTGCGCCGTGAGGGCAACCATGTGTTCCTCAGCGGCCGTGGCGCGTCGCCGCAGGGCGACCGTCCGTTCCTGGACCGCCTGGACCTGGGCACCCTGAAGAGCGAGCGCCTGTTCCGCAGCAGTGCCGACGCCTACGAACAGTTCCTCGGTTTCAGCAGCACGCCGGGGCGCTACCTGACCTGGCACCAGTCGGTGATCGATCCTCCGAACGCCTTCATCCGCCAGCAGGGTGAGGCAGTGGCTGATGCGAAGACCGGCGAGGCGCAGTTCGCGTCCACCGCGACCGCGCTGACCAAGCTGGTCGACCCGACCCCGGAGGTGCGCCAGATCAAGAAGCAGCTGGTGACCTACAAGCGTGCCGACGGCGTGGACCTGTCGTTCACCCTGTACACGCCGCCGGGCTACAAGGAAGGCCAGCGCGTGCCGGCGATCCTGTATGCGTACCCGGCCGACTTCGCCAATGCCGCGCAGGCCGGCCAGGTGTCCGGTTCGCAGCAGACCTTCACCCGTCTGCAGCCGTACCGCCTGATGCTGCTGGCCGGCTACGCGATCATCGACAACGCCTCGTTCCCGATCGTCGGGGACCCGAAGAACGCGTACGACACTTATCTGGAGCAGCTGGAAGCCGACGCCAAGGCGGCGGTGGACAAGGCCGTGGACATGGGCGTGGTCGACCGCAACCGCATCGGCGTGACCGGTCACAGCCACGGTGGCCTGATGACCGCCAACCTGATCGCGCACACCAAGCTGTTCAAGGCCGGCGTGGCGACCAGTGGTTCGTACAACAAGACCTTCACCCCGTTCGGCTTCCAGAACGAACGCCGCTCGGTCTGGCAGGCGCAGGACGTGTACCTGAAGGCCTCGCCGTTCTTCTATGCCGACAAGATCAAGCTGCCGCTGCTGCTGGTCCACGGCGAGGACGACGCCAACCCGGGCACCGAGCCGTTCCAGTCGCGCAAGCTGTACCAGGCCATTCGTGGCAACGGCGGCACCACCCGCCTGGTGATGCTGCCGAACGAACCGCACTGGTACACCGCGCTGGAGTCGAACGAGCAGCTGGTGTCGGAAATGCTGAACTGGTTCGACACCTACGTGAAGAACGCCAAGTGAAGGAACAGGAAGGCCACCTCCGGGTGGCCTTCCTGCATCCTGCTGTAGCGCCGAGCCCACGCTCGGCTGTAACCAGCCGCACGTGCTCTGCAATCAACTGTGGAGACTCGGTAACGACGTGTTACCGGCACATTCGCGTGCCACGCAGATGGGCTAGGCTGGCCCTGTGAGTTCGTCCCGGGTCGGTGCAATGAAAGCCATCGTTCTTGCTGCAACGTTGTCGTTGGTCCTGGTTTCAAACGCCCATGCCCAGTCGCTGCCCACCGAGCTGGCGCAGCTGGGGATCATCGCCGGCATGCCCTACGCCAAGGCCAAGCGCCTGCTGGATGCTGCGGGATGGCAGGTGAAGCCGGCGCAGGGCGCGCCGGAATCGCTGGAGGGCTTTCCGGAAGTGGGGTGCCAGAAGGGCGGGAAGCAGTGCGCGACGACCTTCGAGAAGGGTGAACAGCAGATTGCGGTGCGGCTGGGCACTACCCTGGCAGGGCAGCCGTTCGTGCAGAGCGCTGATTGAGCACCCGAGCTCACGCCAACGGCAGGCGGTCCTGCGCATGCGCCAACCGGTCGTGCAGTTCGCGCACGTGCTCGGCCTTGGCATGGATGCGCGTGGTATCACCGAAACTGCGCAGGTAGGCGCACGCGGCGAAGCCGGCACTCTTCTTTTCGTACTCGGCAATCCAGGCCAGGCGATCCGGGTTGTTGGCCTGCTCGGCTGACCACGCGGCCACCGGCGGACGGATGCGGTACCTCAGGCCAACGCGCCACGGCTTTGGTGTCAGGCGCGCACGGAAGCAGTGCTGCAGCCGGCACATGCGCGCGTACAGGGTGTCGGCGCCCAGCGTTCTGAAGAACGCCTGAAGCTGCTCGTCTTCGGGCAGGAACGTGGCGTGCATGGCCAGCACGCGCAATCCAGCCGGCGTGCGGTACGTACGCAGATGCCAGTCCGGATGCTGTTCGCTGAAGGCCGCGACCCGCTGCAGGGCTACGCCTTCGGCGCCACCGGCCGCGGCCAGGCGCCGCTTGCGCTGCATCAGCATCGCCGTGTTGACCAGCAGCACCGCTGCCACCCCCAGCACCAGTCCCACCAGCCAGTGCCAGATCAGAGTGCCGATGACGGCGCCAGCGAACAGCAGCACTGCGGCGATGATTGCAGGCATCACGCAACCGGCAGGTGGCTGCGCATGATCGATGTCGGCGAACAGCACGTCCGGGGTGTTCAGGCACAGCGCACCGTAGCTGTTGCGTGTAATGATGACGTCGCCGTCGCGCTGCACGATCTGCTCGCGGATCGGCACACCCTCCACGCCGTAGTTGCTGCGCACTTCGCGTCGAGGAAGCGCCTGCCCGGCGAGGATGGCATTGAGGGCTTCGTTGGCGCGGCGATCGGCGTGCACCTGCGCCTCGGCAGGGCCTTCGTCGGACCAGCCGAAGCGGCGCACGACCACCGGCCGGCCACGGAAACGGGCCTGCAGGCGGGCTTCGGCCCAATACGCGGGAACGATCATCATCGTGCGGTGCTCCATCTTCCATGGCAGGTGCCGAAGCGAGTCTGGCACAGCGCCGGTGCGCCCGCATCCGCCTGCTGCAGTGGGCCGGGCGGAGTGATAGATTGCGCGCTTCGCATGCACTCCACCAAGGACGGAGCGATGTTCATGATCCTGCGCGGCCTGTTGGCCCTGGCCTGTGCCGGGGCGGTAGGCGTGGCCACCGCAGCGGTACCGGCAGGGCCGCAGATCCTCACCGAGGATGTCAGCCGTTTCTATGCACTTTATGACAGCGCTGGCGGCAAGCCCAGCGTTGCGCAGCTGCGTGGATACCTGGCCGAGGGTTCGGCCGGCCTGGCCGAACTGGCCAAGGCGCGCCGGGTCACTCCCGAACGCATTGCCGAGTCCATCGCCAGCCAGCCCGAGCTGTATGCACAGGGACGAAACTGCCTGGCCGAACTGCCCGCGGTGAAGCAACGCCTGACGCAGGTGTTTTCCAACCTGCAGGCGATCTACCCGCAGACCCGGTTCCCGCCGGTGACCATCGCGGTGGGCCGCGGCCGGCCGGTCGGGCTGACCTCGAAAAGCGGCGTGATCATTGGTCTGGAAGCGCTGTGCGCGGCCGACTTCATGAATGCCAATGTGCAGGATCGCTTCGTGCATGTGATCGCACACGAATACGTGCACATCCAGCAGACCGGCCTGATCGACTTCGAGCCGGGTGACCCGCGCGCGACAGTGCTGCGTGTTTCGCTGGGCGAGGGCATCGCCGAGTTCATCGCCGAGCTGATTTCCGGCAACGTCGGCAATGGGCGTCACGCGGCCTGGACCCGTGGCCGGGAAGTGCATGTCGAAAGCGCGTTCGCGCTGGATCTGGACAGCACCGATCTGTCGCCGTGGCTGTACAACTACAAGCCGGGCTCGCAGGAACCCTACGACCTGGGGTACTGGGTGGGTTACCGCATCGCCAAGGCCTATTACCTGCAGGCCAAGGACAAGCGTGATGCGGTGCATGCGCTGATCCAGCAGGACAACCCGAAGACGATCCTGGCCGCCAGCGGCTGGACGCCGGGCATGTGGATGCCGGCGAAAGTCACGGGTGTAGCGGCGCGTACGGCTGCACGCTGAGCACAGGGCAGGGCGTTAGACTGCGCAGGATGATTTCAGGAGTACCCGCATGCGTGGACCTGTTGAGCTTGCCGCTGCAACCGTCGTGACGTTGGGCCTCGCGTTGGCTTCTCCGCTGGGTGCCGCCGAAGTCGTCGCAGTCAATCCGCTGCTGCAGACGCCCATCGACCAGTTGCGCCCCGACGAGGTTCGTTTCATGCAGCAGCGCCTGGCCGATTTTCCGGAGTTGCAGCGCTATCGTGATGCCAACGCGCGACTGCCTGCGGCCGTGCCGGGCCAGCCGCGCGTGGTGTTCTTCGGCGACTCGATCACCGAAGGCTGGGGTGCGGAAGGCAGCGCCGGATTCTTCCCCGGCAAGGGCTGGCTCAACCGCGGCATCAGCGGCCAGACCACGGCGCAGATGCTGGTGCGCTTCCCGCAGGACGTGCTGGCACTGAAGCCACAGGTGGTGGTGATCCTGGCCGGCACCAACGACATTGCCGGCAACACCGGCCCGTCCACGCAGGCGATGATCGAGGACAACCTGCACGCGATGGTGGACCTGGCGCGTGCACATGGCATCGCCGTGGTGCTGGCATCGGTGCTGCCGGTCAACGATTACCCGTGGCTGCCGGGAACAGCGCCAGCGCCGAAGGTGCGTGCATTGAACACGGCATTGAAGCGCTATGCCGATGCGCAGCAGCTGGTCTATCTGGACTACTACACGCCGATGGCCAATGCCGCCGGAGGGCTCGATCCGCAGCTGGCCGAGGATGGCGTGCATCCCACGGCGAAGGGCTATGCGGTGATGGCGCCGTTGGCCGAGGCAGCGGTCAAACGCGCGCTGGAGCAGAAGTAGCTTCTGCGGGCAGACTCGCCAGCAACCACTCACAGAAACTGATCACCAGCGGATCGGCCGCGCTGTCCTCATGCACCAGCCAGCTCCAGCGCGGGCCGCGCACGCGTGCCTCATCCAGCGGCTGCAGCAGCCCCTGATCGCAGGCGCGTGCCGCCAGCAGCTCGCTGACCAGGGCGATACCCAGCCCTTGGCAGGCAGCATCCAGCAGCTGCCCGGGTTCGGAGAAGTTCATGCCTTCGCGGCGCTGGCCGACATCGGCGCCCCCCTGTACCTGCCACTGGCTCCAGTCCATTTCGCGCTCGCCATGCAGGGTGAGGCGTTCGTGCACCGGCGTGGCGAGCAGGGCCGGATGGCAGGCCGGAAAGAGGCGATCCTGCAGCAGCACGCGATGCTGGCACTGCGCCTGTGAGTCGAGGTCATCGCGTACCGCCACGTCCAGCGTCTGCGTGGTCATATCCGGTGCCTCCTCGCTGGTCAGCAGCCACAGGTCGGCGTCGGGATGCAGGCGGTGGAAGCTGGCCAGGCGCGGCACCAGCCAATGCCGGGCAAAGGCTGGACTGGTGTTGACGATCAGTTGATTCGGCTTGCGGTACTGATCGAGCCGGCGGATGCCGCTGGCCAGCTGCCGCAGCAGGGACTGGGTGGTTTCCAGCAGGTCGATGCCGGCGTCGGTGAGGGTGACGCTGCGGCCCTGCCGGAAGAACAACGGCTGCTGCAGCGAGGCTTCCAGACCCCGGATCTGCTGGCTGATGGCCGACTGGGTCAGGTGCAGTTCCTCGGCCGCCCTGTGGAAACTACCCAGGCGGGCGGCGGCCTCGAAACCACGCAGCGCGTTCAGCGGTGGCCAATGCTTCAGCATTTCAGATAAGTAAAACTGTTCAATTGGTGGCTGAATCTATCGTTTGTGCTTATCGATACGCAAGCGCAGCATAGGTCCATCCCACACCGGCCCTGAAGCCCGTCATGAGCAGCCGTCGTCACTTCCTCACCCAGCTGGCGGGCGCCGCTGGCCTTGGCGGCCTGGCCGCCCTCGGCCTGACAGGGCTGCCGACGCGCGTATCCGCAGCGGGGCCGGGTGCGGGTATCTGGCGCATGCCGGACGAGCACGGGCCGCAGGAACGCGTTTTCCTGGCCTTCGCCGCGCAACCGCGGGTGTGGGGCGCGCAGGCCGATGCGGTGAACACCGCCGTGGCACGCCTGGCCCGCACCATCGCCCGCCACCAGCCCGTTAGTGTGCTGTGCCGCCCGGCGCAGCGGAAGCTGGCGCAGGATCGCTGCGGCCGCGACAACATCGAGTTCCTCGAGGTGCCGCTGGATGACATCTGGGTGCGCGACTACGGCGGATGTTTCGTCACCGATGGCAAGGGCGGGCTGGGCCTGGTTGATTTCAACTTCAACGGCTGGGGCGGCAAGCAGAGCGCACGGAACGATGGTGCGGTGGCGCCGTGGCTGGCGCAGGTGACCGGTGCCACGCTGCTGGAAAGCGATCTGGTGGGCGAGGGTGGCGGCATCGAAGTCGATGGCCATGGCACGGCCATCCTCACCGAAAGCTGCTGGGTGAACCGCAATCGCAATCCCGGCTGGTCGCGCGCGGATATCGAGGCCGAGCTGATGCACCACCTCGGCCTGCGCAAGGTGATCTGGCTGCCCGGCATTGCCGGCGAAGACATCACCGACGCGCATGTGGATTTCTATGCGCGCTTCGTGCGCCCCGGCGTAGTGATCGCCAACCTGGACAACGATCCGGAGTCCTACGACTACGATCTGACCCGCGAGCATCTGGACATTCTGCGCGGGGCCATCGATGCCGATGGTCGCCGCCTGCAGGTGCACACGCTGCCGCCGCCGCTGGACGGGCGCGACAACGTGCATACCCGCGACAACGATGATCTGGCGATGGGCTACATCAACTACCTGCCGATCAACGGCGCGGTGGTCGCGCCGCAGTTCGGTGACGACGCAGCCGATGGCTTCTGCCGTGAACTACTGGAAGACATGTATCCCGGTCGTGTGATCGAACAGGTGGACATCGATGCGATCGCCGGTGGCGGTGGCGGCATCCATTGCGTGACCAAGAACATGCCGAAGGTAGGCTGAGGTGCCTCAGGCGTCGTCCTGCTTCAACGCCGCATCGGCCGCCAGCAGCGCCTCGGCGGCTGCACTGAGCGGCGGCGACGGCGGGGCAACCACACCGATCGCTTCCATCATCTTCGGCATGCCCAGGAACTGGCGCGCGCGACGGTCGTAGATGCCGGTGACCAGCAGCGCACGGGTGGCGATCTTCTGCTCGGGCCCGATCAGCACGCGCTGCTCCATGATGCCGCGCGAGCCGACCCAGCCGACCAGGCGCGTTTCCAGGGTGAAGCGCTGGAACGGCTTCAGCTCGCGGCGGAACTGGATGGTGCCGGCGCCGACGATTGGTGCCCACTTCTCGCGCAGTGCCACCCGGCCCAGGCCCATGCGCAGGATCAGGTCCAGCCGGCCCAGGTCGAAGATGTTCCAGTAGCGGCCGTTGGTCATATGCAGGTTGCTGTCCAGATCGTTGGGCAGCACCCGGAACTGCAGCCGCGAGACCCCGAACGGCGCCTCCAGCTTCGGCCGGAACAGGCTGCACAGCAGCAGGTGGAGCAGGCGGAACCAGAGATTCATGGTTATGACGACTGTTATAGTATCGCCGATACGCTAATGTATGACGACTGTCCTGGCAAGGAGCCTGCCGTGAGCCCGCGCCCCTCTGATGCGCCACAACGCGTGATTGATGCTGCGGCACAGATGCTGGCGCGCGTGGGTCTCAATGCCACCAGTATCCGTGAGGTGACCAAGCTGGCCGAGGCGCCGCTGGGCTCCACCTATCACCACTTTCCCGGCGGCAAGCAGGAGCTGCTGGCGCGCGCCACCCACATGGCTGGTGACAAGGTGGAGGCGCTCCTCGTTGAGTTGTTGAAGGGCGGGGCCGTGCAGGGCCTGCAGCAGTTCCTGGCGATGTGGCGCGAGCGCCTGCTGCGCTCCGGGTTCCGCGCGGGTTGTCCGGTGCTGGCCGCTGCCGTCGAAGAGCCGGTCGAGGCGGTTACCAGCCAACCGCGCGTGGCCGCCGCAGAGGTGTTCGTGCGCTGGCAGGGGCATCTGGCCGCAGCCTTCATTGCCGACGGCCACGAACCTGCGGCGGCGAATGGACTGGCCAGCCTGGTGATCGCCAGCGTGGAAGGCGCCGTGGCGATGTGCCGCGCACTGCAGGACATCGCCCCGTTCGACCAGGTGGCCGCGCAGTTGCTGAAGGCCGCCGCGCCTCCTTGATCCGGCTATACGTGTGCGGAGGACGTGCAGCAGGTCATCGGAAGATCATCAGGTAGCCCCAGCCGAGCACGATGGGCAGGAAGGCAGCGATGGCCGACGCGCCAAGCCAACGCAGGTAGCCGCGGGAGGCGGGGGATCCCTGCCGCTTGAGGGCCCAGGCATGCGTCGGGAGCACCAGCAACGTCTGCACCGCAAAGGTGGCCACGGCGGCAAGCCATGCCACCAGGACGCCGAGGCAGCCATCGCTGAAGCAGCGGCTACCAAACCACGAACCCCAACCGGCGAGGCCGATCATTGGAACGAACATCACGAGCGCGGTGGCGCGGGTGAACTGGGAGGCGTGCATGCCGTGGCGCATAGCTCTTCTGGTGGAAAATCATAATCCAGCCGCCGGCGCGCGGGTACAAGGCCGGCGCCAGTGCGGCCTGTGGGTGATGGACCCACGGCCCCATCGCGCTAGAATCCGTCCACCACCGCCTACGCGTGCCCGGCAAGGATGTCCGCATGCAGTATCAGGTTTCTGAGGTCCCTGGCCGCAATGCCACGCGCCCGCTGGCGGCGGCATGAAGAACTCGCGCCATTTTTCAATCAGTGCATTGAAGTTGCCCAGGAGCCGCGGCAGTGAAGTCGTGCGTGCGGCTGGCCGCGCACGCGGTGGCCATGATCGTCGCGTTGACCGGCGCCACCGTTTTCCATGCCTCGGGTCTGCAGTGGGCGGCCGCTGTCGATGCAATGCCGCTGCGCTACCCGATGGCGGTAGTGCTGGCCGGGTAGTACTGCAATTCCGGGCGATTTCCTCTGTGCTTCACTTTTTCCAGGATCTTCATGCGACAGCGCATTGCAAGGAAACGCGTCCTGGCCACAACGGTCGTTCTATCGATGGTTGCAGTCGTAGCGCTGATGGTCAGCGTGCGCCCGCAGTGGCGGCGGGAAGTCGGCCCGCCTCCGATCAGTCTGGGAACGGCACGGATGCAGGCCGAAGTGATGGCAGAGCTCATCGACCTGCGACCGACACCGCCAGGAAAGCCGCCGGTTCCACCGATTCCAATGAGAGGAGTCTCCTCCCCGATGCTGGCCGGTAACAGTGGGTTCGCGACCGCAGAGGTGCGGCTGGAAGACGTCGCGCCAGCACACTTCGAGCCGCGCGGCTGGGAGCCCGACATTCCATTCGCTGTGATGGAATGGACTGCGCCTTCCTGCGGTGAAGGATATCCCGCCCCGGTCTGCCAGGTTCGTCACAGCGTCGTCGAGTGGCGCGATGATGACAGTGCGGCGTCCTTTCAACTGCAGCAGCATCTGGAGTCGATGCTGCAGGTTGCGAACCGCCGGGCTTCACGGGTACCCGGTCTCGCGTTCGAGCTTGCACACGTGCGGGCGCAACGGATGACGTGGGACGAGCTTCAGCAACGGCGCGCGCGCGGTATCGAGGGATGCACGGGTGGCCCGGGCAGTCCGGATCTGGGCGTTGTCTATCTGCAGCGTCCTGTGTTCAGCCTGGATGGGAACTGGGCAATGGCATCGATCGCCTCGGATCTGTGCAGTGGAGGAACGGCGATGCGTGTCCTCTACCTTCTGCATCGCAGGAAGGGCGGCTGGGAGCGTGTTCGAGTGGAGCCTGTCCGCTATACGAGCTTTGGACAGGGCCTGTGGCCCGCGTTGCCGGAGTCGTGATGACAGATACCTCGTTCAAGCCAGACCGTGACTGCCAACAACGGATCGCCTGGCGACGCATTGCATCGCTGGCGGCGGCGCTGTCGGCCTTGGCGCTCATGGCCGGGATCTGCAGCCTGCGCCCGAGGTGGCAGCAGGAGATCGGTCGGCTACCGATCAACCTGGGAACAGCGCAGATGCAGGCGGAGGCGATGGCGCTGGCGATCCGGCAGAGCCCCCCATTCCCCCCTCCACCCCCGCCAGTGCCGCAGCCAACGCCAGTTCTGCCATCGTCGCTGAGCGAGGTGCCCAGCGCACCGCAGACACCGTCCACGCGCGTTGATCAATGGCGCCCGCAGGAACAGCCGCAGTTGACCGACCCGGTGGGGGAGGACATCTACGTGATGGAGCAGACCTTGCCCTATTGCTGGCCGGGCAGCAGTGCCTCCATCTGCCAGGAGGTGGACGACCTGGTCCTGCCGCTGGACGACCGGTGGCCGCCGGACATCCATGCGCTGCGGTTGCAGCTGCAGGCGGACCTGGTTCCCGTCAATCGCCGGTCCACGCCAGTGCCTGCGGCCGCATTGGCCGGTGCGCAGCGGATGGACGGCGCGGGGCTTCGAGCGCTGCGGGAGCAAGGGTGCGGGGCAACGGTGCATGGGCCGACTCGGACATACGACCACGTCGCCTATCTGACCCGGCCTGTTTTCAGCGTCGATGGGCAGTGGGCTATGATTGCGGTCGCCTGGGATTCGTGTTCCGACGATTTCGTCTACCGGGAGCTTGTCGTGCTGCATCGGGAACAAGAACGCTGGATGGCCGAACCCCCGGAACGGGGTCTGGGCGGCGTATGGGACGGCCGCATACTGCGGCCCTGGACGTACAACCACTGACGAGGAAGAGCGCATGGATGTCGCTGCACGCAGGAACAGGACGTTGTTTCGTTGGATCATGGTGACGCTGCTGGCAGTATTGATGCCGTTTGCGGCACTGGCGCAGCCCGCAGCCGGGGAGGCCGATGGCGCCGAAGCCGCCACTGCCGCGGAAGAGGCGCGATGCCGCGCCTGCACCTACGAGCGTATCGGGCACAAGGTCGATATCGGGCTGGTTGCACTGGTGTCGCTGCTGGTGGTGGGCCTGCTGGTAGCGGCGTCCCGCGAGTGGGGCACCACCTCGCAGCGCTGGACCTGCCGCACGCTGGCTCTGTTGCTGGTGGGTGTCGGTGTGGCATTGCTGTGGTGGGCTGGCAGCGTCGTCTACCTGGGCTACAACCCGTGGCAGGAAATGGCCGCCCCTGTCGATGGTTCGCTTACCTCGACACTGCTCAATACCTCACCGAAGTGGCTGGCGGCGCTGGCGTTGATTGGTTTCGCACCTTCCATCTGGAAGCGCAGCGAGCGCCTGCCGGCCTGGCGTATCGGCTGATCCTGGAACGACGGCGCCGGATCACACCCGGCGCCGCCTGCGGTCATCAGTCAAAGCGCCAGCGCACGCCCGCATAGACGCCACGCCCATCGCCCGGGGTCGAGCGCGCGACATCCTTGCCGGCGTCGTCGTAGCCCGGCGTGACCGTGGCGGCGTAGTGGCGGTTGCCGAGGTTGCGCATCTCCGCCCAGGCCTGCCAGCGGCCACCGGGTGCGTCGTAGCCGATGCGGCTGCCGAAGATCACATGGCTGTCAGCCCAGTAGCTGTTGGCGTAGTCGACGGCGATGCGCGAGGCGTATTCGGTATTGAGCGCGGCGTACAGGCCGGATGCATGATCGAAGCGCAGCTCGGCCTGGTAGGCGTGGCGCGGCAGGCCGGGCAGGCGGTTGCTGCCGAAACGCGCGTCGTGGCGATAGCGGAAATCGCTGAAGGTATACGCCTGGCGCAGCGACAGGCGGCCCGGTGCAGCCTGCCACAGCGTGCTGTCCAATCCGGCCTCGATGCCGCGGTGAACGGTGGGGCTGGCGTTGTTCTCGGCGATGAACAGGTTCGGCACCGGTTGCAGTTCGACGCTCAGCAGTTCGTGGTTCACGTGTGCGTAGTAGCCGGTCAGTTCCCAGCGGCCCAGCGCCGCGTCACCGCGCGCGCCCAGTTCCAGCGTGGTGGCGGTCTGGTTCTGCATCGGCACCGGCGCGCGCTGGCGGCCGCTGGACGGGCCATTGCCTGGCCCGAAGTACTGGTTCGAGCCCCAGATCATCGACCAGGGGTGCGGCGCCTCCACCGAGCGGCTGAGGTTGCCGAACCACTGGGTCTGGGCGCTGTGCTGCCAGGTGAAGCCCAGTCGCGGCGCATAGTCCCAGTCGTGGTCGCGCAGGCGGCCACCGCTGCTTGGCCAGGTCACCTGCACATCGCGGCGGGTTTTGATCAGCGCCAGCCCGGTCTGCATGCGCAGGCGGTCATTGAAGGTGAGGGTATTGCTGACGTGCAGCGTGCTGTCGGTGCCGTGGTGCCGGAAGTCACGCGTGCGCGTACCCGCGGCATAGCCGTTGCTGGCAAAGCGCAGCGACTCGCGCACATCGGCGTCCAGATCGTGGGTGACGCGCAGGCCGACCGTGGTCTCGCTGTCCAGGCCGAACAGCCGGTGGCGGCGGCGGTAGTCCAGCGTGGCGTTGAGGTTGGCGTAGTCCAGCTGCTGCCGGTACAGGCTCTCGTTCAAGTCCATCGGGTACTTGTGATAGACCAGCCCGGCCTGCAACGAGGAGTCCTCATCGATCTGCAGCGTGGTGACGTTGCCCACCCAGGTGCTGCCCGGCTGCGGGCGACGCGCATCGATGGCCAGGTTGGCCGCATTCGCGGCACGCGGATCGTTGCGGATCTGATCGCGGGTCAGGCGGCCGGGCGTTTCATGATTGGTTTCGCGATAGCGCACGAAGAAGCGCGTCTGCAGGTCGGGCGTGATCTGCCAGCCGATGTTGGCCATCGCACCCTTGCCGTCGCCGCGCGAATGACGCTGGTAACCGTCGAATTCGGTATCGGTGTAGGCCAGGAAGTAGTCGACATCACCACTGACGCCGCCCCAGCTGATGCCGCGCTTCTGGTAGCCACGGCTGCCGGCTTCGTAGTGCAGCTGCACGCCCGCCGAATCACGACCGCTGCGGCTGACGTAGTCGATGGCACCGCCCAGCGCCAGCGCCCCGCGCTCGAAGCCGTTGGCGCCGCGCAGGACTTCGACGCGCGACAGCCACAGCGGTTCCAGCAGCTCGTAGGGCGTGCCGCCCGGGCCGGTCAGTGGCAGACCGTCGATCGACACTGCAATGCCCGAGGCGTGCGCGCCCGGGCCCCGGTTGATGCCCGAGCCACGGATCGAGATCTTGGTGCCTTCGTTGCCCGGCGACTGCGCGCTGATACCCGGCTGGTAGGCCAGCACATCGGCGCTGCTGGAAAGGCGGCTGTCGGCCTTGGCCACGTCGATGACGTTGCCGGCGCCGGGTACACGCTTCAGTGCCACGCGCGCCTGGGCACTGGCATCGGCGGCAGCGGTGACCTGCACGGCATCCAGCGTGGTGGCCTGTGGGGCCGCAGCGGCGGTGGAAGAGAGGCCGAGGGAAACGGCCAGGAACAGCAGCGAGGGGGTGGGGCGGTACGACGAGAGCGACATGCGGGAATGCTGTAAACCACAAAAGTGGCGCGCAAGTTAACAGTTCGGCGGCGTCACGTCACCCACCGGCGGCGTATGGCCGCCCGCAACATCCATGTAGAGCCGAGTCCATGCTCGGCTATCGCGCGCAGCGGGGGTCTCCTGAGATCGCAACGAAGAGCAGCCGAGCATGGGCTCGGCTCTGCAGCAGGGTTTAGGGCGAGGGCTTCGCCAGCGCCTTGGCCTTCGCGTACAGCCGATCAGCCGCTTCCCTATCGCCCAATGCCGCATGGCACTCGGCCAGGCTGTCCCACGCGTTGGCCGAATCCGGATACAACTCGGCGTTGAGCGCGAACACTTTCAGCGCCTTGCTGGCACCCAGACTCTCGCGGATGGCATAGCCATCACCGTTGATCGCACGTTCCAGTTCACCTGTGGGAACGCCATTGCTGTCGCGCAGCCAGCTACGCATCTGCGGTTTCGCATCGGTGCTGTCATCCCGCGCATAGCCGATCAACCGCTCGGACAACACCGCATGCGGAAACTCCCCGGGCGCGGCCACCCCCATCATGCTCTCCACCAGCGTGCTGGACCAGACATTGCGGGCGCTGCCGTTGGTCAGGTACACGAACACCCAGTAGCCGCTGGCCAGCGTGCCCTTGTAGGCCAATCGCGCACGTACACGGGTGCCACCATCGTGGCCGACCTGGGTGTAGCCGTCGCTTCGGGTGGTGTCCCAACCGGTGGAGAAGAAATTGCTACCGCCACCGCTCAGTTTCTGCGGCTGCCAGAGCTTTTCCAGGGTCGCCGTGCGCACCAGCTTTCCGCTCGCCAGCGCCTGCAGGAAACGGTTCATGTCGCCCACGCTGGTCTGCAGATCGGCATGGCCCCAGCCGTAATCCGGCCAGGCATCTTCATTGGCCGGCTGCAGCTGGCCGTCCTTGCCGATGTAAGGCACCGCCGCGCGCTTGGCTGGCACGCTGGCGATGGCCCATGACGTGCTGGCCATCTTCAATGGCTGCAGGATGCGTTCGCGCGCGATGGCTGGGTAGGGCTTGCGGTAATGCGCTTCCAGCAAGGCGGTCAGCACCAGGTAGTTGGCCTGGGTGTACTGTACGCGGCTGCCGGTGGCGAACTGCATCGGTGTCGCGCCGG
Organism: Stenotrophomonas sp. YJH_SMC_64; assembly: GCF_059371375.1. Classification (NCBI taxonomy): domain Bacteria; kingdom Pseudomonadati; phylum Pseudomonadota; class Gammaproteobacteria; order Lysobacterales; family Lysobacteraceae; genus Stenotrophomonas; species Stenotrophomonas sp. YJH_SMC_64. The sequence goes on along the minus strand of NZ_JCAFUN010000008.1, from coordinate 21,780 downwards.
CTACCTTCAGTGCAGCGCCAAGGTCAGGGGCTACACCGGGGTAGCCCTTGCTGACCCAACGGTTGTCGACACGATCGTAGTACTCGCCGATACCCGAGCTGTGGTTGAGGAAATCGCGCACGTGGATCGCCTGCCATGCTGCAGGCAGGTCCGGCACATAGCGGCTGGCCGGTGCATCCAGATCCACCTTGCCCTGGTCGACCAACTGCATCACCAGCGTGCTGGTCAGCAGCTTGGCCATCGACTGCGCGGCGAAGATGGTCTCGACGGTGGCGGGCGCATGGGTAGCGGGATCACGTTCACCGCTGGCGCCCTGGTACAGCACCTGACCGTTGTGGGCGACCAGTACCGCCTGGCCGGCGATGCCGTAGCGTTCGCGGTTGGTCTGCAGCTGGGTGCTGAGCTGCTTGGAAAGATCGCCGGCAGTTTCAAGCGCCGAAACGGGTGGGATCGCAAACAGCGTGCAGAGCAATGCAACGGCCAGGGTGCGGTACATCGCGGTGATCCATCAGCGGTGATGGCGCATGTTGGTCACGTCGGAAGAGCGGGTCAAGGGCACCGATTCCCGCATCAGGGAGAGCCGGCCAGCGGCCGGCACTACCACACGTTTCCGGTAGTGCCGGCCGCTGGCCGGCACCCCTGCGATCAGCCGAGAATCCCTGGCAGATCCAGCCCCTTTTCCTTCGCGCAGTCGATCGCGATGTCGTACCCCGCATCGGCATGGCGCATCACGCCGGTGGCCGGGTCGTTCCACAGCACGCGGCCAATCCGCTTGGCCGCTGCCTCGGTGCCGTCGCAGACGATCACCATGCCGGCGTGCTGCGAGAAGCCCATGCCGACGCCACCACCGTGATGCAGCGACACCCAGGTCGCGCCGCTGGCGGTGTTGAGCAGGGCGTTCAGCAGCGGCCAGTCGGACACCGCATCGGAGCCGTCGGCCATCGCTTCGGTTTCGCGGTTCGGCGAGGCGACGCTGCCACTGTCCAGGTGGTCGCGACCGATCACCACCGGCGCCTTCAGTTCGCCGTTGGCGACCATCTCGTTGAACGCCAGGCCAAGTCGATCACGATCACCCAGGCCGACCCAGCAGATGCGCGCCGGCAGGCCCTGGAACTTGATCTTCTCGGCGGCCATGTCCAGCCAGCGGTGCAGGTGCGGGTTGTCCGGAATCAGTTCCTTCACCTTGGCATCGGTCTTGGCGATGTCTTCCGGGTCGCCACTCAGTGCCGCCCAACGGAACGGGCCGATGCCGCGGCAGAACAACGGGCGGATGTAGGCCGGCACGAAACCCGGGAAATCGAACGCATTGGCCACGCCTTCTTCCAGCGCCATCTGCCGCAGGTTGTTGCCGTAGTCCACGGTCGGTACGCCCAGCGCATGGAAGCCGAGCATGGCGCGGATGTGGTTGGCCATCGATGCACGCGCGGCCTTCTCCACTTCCTTGGGGGCGGAAGCGCGCTTCTCATCCCACTGTTCGACCGTCCAGCCCTGCGGCAGGTAGCCGTTCACCGGGTCGTGCGCGGAGGTCTGGTCGGTCAGCAGGTCCGGCTTCACGCCGCGCTTGAGCAGTTCGGCCAGCACATCGGCAACGTTGCCGAGCAGGCCCACCGACTTCGGCGTACCGGCCTTGCACGATTCATCGATCAGGCGCAGCGCTTCGTCCAGATTGTCGGTCCAGGTGTCGAGGTAGCCGGTGCGCAGGCGCATGTCGATGCTGCTCTTGCGGCACTCGACGGCCAGGCAGGAGGCACCGGCCATCACGGCAGCCAGCGGCTGTGCACCACCCATGCCGCCGAGGCCACCGGTGAACAGCCACTTCCCGGTCAGGTCGCCGCCGAAATGCTGGCGCCCCATTTCCACGAAGGTCTCGTAGGTGCCCTGCACGATGCCCTGCGCACCGATGTAGATCCAGCTGCCGGCGGTCATCTGGCCGTACATGGCCAGGCCCTTCTTATCCAGCTCGTTGAAGTGGTCCCAGTTGGCCCAGCGCGGCACCAGGTTGGAATTGGCGATCAGCACGCGCGGTGCATCGGCGTGGGTGCGGAACACGCCCACCGGCTTGCCCGATTGCACCAGCAGGGTCTGGTCATCGTCCAGGCGCTTGAGCGTTTCGACGATGGCGTCGAAGCTTTCCCAGTCGCGTGCGGCGCGGCCGATGCCGCCATACACCACCAGTTCCTGCGGGCGCTCGGCCACGTCCGGGTGCAGGTTGTTCATCAGCATGCGCAGCGGTGCTTCGGTCAGCCAGCTCTTGGCATTGAGCGTGGTGCCGGTCGGCGCGGCGATGGTGCGGGACGGGTCGTTGCGGGTCATGCGGCGCTCCGGTTCGTAGCGAATTCAAGGCAGGCGTTGAGCACCTGCGCCAGGGTGTGGCGCAGTGGTGCGGCGTGGTCGGGGTCGAGCGGGGTGGGCCAGCTGTGTTCGTCCACCTGGTCCGGCAGGGGTTCGTGCATGTAGCCGCGGCAGGCCAGTTCCATCTGCAGGCTGTGCACGCCGCCGGCGATGTTGCTGTAGTGGCGGGTGATCCAGCCGCCCTTGAAGCGGCCGTTGCGCACCTGGCTCATGCCGCTGATCTTCAGCAGGTTTTCCACCACGTCGCTCAGGGCGTTGTCGCAGGAGGTGTCCGGTGCGCCGGACGGACCGGCAGTCCCCAGGTTGAACTGCGGCAGTTCGCCCTCGAACAGGTGCGGGATATGCGAGCGGATCGAGTGCGCGTCGTACACCACCACGGTGCCGTGGCGTGCACGCAGGCGCGTGATCTGCGAAGCCAGCGCATCGTGGTAAGGCAGGAAATACGTGTCGCGACGACGGGCGATTTCTGCTTCGTCCGGTTCGCGCCCGGCGTGGTACAGCGGCTGGTTGTCGAAGGTGGTCAGCGGACACAGGCCGGTGGTGTTCTGGCCCGGGTACAGCGACACGCCGCTGGGATCGCGGTTGAGGTCGATCACCGAACGCGAGATCGCCGAGCGCACCGTGGTCGCGCCCATGCCGCGCACGAAGTCGTACAGCTCGTGCACCCACCAGTCGGCATCGCGGCGGGCCAGCCACGGCGAGTGGTAGTCGCCGATCAGGTCGTGCGGCAGCTCGCTGCCGGTATGCGGGAAGCTGACGATGAGGGGGGCATCGCCCTCGTGCACCGTCAACCATTCAGGAAGGGTCGTCATGCCTGCGGTTCCACAGTCGGCAACAGATCGCCCAGGCCCTGCGCCAGCGCGCCACTGCGCACAAGATTCGTGGCGGTCACCATGTCGGGGTGGAAATAGCGGTCTTCTTCCAGCGTCGGCACCTGCGCACGCAGGGTGGCGCGCACCGTTTCCAGCGCGGCGCTGGAGCGCAGCGGCGCATGGAAATCACAGCCCTGCGCGGCGGCCAGCAGCTCGATGCCGATCACGTTGGCGGCGTTCTCGGCCATCTGCATCAGCCGGCGCGCGCCATGCGCGGCCATCGACACATGGTCTTCCTGGTTGGCCGAGGTCGGAATCGAATCAACGCTGGCCGGGTAGGCGCGCTGCTTGTTTTCCGAGACCAGCGCGGCGGCGGTCACCTGCGGAATCATGAAGCCGGAATTCAGGCCCGGGCGCGGGGTCAGGAACGCCGGCAGGCCGGACAGGGCCGGGTCCACCAGCATCGCCAGGCGGCGCTCGCTGATCGAACCGATCTCGCACACCGCCATCGCCAGCATGTCGGCGGCGAAGGCCACCGGCTCGGCGTGGAAGTTGCCACCGGACAGCGCTTCGCCGGTGTCGGTGAACACCAGCGGATTGTCGGACACGCCGTTGGCTTCAATTTCCAGCGTGGTCGCGGCCTGGCGCAGGATGTCCAGCGCCGCGCCCATCACCTGCGGCTGGCAGCGCAGGCAGTACGGGTCCTGCACGCGCACGTCGTTGTCGCGATGCGACTCGCGGATGTCCGAGCCCTGCATCAGCGCGCGCAGGGTGGCGGCGGTGGCGATCTGCCCGCGCTGGCCGCGGATCGCGTGTATGCGCGGGTCGAAGGGCGTGTCGGAACCCTTGGCAGCTTCCACCGACAGCGCGCCGGTGACCAGTGCGGCCTGGAACACGGTCTCGATCTCGAACAGGCCCGCCAGCGCATAGGCGGTGGAGAACTGGGTGCCGTTGAGCAGCGCCAGGCCTTCCTTCGCGCCCAGTTCGATCGGCTGCAGGCCGGCACGTGCCAGTGCATCGGCCGCCGGCAGGCGTTCGCCGCCGATGAAGGCTTCGCCTACGCCCAGCATCACGCTGGCCAGGTGCGAGAGCGGCGCCAGGTCACCCGAGGCACCCACCGAGCCCTGTGCGGGCACCACCGGCAGCACGCCCTTGATCAGCATCGCTTCCAGCAGCAGCAGCGTCTCCTCGCGAATGCCTGACGCACCCTGCGCCAGGCTGACCAGCTTAAGCGCCATCATCAGGCGCACCACGCTGGCCGGCATCGACTCGCCCACGCCAGCGGCATGCGAGAGCACGATGTTCCGCTGCAGAGTGGCCAGATCTTCGCGCTCGATGCGCACGCTGGCCAGCTTGCCGAAACCGGTGTTGATGCCATACACCGGCGCGCCCTTGGCGACGATGGCGGCCACCGCCGCAGCACTGGCGCGCACCACCGGCAGCGCGGCCGGGTCCAGTGCAAGCGGCGCACCGCGATAGACCTGCCGCCACTGGGCGAGAGTGACATGGCCGGGGCGAAGAACCAGGGTGTTGCTCATGTGTTGCTCCAGGAGGCAGGCAGGTCGGGCTGTCCGCGCACCACGCGCGCGTGCAGCGGGTTGAATCCAATGCGATAGACCAGGTCGGCGGGGGCATCGATGTCCCAGATCGCCAGGTCGCAGTCCAGGCCCACGGCGAGGCGGCCGATGCGGTCGCTGCGTCCGAGCGCGCGCGCCGCTTCACGGGTGAAGCCGGCGATGCACTCATCCACGGTCAGGCGGAACAGGGTGGCGCCCATGTTCATCGCCAGCAGCGGGCTGGTCAGCGGCGAAGTGCCCGGATTGCTGTCGGTGGCCAACGCCAGCGGCACGCCGGCCGCACGCAGCGCAGCGATCGGCGGCAGGGTGGTATCGCGGGTGAAATAGAAGGCACCGGGCAACAGCACGGCGACGGTGCCGGCGGCGGCCATCGCGGCGATGCCGGCATCGTCCAGATGTTCGATATGGTCGGCCGAGAGGGCACCGAAGCTGGCTGCCAGTTCGGCGCCATGCTGGTTGCTCAGCTGCTCGGCATGGATCTTCACCGCCAGCCCGTTGGCGCGCGCCGCTTCGAAGACCTGCCGCGCCTGCGCCGGCGAGAAGGCGATGTTCTCGCAGAATACGTCCACCGCTTCGGCCAGGCCTTCGGCGGCGATGGCTGGAATCATCACGTTGCACACCTCGTCGGTGTATTCCTGCGCCTCGCGGCCTGGCGGAATCGCGTGTGCGCCGAGGAATGTGGTCACCACGTTGACCCGGCACTCCTCGCCCAGCGCACGCGCTACCTGCAGCTGCTTGCGTTCGTCGGGGAGGGTCAGGCCGTAGCCGGACTTGATCTCGATCGTGGTCACACCTTCGGCACGCATCGCCAGCAGGCGCGGCCGGCTTTCGCTGGCCAGCTGTTCCGGGGTGGCAGCACGGGTGGCGCGCACGGTGGAGACGATGCCGCCGCCGGCACGGGCGATCTCGGCATAACTGACGCCCTGCAGGCGCTGCTCGAATTCGTTGGCGCGGTTGCCGGCGTAGACCAGGTGGGTGTGGCAGTCGATCAGGCCGGGCGAGATCCAGCGGCCTTCGCCATCGATGCGGGTGGTCGGCTGCAGGTGGGCGTCGCTGCCGGCCGGGCCGACATGGACGATGCGGCCGTCGGCGCAGGCCATCACGCCATCGCGGATGACACCCAGCCCCTCGCCATCGAGGGTCATCAGGTGGACGTTGGACCAGAGGGTATCGACGTGCATGGCATCCACAACGCGGCTGTGCTTATATGTCTATACAATATAGGCGTCCATTTCGGGTTGTCCAGCCATGTCCGATTCGCGTTCCCCACACTGTTTCCATGCCGCCCACGCCCTGCTGGCCGATGGCTGGGCCCGCGATGTCCGCCTGCAGGTGCAGGACGGCCGCATCACGGCGATCCACATGGGGCAGGGCGCCCAGCACGGCGACACCCGCGTCGACATCCTGGTGCCGGGCCTGCCCAACCTGCACAGCCACGCCTTCCAGCGCGGCATGGCTGGGCTGACCGAGATCGGCGGCGGCGACGGTGACAGCTTCTGGAGCTGGCGTGAGCTGATGTACCGCTTCCTGGCCCATCTGCGCCCGGACGCGGTGCAGGCCATCGCCGCCCAGGCCTACATGGAAATGCTGGAAAGCGGCTTCACCCGCGTCGGCGAATTCAATTACCTGCACCACGACGCCGATGGTCGCGCCTATGCCAACCGCGCCGAGATGAGTGCACGGATTGCTGCCGCCGCCGAGCAGACCGGCATCGGCCTGACCCTGCTGCCGGTGTTCTATGCGCATGCCGATTTCGGCGGGGCGGCGCCGAATCCAGCGCAGCGGCGCCTGATCCACGACGTGAACGGTTTCGCGCAGTTGCTGGACGCCGCCAAGCCGGCACTGGCCGCGCTGCCGGATGCGGTGCTCGGCATCGCGCCGCACAGCCTGCGTGCAGTCACCGGCGAGGAATTGAGTGCGTTGCTGCCGCTGACCGACGGCCCGGTGCACATCCATATCGCCGAGCAGGTGCGTGAAGTCGAGGCCTGCCTGGCCTGGAGCGGCCAGCGTCCGGTGCAGTGGCTGTACGACCATGCACCGGTGGATGCGCGCTGGTGCCTGGTGCACGCCACCCACATCACCGACGATGAGCGCGTCGCCATCGTGGCCAGCCAGGCCGTGGCCGGCCTGTGCCCGATCACCGAAGCCAACCTGGGTGACGGCCTGTTCCCGATGCAGGCGTTCGCGCGCGAGGGCGGGCGCTTCGGTGTCGGCTCCGATTCCAATGTGCTGATTGATGCGGCCGAAGAACTGCGCCTGCTCGAATACGGCCAGCGCCTGACCCTGCGCGGTCGCAACGTGCTGGCCCCGGATGCCACCCGCAGCACCGGCCGCTTCCTGTTCGAAGGCGCACTGCACGGTGGTGCACAGGCGCTGGGCGTGGCCGCTGGCCTGCAGGTCGGCGCCAGTGCCGACCTGGTCGAACTGGATGCCGGGCACCCGGCGCTGCAGGCGCGACAGGATGACGCATGGCTTGACAGCTGGGTGTTCGCCGCACGTAATGGCGCGCTGCGATCGGTCTGGCGCCATGGCCGCCAATGCGTGGCCGAGGGCCGCCACCTGCAGCGCGAGGCGATCACCACCGCCTTTACCGCCGCCCTGCGTGGCGTGCTGGGCTGATCGCCTCCCGCCACCGAGACCCCATTACGTGAAGGCCAGCAAGTCCGCCACGCTCAACCAGCGTATCCGCAGCGATCTGGAAAGCCGCATCCTCAGTGGAGAGTGGGCGCCGGGCTTTCGGATTCCGTACGAACACGAGCTGATGGAGCAGTACGGCTGCTCGCGGATGACGGTGAACAAGGTGCTGACCGCGCTGGCCGAGAGCGGCATGATCGAACGCCGTCGCCGTGCCGGTTCGTTCGTCGCGCGGCAGCCCCCGCACCTGGAGCAGGTGGCGCTGGAGATTCCCGATATCGCGATGGAGGTTGGCTCGCGCGGCCACCAGTACGCCTATCGCCTGCTGCAGCGCGACCTGCGCCTTGCCGATGCCGGCAATGCCGGTGAAGTCGAGCTGGCCGGGCAGGAAAACCTGCTGGCGATGCGCTGCCTGCACCTGGCCGATGGTCGCCCGCTGGCGCTGGAGCATCGCCTGATCAGCCCGGTGGGCGTGCCTGAGGTACTGGAGGTCGACTTCAGCACTACCGCGCCGGGCAGCTGGCTGCTGCAGAACGTGTCGTGGACCCGTGCCCAGCACCGCATCAGTGCCTGGGGGGCAGATACCGCCACCGCCAAGCTGCTGGACGTGAAGCCCGGTACCGCCTGCCTGGTGATCGAACGCCTTACCTGGCGTGGCGAACAGCCGATCACCCGCGTGCGCCAGGTGTTCCTGGGGGATGCCTGGGACCTGGTGGCGCGTTTCGCGCCGGGCGCGCGATAGGGATTCCATCCACACATGGCGTGGATCTACTGGGCCGGAACGACTGTCGCCTTGAGCTCTGTCGGGGCGTGTGTACGATGTGTATCGTCCCTGCATGAAGAGCAGGGACCTCATCCGGGATCTGGAAGCGGCAGGTTGGATCTGTCGTCGGATCCGCGGATCCCATCATGTATTCGTGCACCCGCAGCACCCTCACATCATCACCCTTCCTCACCCAAAGGAAGGATCTGGGGAAAGGGCTGGTGCAGGCGTTGCGGAAGCTCGCAGGACTGACGTAGGAGGGCCCATGCGATATCCAGTCTTGATCGAGGCAGGCGATGAGCGCACCGCGTGGGGTGTGGTCGTTCCAGATCTGCCGGGGTGCTTCTCGGCGGCCGATACGCTTGATGATGCGCTCAGCGCTGCCGAGGAAGCTGCACTCGCCTGGATTGATGCGGCCCTGGATGAGGGGCGTTCGATTCCGACACCGTCCGCGCCGCAGAAGATCGCCGCCGAGGCATCCAAGGACATCCGTTGGATTCTTGCGTACATCTGCATTGATCCGGCTCTGCTGGACGATACCATCGAGCGGGTCAATATCAGCCTGCCACGCCGGATCCTGGCGAGGCTGGATGCGCAGGCCAGAGCGGCGGGTGAATCGCGCTCCAGTTACATCGCCCATCTCGCGGCATTGGGCTGAGCTGGCGCCATGTGGAGCCGAGCCGATGCTCGGCTGCTGTTCGCGCGTGGCTCAACTCTGCAAAGGCATCCACGCGTGGCGTGGATCTACCAAGGGGTCGCGCATCGGGGTTCAGTAGATCCACGCCACGCGTGGATGCGGCCCCATCAGTACGTGGCGCATTGGCGCCAGCGCACCGGCTCATCCACGCCGGGGCGGGCGTTGAGCTGGATGCGCACGTTGCGCAGGGCGGGGTAGTGCAGCACTTCCTCGCAGACCTGCGGCCAGACCGCGTCCAGCTCGCCCGTGCGGTTGATCGCCAGCGTCTGCCGGGTCAGCCAGACCCCGCTGGCGATACCGGGCTTGCCGGCCAAGGCGCGGGACAGATCGGCCTGGAAGCGCTCCAGCGTGGCGGCATCCGGGTTGGGGTTGCTGCGCGCGTCGGCTGAGGGCGCGGCCGGTGCAGGCGCAGCGGCCGGCGGCGTGGTGGCGGGGGCCGGTGCCGGTTCGGGCGCCGCTCCAACCGCAGGCGCAACCGGCGCGGGGGGGGCCGCCACCTCGGCAACAGGCGCGGTGTCCTGCACATGCAAGCCTTGCAGGCTCAATCCCACCAGCAGGCCCAGCGTGACCGCGCCGAGCGCGGCAATGGCGATCCGGCGCAGGGCTTCATGGCGGGCGCTGGCACGCACACGGGTTTCGATTTCCGCCGGCAGGTAGGGCTGCAGCAGCGGCCACAGGCGCGGACCGTCCAGCACCTCGACCGCCTGCTTCTCGGCAGCGCTGCGCCCGTCGCGTTCCATCCGGCCTTCGGTCAGCAGCACGCCGCCCTTGGCGCCGGCCAGGCGCGCAGCAGCCCCCAGCTCGTTCACTGCGGCGGTGCCGATACGGTAGGCAAGGCCATGCTTGCAGGACACCAGCCACTGGTTGGGGCCGTCGCTGAGCAGGAAGTCGCTGCTCGGCTCGCGGGATTCCTCCGCCGGGTCATTCAGTTCACGCAGGCCGCGCTGTTCGCGCAGCATGCGCTTGACCAGTACCGAGAACTCGCGCCAGTGCATGCCGGCCAGCGCTTGCAGGCCAAGTTGCATCTCCTTCTGCCGCCGCTTGATCCACCACAGATAGACAACAGCCAGGGAACAGGTAAGCAGGGCCGACAGCAGGGCCAGGATCCAAGGGAGCATGCAGGAGGTGCGCGGAAGGGGCGAATGCGGAAGACGACAGTGTAAAGGTCGCACTATCCGGCTGGGTCAGGACGTTCCTGACAGGAAGCGTGATGGAACGCTCAGATCGGCATACGGCGAGCACGAAAAACCCGCCAATCCTGAAGCCGTGAGGGGAGGGAACAAACGGCAGCCGAAGCGATTGGCGGGTTGCTCGCGATTGTCAATCAAATTTTATTGCATTGCAACAATGGCCGGTCAGGGCACGCTGCCTGGCGACTGATGGCTGCCCGGGGCGGGAGCATCGGTGCCCGAGGCCGCACGGTTTTCCAGCTTGGCCAGCCGCGCGTGCAGGGCGTCGATACGGGCTTCCAGCGCGGTCACCTCGTCCGCAGTTGGGACATGCAGGCGCTTGAGCACGCCCTGCACCTGGTCATCGAAGGCCTTTTCGACCTTGTTCCAGGTGCCAGAGGCCTTCTCGCGGGCCTCATCCAGTGAGGATTCCACGTTGTCGCGCCAGCCCGGGCCCTGTTCGCCGTGGCGTTCACGGCGGCGGGCCTCCCAGGCTTCGCCTTCCTTCACCAGGCCGTCGAAGAAGCGGCTGCCTTCGGCCTGTGCACGGCCCAGGGCGCCCAGGCCGGCCAGCCAGACCTGCTGCGCCGAGTCACTCAGCTTGCGCGAGAAGCGCTCGGCCTGGTCACCGAACGAGGCGTCGTCGTTGCGGCGGTCATCGTTTTCGTACTGGTTCATCGCACTTCCCGTGGGAGTTGGGCCTGCCCCCGAGAGTAGCGCGCACTGGCGTTGCACGGCCGTGACGGCCGCCGCCGGGGTTCAGCCCAGCTTTTCCTTCAGGACGCGCTGGATCTCGCCCTCGACCATGCCCTTCATCGCCGACAGCAGGAAGCCCAGCTTGGCGGTGACGCGCACGGCGCCCGGCTGCAGTTCGATCGCACCGTCCACGCCGCTGCCAGAGAAGTTCAGCACGTCGGCGGTCCAGGACGACTTCAGGCCGAAGCGCTCGGACAGCTTGGCGGCGACCTGTTCGATCGCGGCGCGTGCCTGCGCGTCGGGCAGGGCGTGGGCGTGGCGGACATCGATGGTGGACATGCAGGCTCCTGGCGCCGGGCGGGGATGATCAATGAGGGCGAGCATTGTGCGCATCGAGGGCCGTCGCGCCAAGCACTCATCGCAGGTTCTTCTTCGTTGGCGGCCAACCTGCTAGGCTGCGCCGCGTGCAGAACCTGCTTGTTCACTTCAGTCAACAACAACAGCCCGACCAGCCGCTGCGGCCCGGGGTGCAACGCATCGTGCGCCAGGCCAACGGCAGTGTGCGGCTCGGCGACGCCGGCCACGGCGCCCTGCTGCTGGCGCAGTTCTGCATGGACGATCGCGGCCTGTGGCTGCAGGTCGGCAACGGTATCCGTGGCATCCACGTGAATGGTCGGCCGGTGCGTCGCATGGCGCTGCTGCGTGCAGGCGATGCGGTCTATGTGGACGGCGTGGAGATGGTGCTGCAGGGCGAGGTCGAGAGCCTGCTGCAGGCACCCGCGCCGAAGAACGACGATGGCACCGATGAGCAGCAGCGCCTGCTGCGCGGTGTCGGCGGCCTGCATCATGGCCGCAGCTATACGCTGTCGCGGGCACGGTTGATCGGCCGCGGCAGCGACGCCGACATCGCCATCGACGATCCGGCCTTCGCCGAACAGCACGCCCGCGTGGAAGTGCACGGTGATCGTGTGCTGCTGCGCGACCTCGGCAGTGCCGACGGCACCCGGGTCAACGGCGTGGCCGTGCGCCACTGCTGGCTGCAGGCCGGCGACCAGGTGGTGTTCGATGGCCAGCATCGTTTCGTGCTGGAAGTGCCGCATGATCCACGTCGGCGGCCGTTGCCGGCCGAGGACGAGTCCGGCGAGGACGCGGAACAGGCGCCGGTGCTGCCTGTGACGCCGCGCAGAGTCCGGCGCTGGCCGTGGCTGCTGGCCAGCGCCTTGTTGCTGGCAGCAGTGCTCAGCCTGCTGCTCTGGTTCGGCGCGCGCTGACGGTCGCGCGGTGACGGTAGTGTCGGGCGCTGGCCGGCAACCGCCGCCCCGAATCCATGAGGTTGCCGGCCAGCGGCCGGCACTACCCGGTCGCGTCGCCAATGGATTCCAATGAAACCAAATTTCCCTTGCGCCACAAGGCCGCAAGGCTGGTGCACTGCGGCATACTAGGGGTCTTGCCCCACAGGTGTGACATGACGCGCGCGTTCAACTTCAGTGCCGGCCCTGCGACCTTGCCGGAATCGGTCCTGCGCCAGGCGCAGGCGGAAATGCTGGACTGGCACGGGTCCGGCGCTTCGATCGTGGAAATGAGCCATCGCGGCGCGGAATTCATGTCCGTGGCTGCCGAAGCCGAGGCCGACCTGCGTCGCCTGCTCGACATCCCCGACGACTATGCGGTGCTGTTCCTGTCCGGTGGCGCCACCACCCAGCAGGCACTGATCCCGCTCAACTTCGCCGCCCCGGGCCAGCGTGCCGATTACGTGGTTAGTGGCCACTGGGGCAAGACGGCGGTCAAGCAGGCCGGGGTCTACGTCGACGTCAACATTGCCGCCAGCAGCGAGGCCAACGGCTACCGCGAGCTGCCGGCGCGTGCCGACTGGCAGCTGTCGCGCGATGCCGCCTACGTGCACATCACCGCCAACGAGACCATCCACGGCGTCGAATTCCGTGATGTGCCCGACACCGGCAACGTCCCGCTGATCGCCGACTTCAGCTCGTCCATCGCCAGCGAACCGCTGGATGTGCGCCGCTATGGCGTGATCTACGCCGGCGCGCAGAAGAACCTGGGCCCGGTCGGCGTCGCGGTGATGATCATCCGCCGCGACCTGCTCGAGCGCAGTGGCCAGCCGCGCGCGGACATCTTCGATTACCGCTCGCACGTCGCCCGCGATTCGATGCTCAACACGCCGCCGACCTGGAACTGGTATCTGGCCGGCCTGGTGTTCAAGTGGATGCTGGCCGAAGGCGGCGTGACCGAATTCGCCAAGCGCAACGCCGCCAAGGCCGCGCTGGTGTACGGCGCCATCGACGGCTCCGGCGGCTTCTACCGCAATGAAGTCGCATATGCGGCCCGTTCGCGCATGAACATTCCGTTCTTCCTGCCCGATGCCGAGCTTGACGCCCGCTTCGTCGCCGAAGCCAAGGCCGCTGGCCTGCTGGCGCTGAAGGGCCACAAGGTGGTCGGCGGCATCCGGGCTTCGCTGTACAACGCCATGCCGCTGGCCGGGGCCGAGGCGCTGGTCGCCTTCATGGCCGATTTCCAGCAGCGTCACGGTTGAGCAATGAACGGCGCGCACCGTCGGGTGCGTGCCCCGCAACAGGGAATTCCGATGGCAAGCAGCAAATCCAGCAAGAAGGTGCCGAAGAAGGCCGAATCGGCCAAGGACAGCGCCTCCACCAAGGCCAAGGGCAAGAGCACGTCCAAGGCTGCGTCGAACCCGGCGCCCACCCTGGCGCCGCTGGCGCTGGCCGATGTGCGTTCGAAGATCGACCAGATCGACCGCGACATCCAGAGCCTGATCGCCGAGCGCGCGCGTTTCGCCCACCAGGTCGGCAAGGCCAAGGGCAAGCTGGCTGCTGCCGTCGACTACTACCGCCCCGAGCGCGAAGCGCAGGTGCTGCGCATGGTGGTGGACCGCAACGAAGGCCCGCTCAGCGATGAACTGCTGGTGCACGTCTACCGCGAGATCATGTCGGCCTGCCTGGCGCAGCAGGAGCCACTGAAGATCGGCTACCTCGGCCCGGAAGGCACCTTCAGCCAGCAGGCGGTGCTCAAGCACTTCGGCCGCTCCGCGCTGGGCCTGCCGATGGCCAGCATCGAGGAAGTGTTCCAGGAAGTGGAAGCGGGCAACGCCGATTTCGGCGTGGTGCCGGTGGAGAATTCGGGGCAGGGCACCATCCAGATCACCCTGGACATGTTCCTGACCTCCAACCTGAAGATCTGTGGCGAAGTGGAACTGCGCGTGCAGCAGTACCTGATGTCGCGCAGCGGCCGCATCGAGGACATCGAGCGCATCTACGCACACCCGCAGTCGTTCATGCAGACCTCGGCGTGGCTGCGCGCCAACCTGCCGAAGGCCGAGAAGATTCCGGTATCCAGCAACGCCGAAGGTGCGCGCCGTGCGCGCAACGCCGACGACGCAGCGGCCATCGGCGGCGAGAGTGCCGGCCACGTGTATGGCCTGAAGAAGGTGGTCACCAAGCCGATCCAGAACGATGCCGACAACACCACCCGCTTCCTGGTGGTGGGCCGTAACATCTTCCCGACCTCCGGCCACGACCGCACCTCGGTGCTGGTGTTCATCCATGACAAGCCCGGTGCGCTGTTCGACGTGCTCAGCCCGTTCGCCCGCCACGGCATCAGCATGAACCGCATCGAGTCGCGCCCGTCGCACCACGGCAAGTGGGAATACGGCTTCTTCATCGACCTGGCCGGCCACATCGACGACGCGCCGATGCAGGCTGCCCTGGCCGAACTGGAAGCGCACTCGGCGCAGATCAAGGTGCTGGGCTCCTATCCGGTGGCCGTGCCCTGAGTGCTGCTGCGGCGGCCCTGGCCGCCGCTCCCTGATGCATCGCCGGCGCTGCCGGCGTTTACGGAATGATCGAACGATGAGCAACGCGCAACACTGGATCGCCCGCAAGGGCCAGCCGCTGCAGGGCAGCCTGACCATTCCCGGCGACAAGTCGGTCTCGCACCGCTCGGTGATGTTCGCCGCGCTGGCCGATGGCACCTCGCATATCGAAGGTTTCCTGGAAGGCGAAGATACCCGCGCTACCGCGCGCATCTTCAGCCAGCTGGGCGTGCGCATCGAAACCCCCAGCGCGTCGCAGCGCATCGTGCACGGCGTCGGCATCGACGGCCTGAAGGCGCCGGATGCGCCGCTGGACTGCGGCAACGCCGGTACCGGCATGCGCCTGCTGGCCGGCCTGCTGGCGGGCCAGGCGTTCGACTGCACGCTGATCGGCGACGAGTCGCTGTCGGGTCGACCTATGCGCCGCGTCACCGGCCCGCTGTCGCAGATGGGCGCGAAGATCGACACCCAGGATGACGGCACGCCGCCGCTGCACGTGCATGGCGGCCAGACGCTGCATGGCATCGACTTCGCCTCGCCGGTGGCCAGCGCGCAGATCAAGTCGGCGGTGTTGCTGGCAGGCCTGTACGCGCAGGGCGAAACCAGCGTTGTCGAGCCGCACCCGACCCGCGACTACACCGAACGCATGCTGTCCGCGTTCGGCGTGGACATCGAATTCTCGCCGGGCAAGGCGCGCCTGCGCGGCGGCCAACGCCTTCGTGCCACGGATATCGTGGTGCCGGCCGACTTCTCGTCTGCGGCGTTCTATCTGGTGGCTGCCAGCATCATTCCGGGCTCCGAGCTGCGCCTGAAACAGGTCGGCCTGAACCCGCGCCGCACCGGTCTGTTGCATGCGCTGCGCCTGATGGGCGCGGATATCACCGAAGAGAACCCGGCCGAGCAGGGCGGTGAACCGGTGGCGGACCTGGTGGTGCGCTATGCCCCGCTGAAGGGTGCACGCATTCCGGAAGCACTGGTGCCGGACATGATCGACGAGTTCCCCGCGCTGTTCGTGGCCGCCGCCGCCGCCGAAGGCCAGACCGTGGTGAGCGGTGCCGCCGAGCTGCGGGTGAAGGAATCCGATCGCCTTGCGGCGATGGCCACCGGCCTGCGCGCGCTGGGCATGCAGGTGGACGAAACCGACGACGGTGCCACCCTGCATGGTGGCGTGCGCCTGGGCAGCGGCACCATCGAAAGCCACGGCGACCACCGCATCGCCATGGCGTTCGCCATTGCCGGCCAGATCAGTGACGGCGAGGTGCGCATCAACGATATCGCCAACGTCGCCACGTCCTTCCCGGACTTCGACGGCCTGGCCCGCAGCGCCGGATTCAACCTGGCCTGATCGTCACCGCGTCCGCCGGGCCCTGCCAGGCGGATCGCAATGCCCGGTAGGTGCCGACCTTGGTTGGCACGCACACATCTCCCGGTAGGTGCCAACCCTGGTTGGCACGCTCACATCTCCTGGTAGGTGCCAACCTTGGTTGGCACGCTTTCCCGCATAAAAGGACGGAGGCCGAAGCCTCCGTCTAAACATCACGAACCCCTCGTCCGCGATCAACGCTGCTCGGTACGGAAATCCACCGGGACTCGCACTACGCTTGCTACTGCGCGGCCGTCATGCACCGCCGGCTGGAACTTCCAGTTCTGCACGGTATTGAGCACCGCACGATCCAGATCGCGACTGCGCTCGCCGCTGCGCGAGACGATCGCAGCGCTGGCGACATTGCCGCGGGTATCGACATTCAGGCTGGCGATCACGCTGCCCTGCACGCCGCTACGCAGCGCGGCGGCGGGGTAGGTGGGCATGCGGTTGCTGGCCAGCGGGCGGGCTTCACGATTGCGCACTGCCGGCGCGGCCTTCCGCGAAGCAGTAGCCGGGGTTGCCTGGCGCGCGGCAGGGGCCGCTGCATCCGTCACCGCGGGCTGCTCAGGGGCCGGCAGCATGCGCTCACCGACCGGCGCCGGTGCCACGTCTTCCTGGTTCGAATGACGCAGCCAGAGCAGGGCGCCGGCAAACATCGCCACGATCAGCGCGATCCACATCCAGGGCGACGTGGGCTTGTGCTGCGCGCTTGAATCCTGCGGCAGCTGCGGCGAATGAAGGTCTTCGTGGGTGGTGGCGGTCATCGCAAACTCCTTCCGTCAATGGACGACGTGGGCAGTGTTGCCCGAGCCACGGACGGGAAGTGTCAGCGTTGCGTCAACGCCACCGGCAGGGTTCAGTTTGCCTGCCGGGAAGTGTTCAGTTACTGCGTCTTGAAGTCGAACGGCACTTCAATGCTGCCGGGTACGGCCTGGCCGTTGCTCTGCGCCGGAGTGAAGCGCCAGCGGCGCACAGCGTCGGTGGCGGCACGGTCGAGCTCGCGTGAACCGCTGCGCTGGATCACCGTGGCGTTGTTCGGATAGCCGGTGGCGTCCACGTCCACGCGTACCACCACCGTACCGGTTTCACCGGCGCGCAGGGCGGCGGCGGGATAGGACGGCGGCGGCGACTGGCCGGCAATCGGCATCGGCTGGCTGTTGCCGGTGGCCGCCGGCGCAGGGCCCGGTGCAGCCGGGGCCGCTTCAGCCACGGGCGCGGGCGGCGGCGGGGCCGTTTCCACCAGCTTCGGCGCTTCTTCCTCCACCGGTGCCGGCTTGGCATCGGGCATGTCGCTGGAACCGGCGGCAGCGGCCAGTGGTTCCGGCAGGGGCTCGATCTGGGCGGTTTCCTGCGGGGTCTGGGCAGCCGGATCGGCGCGGAAGAACTCCTTGTCGCGACCGGTCAGCCAGACCAGCACGAACAGCAGTACGCCCACGCCGAAGGCGATGCCGGCGATCTTCAGGGCGTTGCGCGGGATATGCACAGTGAACGACTTGGCGGACGACGAGCGGGGTGCAGACATGGACCGGACCAGTACGGAATGGCTCGATTCTGCCACGGCGGGAATGAACCGGGCGGCAGAAATCCGTATAACAAGCGATAATCCCATCCCTGATACCCACCACGACACCTGCCATGCTTGATCCAGCCCTGCTCCGCCACCAGCCCGCCGACCTCGCCGAACGCCTGCGCACCAGCCGCGGCTTCGAGCTCGACGTGTCTGCCCTGGAGTCCCTGGAGGCTGATCGCAAGCGCATCCAGGTGCGGACCCAGGAGCTGCAGAGCCTGCGCAACAGCCGTTCCAAGGCCATCGGCCAGGCCAAGGCCAAGGGCGAGGACGTCTCGGCCATCATGGCCGAGGTCGCAGCCTTCGCCGACGAGCTGAAGGCCTCGGAAGTGGCGCTGGACGAGCTGCGCGAGAAGATCGAAGCGATCTCGATGGGCATCCCGAACCTGCCGGCCGATGACGTGCCGGCCGGTGCCGACGAGAACGACAACGTCGAGCAGTCGCGCTGGGGAACCCCGCGCCAGTTCGACTTCAAGGTGCTCGACCACGTCGAACTGGGCGCCCGCAACGGCTGGCTGGACGGCGAGACCGCGGCCAAGCTGTCCGGCTCGCGCTTCACCGTGCTGCGCGGCCCGATCGCGCGCCTGCACCGTGCGCTGGCCCAGTTCATGGTCGACCTGCACACCGGCGAGCACGGCTATGAGGAAACCAACGTGCCGCTGCTGGTCAACGCTGACTCGCTGCGTGGCACCAGCCAGCTGCCGAAGTTCGAGGACGACCTGTTCATGACGGCCGTGGGCGATTCCACGCGCTACCTGATCCCGACCTCGGAAGTGCCGCTGACCAACATCGTGCGCGACGAGATCGTCGATGCCGAACGCCTGCCGTTGCGCATGACCGCCCACTCGATGTGCTTCCGTGCCGAGGCTGGCAGCGGTGGTCGCGACGTGCGCGGCATGATCCGCCAGCACCAGTTCGAGAAGGTCGAGCTGGTCTCGATCAGCCGCCCGGAAGACAGCGATGCCGAACACCAGCGCATGACCCGCTGCGCCGAAGTGGTGCTGGAAAAGCTGGGCCTGCCGTACCGCAAGGTGCTGCTGTGCACCGGCGACATGGGCTTCTCTGCGGTGAAGACCTACGACCTGGAAGTCTGGCTGCCGTCGCAGGAGACCTACCGCGAAATCTCCTCGTGCTCGAACTGTGGTGACTTCCAGGCCCGCCGCATGCAGGCGCGCTGGCGCAACCCGGCCACCGGCAAGCCGGAGCTGGCGCACACGCTGAACGGCTCGGGCGTGGCCGTCGGCCGCGCGATGATCGCGGTGATGGAGAACTACCAGAACGCCGACGGCAGCATCACCGTGCCGGAAGCCCTGCGCCCGTACATGGGCGGTCTGGAAACCATCGCCTGATTCCCTGATCGGGCGGTGCTGCGGCTCTGGTGGGTGCCATGCTTGCATGGCACCGAATCCACGCATGGCGTGGATCTACTGGAGGATGTTGCAGGCGCTCGGCATGATTTCACCGATGCCCCAGTAGATCCACGCCATGCGTGGATGAACCCCACGATCACTCCACAACCCGCACCTTCTCCAACGGCACCCATCCCGGGTCGCCGGCCTCCGGCACGCACCACGCCCAGCCATTGAGCGTGCGCTGCCCACGCAGCAGCTGGCCGGGATCCACATCCAGCTCCCGCGCGCCGTAATCCTGCGTGGCAAACGCGTCACCCTGCGCAGTGCGACCGATCACCGGTGCTGGCACGAATCCGGGCTGTTGCCCCTCGGCCTCGCACAGGAACCAGTCCGCCCAGCCCTCCGGGCCTTCATAGCGTTCGCCCACCGCCAGCGCCTGCCCGCGGCGCAGGGTGATCGGGTGCGGAAATTCGCTGCGGTGCGCAGTGGTCACGATGTAGTTCATGGCCCCAGCCTAACGTGCTGGTGAGCGCCGCGCATGGCACCGAATCCACGCATGGCGTGGATCTACTGACGCAAAAAAACGGCCCCGCAAAGCGGGGCCGCCAGGGTGGGCCGGGATGGGGGAGGGGATCCACGGCCCGCGTTCAGCGCCTCGACGAGGAGAGAGCGGCGCCGAACGCTGGAACGCTTATGCAGCGACGGCTTCGACCACTTCGTGCGACGGCAGAGCTGCCAGTGCACCGGCTATGGCGTCTTCACGGTGCTGCGGCGAGTAGGCGATGCCCTCGGCGCGCACGAACTCGACCTCGTTGATGCCCATGAAGGCGAACACCTGGCGCAGGAACGGCTCCTGGAAGTCGGCCGGCGAGTCGGTGTAGATGCCACCGCGGCTGCTGGCGATGATCACCCGCTTGCCACCGGCCAGGCCCACCGGGCCGTTCTCGGTGTACTTGAAGGTGCGGCCGGCCACGGCCACGCGGTCGATCCAGGCCTTCAGCGTGGAAGGAATGCTGAAGTTGTACATAGGCGCGCCGATCACCACGATGTCGGCCTCCAGGAACTGCTGCATCACCTGTTCAGCATCGGTCGCCTCGGCGGCATCGGTCCTGGCCAGCGAGCTGCTGCGCAGATGCGGTACCGGATTGGCGTCAAGATCGCGATAATCGACCTGCAGGCCATCGATCTGGCCCGTGAAGCGGGTAACCACGGCGGCCGACAGCTGGCGCGAGACGGAATTGTCGCCAAGCACGCTGGCGTCGAGATGCAGAAGCTTCATGGCAGTCACCTATGTTCTGGAGGGAAGGGGCGGGGTGGCCCCGCCGACGGAGAGAACGATAGGTTGTTGCAAAGGCGGAATAAAGGTGATTGAATGCCACGTATTGTTCTAGATATGGAACTCGGGCATGCATGACCTGAATGATCTGTACTACTTTGCGATGGTGGTCGACCACGGTGGATTTGCCGCCGCCGAGCGCGCGCTGGGCATCCCCAAGTCGCGCCTGAGCCGCCGCATCAGCCAGCTGGAGACCGACCTGGGCGTGCGCCTGCTGCAGCGCTCCACGCGCCGCTTCGCGGTCACCGACGTCGGCACCAGCGTGCATCGCCACGCGCAGACGATGCTGGCCGAGGCGCAGGCCGCCCGCGAAGTTGTCGACCGCCTCAGCGCGGAACCGCGCGGCGTGGTGCGCGCCAGTGTGCCGGTGTCGCTGGCGCAGATGCAGCTGCCCAAGCTGCTGCCCAAGTTCCTCGAGCAGTACCCGAAGGTGCGCCTGCAGCTGAACATCAGCAACCGCCGCGTGGACATCATCAATGAAGGCTACGACGTGGCCCTGCGCGTGCGTTCGCGCCTGGACGACGACGGCAGCCTGGTGATGCGCAGCTTCGGCCAGGTGCAGGAACTGCTGGTGGCCAGCCCGAAGTACCTGGACCGCGCCGGCCGCCCCAAGGACCCGGAAGAACTGACCCAGCACGTCACCCTCAGCATCAGCGAAGACGAAGCGCGCCAGCGCTGGGAACTGCATGGGCCGGAAGGCGAAGTGCGCCGGGTCGACCTGCAGCCACGCGTGGCCGGCTTCGATTTCCCGCTGCTGCAGAGCATGGTGAAGGACGGCTTCGGCATCACCATGCTGCCGGAAACCGTGTGCGCCGATGCCGTGCGCAATGGCGAACTGGAAGTAGTGCTGCCGGACTGGTCGCTGCCGCAGGGCGTGTGCCATGCCGTGTTCGCCTCGCGCCGTGGCCTGTTGCCGGCGGTGCGCGTGTTCATCGACTTCCTGGCCGAGCACCTGCCGCCGCAGCTGGAGGCCTCGCGCCTGCATTGCGATGGAGCCTGTGAGAAGGCCAAGGAGCGCATCAAGGCCAGTGCGCTGGGCGCGCTGGCGGTGGATGCGGGCTGAGAGATCTGAAAGGTAGCGCCGGGCCATGCCCGGCGTTGCTGTTTCCGGGGTCGATCACTTCCGTCTGAACAGCCGGTCCCAGAAGCTGCGTTGCGGTGCCGGCATCGGCGTGGGGGCGGCAGCGACGACCGGCGCTTCCAGCACTGCCATCAGCTCCGCGCTGCGCGGCTTCTTCAGGAAGCGTGCATAGTCCAGGTAGCTGGTCACTTTGCTCATGTGCAGGCGCTCCGGCATCGCCGGCAAGGCGCCGCCCTGCAGCAGTACCTGCAATGCCTGTGGACGGTCCAGGCGGATCGCCTCGAACAGCGCGGTGCCGCCGCAACCGGGTTCGATCTGGTTGGCGCGCTGTGGGGCGTCCTTCAACAGGACATGCAGCGCATCCTGATCGTCGCGTTCCACGGCCGCTAGCTGTGATCTCTCGGTAGGTTGTTCATCCGGGGCATCTTTGGAAAATGGTGGTTACCACACCTATCCAGACCCCAAAGAGCCCGGATGAACCACCATAAA
Organism: Stenotrophomonas sp. YJH_SMC_64; assembly: GCF_059371375.1. NCBI lineage: Bacteria > Pseudomonadati > Pseudomonadota > Gammaproteobacteria > Lysobacterales > Lysobacteraceae > Stenotrophomonas > Stenotrophomonas sp. YJH_SMC_64. The sequence continues at coordinate 42 of NZ_JCAFUN010000008.1, read as the reverse complement.
AATGCCCGTTTGACGCCGTTTAGTCGAGAACTTCTTGTCCGC